>JALOLB010000111.1 GCA_025456225.1 Thermoanaerobaculaceae bacterium
CCTCATCCAGGAGGGCAACATCGGCCTGATGAAGGCGGTGGACAAGTTCGAGTACCGCCGCGGCTACAAGTTCTCCACCTACGCCACCTGGTGGATCCGCCAGGCCATCACCCGCGCCATCGCCGACCAGGCGCGTACCATCCGCATCCCGGTGCACATGATCGAGACGATCAACAAGCTCACCCGCACCCAGCGCCAGCTCGTGCAGGAGCTGGGGCGCGAGCCGACCGCCGAGGAGGTGGCCGAGAAGATGGAGATCCCGGTCGCCAAGGTCCGCAAGATCATGAAGATCGCCCAGGAGCCGATCTCGCTCGAGACCCCCATCGGCGAGGAGGAGGACTCCCACCTCGGCGACTTCGTGGAGGACCGCTCGGCGATCTCGCCGATCGACGCCGTGATCGCCGCGTCGCTGAAGAACCAGGCCGACCACGTGCTGCGCACCCTCACGCCGCGCGAGGCCGAGGTGCTGCGCCGCCGCTTCGGCATTGGCGACGGCACCGAGCACACCCTCGAGGAGGTCGGCAAGGCGTTCAACGTCACCCGCGAGCGCATCCGCCAGATCGAGTCGAAGGCGCTGCGCAAGCTCCGCCACCCGACGCGGGCGCGCCTGCTCAAGCCCTACCTCGACATGATTGGCTGACCCCCCTCCCACCTGGTGATCAGTGGTCGGTGGTCAGTGTTCAGAGGTTTGCGACCTCCGATCACCGAGCACCGATCACACAGCCCCGGTGGTAGCATCACCGCCTGTGACTGAAGAAGCAGGCACCGCACGGGGGCGCGGCACGAGGGTGTGGTGGGCGCTGGGGGTGGGCGTCGGCGTGCTGGTGCTGGTGGGGACGCGGGTGGCGGCGCGCCAGCTCACGCCGTGGGAGTGGGATGACCTCGTCTTCCGCCTCGCCCTCGACACCTTCGCGCCCCAGTCCCAGGTGCCGCACCCGCCGTTCTACCCGGGGTTCGTGCTGCTGGGCAGGGCGATGCGCCTGCTGGTGGGCGACCCGCACGCGGCGCTGACCTGGGTGAGCGTGCTCGCCAGCACCCTGGCGCCGGGCCTTCTCTTCCTCGTGGCGCGGGAGCTGGGCCTGGCGCGCAGTCAGTCCGCCTCGGCCGCATGCCTGCTCGCCTTCTTCCCGGCGGTGTGGCTGCACGCCGGGGTGCCGCTGTCCGACCCGGCCGGCCTCGCGGCCGGGCTGGGTGCGGTGTGGCTGGCGCTACGCGGCCGGCGCGACGTGCGGGTCGCCCTGGTGGCGGCGGCGGTCTTCGGAGTCGCGTTTGCGATACGTCCCCAGGCGACCCTCCCCGCGGCGATCGGCCTCGTTCTCGCGGCCTGGCCTGGAGGGTGGCGTCGATGCCTGGCCCTGGGTGCGACCGCGGTCGCCAGCGTCGGCACCTGCTATCTCCTGCCCATCGTCCTCGCCGCCGGGAGCGTGGCCCCGGTCTGGAGGTGGACCCGGTACCAGACCGCGTTCGTCCTCGAGCAGGACTCCCTGGCGGCGCACCACTGGGCGGTGGGCGCGATGGCCAGACGGGCTTTCGTGGACATCTGGGGGTCGCCCGTCCTCGCCGTGATCGTCCTCGGGCTGGCCGCCCTGGGCGTGGTCGGCCTGGCGCGGCAGCTCGGCAGGACCTGTGCGCTGGTGCCGATCGCCCTCTTCCTGCCGACCGCGATCCTCACCTGGACCCTCCTCGACCCCGCCACGGCCGGCCGGTATGCGCTGCCCTACCTGCCGCTGATTGCGTTGCTGATCGCGCTGGGCGGGGAGCGCGTGGACCAGGCGCTGCGGCTGGAGCGGTGGCCGGTCACCGCGCCCCTGCTCGCCATCGCGATGGCTGTTGTCATCGCTCCCGCTGTGTGGCTCGTGCACCGCCAGGCGTCACCTCCGGTGGCCGCGGCGGACGCGATCCGGGCAGAGGCCGGCGGCGTGCCGGCACGGGTCGTCTTCCAGTCGGCGCTGCGCATGCACGCCCATGCTTTCTTCGCCGGTGCGGAGCTGGTGTCGGTGCGCACGCCCGAGGACCTGTGCTCCATGCCGCTCGACGTGGGCACGTGGACTTATGGGCTGGCGGTTCCAGAGGGCCGGGTCGTCTCGTGGCCGCAGCATCCGGCACTCTGGCAGGTGGGGCGAGGGCGCTACCTGCGGGTGTCGTGGGGGCCGATGCGCGAGGCCTGCATCCGGTTCGGAACGGGCTTCTTCCCCGAGGAGCGGACCTCCGACGGGAGTTCCTTCCGCTGGATGGGCGAGCGGGGAACGGTGCACGTCCAGCCAGCCAGGGCCGACCTTCGCCTCGAGCTCGAGGCGGTGCTGCCGGCGTGGGCGCCTGACCAGGCTCCGCAGGTCAGCCTCGCCGTGAACGGGTCGATGCTCGAGACGATGCGCGTCGAGGATCGCGTGCTGCGCCACACCGCCGTCATTCCGGCCCCCCGGCTCCACCGGGACCGGGACAACGAGCTCGAGATCTCGACGAGCCGGACGAGCGTCCCCGCCGAGGGGGGCAGCAGCCTCGACCGCCGCCGGCTCGGCCTGCAGGTGCGCGCCCTATCCGTCCGCCTCGCCCCCCGCGCCGCAGTGTAGTGGCCGGTCGGTGACCCTCCGTCCCCGGGTGGGTGGGGGAGCCTCTCAACTCTCGACTCTCAACTCTCGACCGGGTGGGCGGGGGAAGACTCTCGACATTCGACTTTCGACCGGGCGGGCGGGCGGGGGAGGATCTTCGACCGGGCGGGCGGCGGGTTCCCCCGGTGGGTGATAGAATTCGCGGCGCTGGGTCCATAGCTCAGCGGTTAGAGCTGCCGGCTCATAACCGGTTGGTCCCAGGTTCGAATCCTGGTGGACCCACCAGACGTGAGGTGCGTCGGGGCGGCTGGGATACCAGCCCGCCTCCCGCTGGTCCTTGAAGGAGGAGCGCTGTGAGTGTTCGGCACAAGCTGGCCGGATTTGTGGCGTTGCAGCAACTGCTGACGCGGCGGGCGGCCCTCGTCCGGCAGCGGGACCTCCCGCCCGAGGAGCTGGCGAGGCTGCGGGCCCTCCATGACGAGCGCCAGGGTGCCCAGCAGGAGCACGGCAGGGCGCGCGAGGCGCTGCTGGCCGAGCAGGTGGCGCTGGAGGCGGAGATCGCGGCCCTCCAGGAGGAGCGCGAGCACTTCCGGCGGCAGAAGGCCCAGGTCACCAACATGCGCCAGCTCACCGCGGTGGTCTCCGAGCTGGATCACGTCGAGAGCCGTGTCGAGAGCCGTCTCACCCCCAAGAAGGACCGCCTCACCGAGGTCCGGCGCAAGCTGGACGAGGCCGAGGCCAAGCTCGCGGAGCTGGAGGTGGAGACCCCCGAGGAGAAGGCGGCGCGCGAGGCCGCCGAGGAAGCGTGGGGCGTGGCGCGCCAGGCCGGCGAGGCGGAGCTGGGCGACGTGGAGCGTGAGCTGCGGCGGCTCCAGCGCGAGCTCGGGGAGCCCGCCATGTCGCAGTTCAAGAAGCTCTGGACCTCCCGCAAGCCCCACGCGGTGGTGCCGCTCGACGGACACGCCTGCTCGTCCTGTCACGCGGATCTCCGCCCCTCCCTGGTGCAGCTCGTCCGCTCCATGGAGGAGCTGCAGACCTGCGACTCCTGCCGGCGCGTCCTCTACGACCCCGAGCAGCTCCCCAAGCTGCCGTGATGCGAGCGACCGCGTCCGTGGACGGCGGCTCGCGGGGCAACCCGGGCGAGGCCGGCTGCGGGTTCGTTCTCAAGGTCGGCGATGTCGTCGAGGAGCACTTCATCTTCCTCGGGCGCACCACCAACAACGTGGCCGAGTACGCCGGGTTGCTGGGCGCGATGGAGCGGGCGCTCGAGCTGGGGGTCGAGGAGCTGGTCGTGAGGTCCGACTCCGAGCTGCTGGTCAAGCAACTTTCAGGCGCCTACAAGGTCCGGGCCGAGCACCTGCAGCCGTTGTGGGCGCGAGCCAAGGGGCTGGCACGGCGGTTCGCGCGGTGCTCCGTCACCCACGTCGTCCGGGCGGCCAACAAGCGGGCCGACACCCTCGCCAACCGCGCCATGGACACGCGCAGCTCGACGCGGCCGGTACCGGAGGGAGTGGGGTGAGGATCGGGGTCCGGGGTCCGGGGTCCGGGGTCCGACGGCCGGGGTCCGGGGTCCGACAGACGGGGTCCGGGGTCCGGGGTCCGGGGTCCGGGGACAGCTCGTGGCCTGCAGGTGATGGGGAGCACTCGAGGTTCGACCTTCGACCTTCGACCGACCGGAGTCCCCGGCGATGACCGTCGCAGAGACCCTCCGGGAGGTGCGGGAGCGGATGGCGGGGGCGTGCGCGCGGGTGGGGCGGGACAGCGCCCGTGTGCGGCTGGTGGCGGTGTCGAAGACCCAGCCCGCCGAGGCGGTTGCCGCGATCCTCGCCCTGGGGGTCGACGCCATCGGGGAGAACCGGGTGCAGGAGGCGGCGGCCAAGCGGCCGCTCGTGCCGGCTGGCACCCCTTGGCATCTGCTTGGGCCGCTGCAGCGCAACAAGGCGCGCCTGGCCCTCGACACCTTCGACTGCATCGAGTCGGTGGACCGTCTCGAGATTGCCGACCGCCTCGAGCTCCTGCTGGCGCCGGATGGCCGCGTGCTGCCGGTCTTCATCGAGGTCAACATCGGCGGCGAGCCCCAGAAGAGCGGTGTGCTTCCAGGCCAGACCCGGGACCTCGCGGAGCACGTGCTCTCCGGCTGCCCGCACCTGCGCCTCGGCGGGCTCATGTGCATCCCGCCCTACGACCCGGACCCGGAGCGGTCGCGGCCCCACTTCGCACGCCTGCGGGAGCTCGCGGAGCGCCTGGCAGCGGGGCTCGGCCTCGGGCGCCTCGAGCTGTCCATGGGCATGAGCGAGGACTTCGAGGTGGCGATCGAGGAGGGCGCCGACTGGGTGCGGGTGGGCCGGGCGCTCTTCGGCGAGCGCACCGGGTGACGCCGGTCACTGTCGCCGCGGTCCGCCACGAGGTGACCCTGCCCGGTGGCCTCGGCTCGGCCTGGGAGCCAGCCGCCGTCATGGGCAGCGCGTACTGCGGAGGCGAGCCGCGCAACCCGCTCGTCCCGCGCCGCCGGCTCACGGGCCGGTAGCCCCGACTTGACGCCGCGCGGTCGGCGGGGCTAGCGTGCGGCCCTGCTGCGCAAGCACGGCGAGGTGAGCGGGTGGAGCTGACGGTCAAGGATGTGGCACGGGCGCTTTCGGTCTCCGAGGAGGCCGTGTATCGCCTGGTGGATGAGCGGGGCCTGCCGGTCCAGCAGGTGGACGGCCAGCTCCGGGTCCACAAGGCGGAGCTGCTCGAGTGGGCCAACGCCCAGGGTCTCTCGGTGGCCTCCGAGCTGTTCGCGGCGCCCGGGGCGGTCGTGCTGCCGTCCCTCGCCGAGGCGCTCGAGGCAGGGGGCGTGGTCCACGGCCTCGCAGGCGGGGACACCGCCGCCGCGCTCCGCGGCCTCGTGGCGGCGATGCCGCTCCCGGAGGAGGTGGACCGGGAGTTCCTGCTCTCGGTGCTGCTCGCCCGGGAGGCGCTGGGGTCCACCGGGATCGGCGACGGCATCGCCATCCCCCACCCGCGCAACCCGATCGTGCTGCACGTGGAGCGCCCCCTGGTGACGCTGTGCTTTCTGAGCCGGCCGGTGGACTTCGGGGCGGTGGACGGCCGACCGGTGTACGCCCTCTTCTCGCTCATCAGCCCCACCCCGAAGATGCACCTGCACCTGCTGTCGCGGCTCGCCTACGCCCTGCGCGACCCCGACTGCAAGGCCACCATCGCCCGCCGGGCCGATGCCGCCACGATTCTCGGCGAGATCCGCCGCGTCGAGGCCGGGCTCGGCTCCCATGGGACCGCCCGGTGATCCTGCTCCTGACGGGGCTCGGGGTCCTGCTGGCCACCGGGCTGGTGGCGCTGCCCTGGCGGGACGGCCTGCGCGCCGGACGCGTCGCCGCCGCGGGCTCGGTCCTGGGCTGCGGCCTCGTGACCGTGCCGGCCGTGCGCGCGCTGGTGGGATGGGACACCCCCGCGCTGGACCTCCCCTGGCCCGTGCCGCTGGGCTCGTTCTCGCTGGGGATCGACGCGCTGTCGGGGTTCTTCGTGCTGGTGGTCGCCCTGCTGGGTGCCCTCGCGGCGGTCTACGGCGTCGGCTACCTCGCGCACGCGGCCGGGCATCGGCGGCTGGGCGTGCCGTGGTGCCTGTACAACCTGCTGCTGGCGTGCATGCTGGTCGTGGTGACGGCGCGCGATGGCGTGCTCTTCCTGGTGGCGTGGGAGGTCATGTCGCTGGCCTCGTTCTTCCTCGTGACCTTCGAGGACGAGCGGGAGGAGGTGCGAGAGGCGGGATGGACGTACCTGCTTGCCACCCACCTGGGCACGGCGTTCCTGCTCGCCCTCTTCCTCGTCCTGGCCCAGGGCGGCTCGCTCCGCTTCGACACCTTCCGGGAGCTCCCGTCCCCCCTCGCCAGCGTGGCGTTCCTGCTGGCGGTGGTCGGCTTCGGCACCAAGGCCGGGTTTTGGCCGCTGCACGTCTGGCTGCCCGAGGCGCACCCGGCGGCGCCCAGCCACGTCTCGGCCGTGATGTCGGGGGTGATGCTGAAGACCGGCATCTACGGGCTGCTCCGGGTGCTCACGGTGCTGGGCCCGCCCCCCCGGTGGTGGGGCTGGCTGCTGGTGGGGATCGGCGTGACCTCGGGCCTGCTCGGGGTCCTCTCTGCCCTTGCCCAGCGCGACCTCAAGCGCATCCTCGCCTACTCGAGCGTCGAGAACATCGGCCTGGTCGCGCTCGGTGCCGGCCTCGGGGTGCTGGGCCTCGCCTTCGACCTGCCGGTGATGGCGGCGCTGGGGTTTGCCGGGGCGCTGCTGCACGTGCTCAACCACGCGGTCTTCAAGGGGCTGCTGTTCCTCGGAGCCGGGGCGGTGTTGCACGCGACCGGGACCCGCGACATCGAGCGCCTGGGAGGGCTGCTGCGCCGCGTGCCGTCGACGGCCCACGCCTTCCTCGTGGGCTCGGCCGCGATCTCCGGGCTGCCGCCGTTCAACGGCTTCGTCTCCGAGCTGCTGATCCTCCTGGCCGCGCTCGCCGGGGTGAGCGAGCGGGCCGGAGGCGTGGCGGTGCCGGCGACCATCGCGGTGGCCGCCCTGGGGCTCGTCGGCGGCCTGGCGGCGGCGTGCTTCGCGCGGGCGTTCGGCGTGGTGTTCCTGGGGGTGCCCCGGCAGGGCCTGGACCGCGAGCCGGCCGAGGCGACCCCGGCGGGAATGCGGCTCGCCATGGCCACCCTGGCCGGGCTGTGCGTCGCCATCGGGCTGGGCAGCAGCTACCTTGTGCCGAGGCTGGTGCCGGCCGTCGGGGAGCTGACCGGGCTCACGCGGGAGGAGCTGCTGACCGTGTTGGGGTGGGACGTGGGGCGCATCCTGCTGGCCGTGGGGCTGGTGGGGGCGGCCTTCGGCCTGGTGGCGCTGCTGCTGGCCCGCCTGCGGGCGCGGATGCTGCGAATGCGGGAGGTGGGCAGCTCGCCCACCTGGGACTGCGGGTATGCCGCCCCGACCGCCCGCATGCAGTACACCGCCTCCTCCTTCGCCCGGCCGATCGTCGAGCTCTTCTCGCTGGTGCTGCACACCAGGATCGACGAGGTGCGGCCAGTCGGGATGCTCCCGAGCGGGGCGCGGCTCCAAACCCGAGCCCCGGATGTGGCGGAGGCGCACGGCTTCCGGCCCGCCTTCGTCGCCGTGGCCCGGCTGTCCGAGCGGCTGCACGTGCTCCAGCAGGGGCGTGTGCAGGTGTACGTGCTGTACATCGCCCTGGCGCTGCTGGTACTGCTGGTGTGGCAGTTGGGGCTGGGACGATGATGCCCTCGGCCGTCGGGATGCTCGTCGGGCTGGTCCTGGCACCGCTGCTGCTCGGGGTCGTGAACCGGGTGAAGGCGGTGTTCGCCGGGCGGCGGGGCCAGCCCCTGCTGCAGCCGTACCGGGACATCGGCCGGCTGCTGCGCAAGGGCGCCGTGTACTCGCCGACCACGACCTGGGTGTTCCGGGCCGGACCGGTGGTGGGCGTGGCGGCGGGGGTCGTGGGGCTGGCGCTCCTTCCCCTGGGAGGGTGCCGGGCCCTGGTGGTGTTCTCGGGCGACTTCATGCTGCTGATCTACCTCCTGGGCACGGCCCGCTTCTTCGTGGTGCTGGCCGCCCTCGACACCGGGTCGGCGTTCGAGGGCATGGGGGCGAGCCGGGAAGTGGCGTTCTCGGCGCTCGCCGAGCCGGCGCTGCTGCTGGCCATGGCGGCGCTTGTCCGGGCCACCGGGATGCGCTCCCTTTCCGACGCCATGGGGAAGGTGTGGAGCGACGTCTGGCTGCCGTCCATGCCGGTGGCGGTGCTGGTCGCGGCGGCGCTGGCGGTGGTGCTGCTGGCGGAGAACGCCCGCATCCCGTTCGACGACCCCAACACCCACCTCGAGCTGACGATGATCCACGAGGTCATGGTGCTCGACCACTCGGGCCCCGACTTCGGGCTCGTGCTCTACGGCAGCGCCCTCAAGGGGTGGATCTTCGCCGGGCTGCTGGCCGGTGTCCTCGTGCCGCTGCGCACCGGCAGCCCCTGGCTGAACGCCGGTGCAGCAGTGGTGGGCATCTTCGCGGTGGCGGTCGGCGTGGGCGTGGTGGAGTCGAGCATGGCGCGGCTCCGCCTCGTGCGGGTGCCGCAACTGCTGGTTGGCGCAGGGGTGATGGCGGCCCTCGCCGTGCTGCTGGTGAGGTGAGCGTGGGCTGGGAGATCGACCCCATCCTCGTGGCGCTCGTGCTGGTCAACCTGCTCCTGCTGGGGGCCAGCCGGCTGGCCGCCTGCGTACGCCTGGTGGCGGTGCAGGGGGTGCTGCTGGGGGTGCTGGCGCTGCTCGTGCAGGTGGGGTGGTCGCCGTGGCGGGCGGTGCTGCTGGCCGGGGGCAGCATCCTTCTCAAGGGCATCGTGTTCCCGCGCCTCATGTGGAAGGCGCTGCGGGGCGCCGAGATCCGCCGCGAGATGGAGCCGTACGTCGGCTACACCCTGTCGGTGCTCCTGGGCCTGGGGATGCTCGGCCTCACCGTGTGGGTGGGTGGCCGTCTCACGCTGCCCGTGCCCGCCGCCTCCCACCTGCTGGTGCCGGTGGCCCTCTTCACCACCCTCACCGGGCTCTTCCTGATCGTGGCGCGCAAGAAGGCGATCACCCAGGTGCTGGGGTACCTGGTGCTGGAGAACGGCATCGTCACCTTCGGCATCGCGCTCTCCCACGAGGCGCCGCTGTCCGTGGAGCTGGGGGTGCTGCTCGACGTGTTCGTGGCGGTGCTCGTGATGGGCATCATCATCCACAATATCCGCGAGGACTTCGACCACATCGACGCGGACCGGCTGGTGAGCCTGAAGGACTGAGCGTGCTCCTCCTCGTCCTCCTGCTGCCCACCGTCGCCGGCCTCGCGGCGTTCCTGGTGCGGGCCGACCGGACCCGCAGGACCCTGCTGGTGGGCACGGCGCTCGGGCACCTGGCGCTGGTGGCGGCGATGTGGGCGCGCCCGCCCGCCCCGGCGTGGAATCGCTGGCTGGACCTCGACGCGGTGGGCCTCCTGTTCCTCTCGGTCACGAGCCTCCTGTTCACGGTCGCCTCCTTCTACGCGGTGGGCTACCTCAAGCGGGAGGGCCACCAGGCGCACCGCGACTTCGAGGAGGGGCGGGTGTTCTCCGACGCCCCCGAGGCGCGCTTCGTGGGCTGCCTGCTGCTGTTCCTGGCGAGCATGACCCTGGTGACCGTCACCCAGCACCTCGGGCTGCTGTGGGTGGCGGTCGAGGCGACGACCCTGGCCTCGGCGCCGCTGATCTCTTTCCACCGCCACCACCGCTCCCTCGAGGCGACCTGGAAGTACCTGCTCATCTGCTCGGTGGGGATCGCCCTGGCGCTGCTCGGCACCTTCTTCGTGGCGGTGGCGGCGGCGCGTCCCGGGGGCGAGTCGGCCTCGATGCTGCTGGCCGACCTGATGGCCGAGGCGGATCTCCTGCAGCCCGGGTGGCTGCGCGCCGGCTTCATCCTGCTGCTGGTCGGCTACGGCACCAAGATGGGTCTGGCGCCCCTGCACACCTGGCTGCCGGACGCCCACGCCGAGGCGCCCTCGGTGGCCTCGGCGCTGCTCTCCGGGGCGCTGCTCAACTGCGCGTTCGTGGGCATCCTGCGGGGCCAGCAACTGCTGGGCTCGGCGGGGCTGGCGGCGTTCGGGCGGGACCTGCTGGTGGTGCTGGGCCTCGTCTCGATGACGTTCGCGGCCGTCTTCGTGATCCGCCAGGCGGACTTCAAGCGGCTGCTCGCGTACTCCTCGGTGGAGCACATGGGGATCATGGCGCTCGGGGTGGGCCTGGGCGGCGCCGCGACCTTCGGGGCGCTGCTCCACGCGGTCAACCACTCGGTGGTCAAGGGCATGCTGTTCATGGTCTCCGGCAACCTCCTGGCGGCGTACCGCACCAAGTCGACACTCGCGGTGCGGGGCGCCGTGCGGGCGCTGCCGGTGTCCGGCGTGCTGTGGCTGGTGGGGTTGTTCGCGATCACCGGCTCGCCGCCGTTCGGGACCTTCCTGTCCGAGCTGACGATCTTGAAGGGCGCCCTGGATGCCGGCCGCTGGTGGGTGGCGGCGGGGTACCTCGCGCTGCTGGGCGCGGTGTTCGCCGGGATGGGGCGGATCATGGTGCGCATGGCCCAGGGCGAGCCGGGGGAGGGTGTGGCAGTCGGCCAGCATGAGGCCTGGTCGGCAGTGCTGCCAGCGGTCGTGCTGCTGGGTTTGGCGCTGCTGCTGGGCCTCTGGATTCCGCGCGGCCTTGCGGAGCTGCTGGGGGCGGCAGGCCAGGTCGTGGGAGGTGCGGCATGGCGCGTGTGAGCCTGGCCGAGCTCTACAACGGCGGCGCGGTGCTGCTCGCCGAGGTGCCGCGGCTCGGCTGGGAGGACCTGCGCGTCGCGGTGGGCGACGAGGTGGCGGCCGGCAACCGGCTCGCCGCCCTGGCCGGGCGTCCCGTGGGTGACGGCATCGAGGTGCTGGCGGTGCTGGTGCGACCGGAGCAGGGGTGCCTGGCGGCCGGCCGGGCCGTGGTGGGCGACCGATTCGCGTCGCTCACGCCGGGCTGCCCCCAGGCTCACTGGTTCGAGCGCGAGCTCGCCGAGGGGTGGGGGATCGTGCCGGAGGGCCATCCCTGGCTCAAGCCCATCCGGTTCCACCGCTCGTACCGGCCCGGGCACGACGCCTGGGGGCGCGCGGACGACGCCCCGATCCTGCCGTCGGTGACCGACTTCTTCCGAGTGGACGGGGAGGAGGTCCACGAGGTGGCGGTGGGGCCGGTGCACGCCGGTGTCATCGAGCCGGGCCACTTCCGCTTCTCCTGTCACGGCGAGCGGGTGATGCACCTGGAGATTTCCCTGGGGTACCAGCACCGGGGGGTGGAGCGGGCGCTGGTGGGAGGCCCCGACCGCCGCAGCGTGCACCTGGCCGAGACGCTGGCCGGCGACTCCTCCGTGGCCCACGCCACCGCCTTCAGTCAGCTCGTTGAGGGCCTGAGCGGGTGCCAGGCGCCGCCCCGCGCCGAGATCATCCGGGCCGTGGCGCTCGAGCTCGAGCGCCTGGCCAACCACGTCGGGGACCTGGGGGCGCTGGCCGGCGACGTGGGGTACCTGCCCACGCTGTCCTTCTGCGGGCGCCTGCGCGGGGACATCCTCAACCTCACGGCCGAGCTGTGCGGCAACCGGTTCGGCCGCAACCTGGTGCGCCCGGGAGGGGTCGCCTTCGACCTGGAGCCGGAGCGGGTCGAGCGGCTGGCCACGAGGCTTGGTGCGGCGATGCGGGACGTGCGCGGGGCGGTGGGGATGCTGTTCGACTCCTCGTCGGTGATGGCGCGGCTGGAGGGCACCGGCGCGCTGTCCGCCGCCCAGGCGGTGGAGCTCGGGCTGGTGGGCGTCGCGGCTCGGGCCTGCGGGCTGGACCGGGACGTGCGTGCCGAGCTGCCGTCGGGGATGTACCGCTTCGCCCAGGTGCCCGTGTCCACCTGGCACACGGGCGACGTGTTCGCCCGCGCCTGGGTGCGGTGGCTCGAGGTGCAGCGGTCCTCCCAGTTCATCCAGGACCGGCTGGCGGCGATGCCGAAGGGGCCCACCCGGGTCGACTGTCGTCCGCTGGCCGGGGGGAGCCTGGCGGTGAGCCTGGTGGAGGGCTGGCGCGGCGAGGTCTGCCATCTGGCGATCACCGAGCCCGCGGGGAGGTTCGCGTCCTACAAGGTGGTGGACCCCTCGTTCCACAACTGGATGGGGCTCGCCCTGGCGCTGCGCGAGCAGCAGATCTCGGACTTCCCCCTGTGCAACAAGAGCTTCAACCTGTCCTACTGCGGGCACGACCTATGACGACAGTGATTGGTGATCGGTGGTCAGTGGTTGGTTTCCCCTCCCAACCATTGACAACAGTGATCGGTGATCGGTGGTCAGGGATCAGTTCCCCCTCCCAATCACGTGTTGCGAAACGAAGGTGTTCTCAAGGAGCCAGGAGCCGCGTGGAGAACCCTCTGATCACCGATCACCGATCACTGATCACTGGCCGGGAGGGGGTGCGATGATTCGCGCTCTTCGCGAGCGGTGGCGGCAGGGGCACCGGACGATGGCCTACCCGGCCGGGGCGCCGGTGCTGCCCGACCGCCACCTCGGACGGCCTGCGCTCGACCCCTCACGGTGTCTGCCCGACTGCCATGCGTGCGCCGAGGCCTGCCCGACGGCGGCGATCGACGCCACGGCCGGGCTCACCCTGGACCTGGGCCGCTGCCTGTTCTGCGCGGCGTGCTCCCAGGTGTGCCCGCGCGCGGCGATCGCGTGGACCGGCGACTGGCGGATGGCCACCCGCAGCCGTGAGGCGCTGGTGGTAAAGGACCGGGAGCTGGAGCTGGCCGAGGCTCTCGACGCCCGCCTGCGCCGGCTGTTCGGGCGCTCGCTCAAGCTCCGGCAGGTCTCGGCCGGCGGGTGCAACGCCTGCGAGGCCGACGTCAACGTGCTCTCCACCATCGGCTGGGACATCGGGCGCTTCGGCATCCAGATCGTCGCCTCGCCGAGGCACGCCGACGGGTTGCTCATCACGGGGCCGGTGCCGGAGAACATGCGGCTCGGCCTCGAGAAGACCTGGCAGGCCACACCCTCGCCGAAGCTCGTCATCGCGGTCGGCGCCTGCGCGATCGCCGGTGGCCCCTTCGCCGGCCACCCCGAGGTCACCGGTGGCGCGGCCGCGACGGTGCCCGTGGACCTCTTCATTCCCGGCTGCCCGCCCCACCCCGCGACCATCCTCGACGGCCTGCTCCGCCTGCTGGGCCGCCTCTCCGCCACCGACCCAGTCGAGAGTTGAGAGCCGCAGGGGGAAGTCGAGAGTCACGAGTCAAGAGTTGAGAGTCGAAAGTCGAGAGTCGAAAGTCGAGAGTCGAGAGTTCCCCCGCCCACCCCGGGGACTGCCAGGTTGCGGCTGAATGTCATCGGCTGGGGTGGAAAGGTCGGTCACTCGACTCTCGACTCTCGACTTCCTTGGCTTGCACGGGGCGTGGTAATCTGTCATCGAGTGGAGGTGCGACATGAACCGCCTGACCCCGCTGGAGATCCAACGCGCGATGTTCCCCACCCGTTGGAAGGGGATGGATCCGGACGCGGTACGCGCCTTCCTGTCGCAACTGGCCGAGCAGGTCGAGGACGACGCACGCCTGCGCGGTGAGCTCAAGGCCCAGGTGGCCCGCCTCAGTCAGGAGGTGGAGGAGTACCGCCACCGCACCAACGGCCTCAACGAGGCGCTGGTGGCCGCCCAGCACACCGCCGAGGCGATGATCGGGCGCGCCGAAGCCGAGGCCCAGCGCATCGTCTCCGAGGCCCAGGCCCTCGCCGACCGGGTCATCGACGACGCCATCCGCCGTGCCGAGAACCTCGAGCTCATCATCAGCCAGCTCCGCTCCCGCCGCCGCGCCGCCCGCGCCGACCTCGGGAAGCTCGTCGAGCTGCTGCAGGGCTACGCCAAGGATGACGAGACGGCCGAGGAGCGGGAGGCCCAGGCGCCGTCGGTGGCGCTCATGCGGCCACGCGCCCGCGAGGGCAAGGCCGGCTCGTGAGCCTGCTGATTCTCAACGCTTCCCAGGTCGTGAGCCCCACAGGGCACGCAGCCCAGGCCGGCGCGGCGCAGGGGGCGCTCGCGTACCTGCCCGGTGCCGTCGTGCGCTGCGAGGGGTCGACCATCGCGTTCGTTGGGGACGCGGCCGAGCACGACCGCCTGTTCCCGCCACCTGACGAGGTGCTGGACGCCAGCGGTGGGTGTGTGATCCCGGGGTTCGTGGACCCCCACACGCATCTGCCGTTCGCGGGCTACCGGGAGGGGGAGTTCGACCGCCGGCTGCGCGGCGAGACCTACGCCCAGATCGCGGCGTCAGGTGGCGGCATCGTCGCCACGGTGGCGGCGACCCGGGCCGCCGGCGAGGACGAGCTGCTGGAGCTCACCCTCCGGCGCCTCGATCGCCAGCTCCTGTGCGGCACCACGACCACCGAGGCGAAGTCGGGCTACGGGCTCAACCTGCCTGACGAGCTCAAGCAACTGCGCGTCCTTGGCCGGGCCGCGGAGCAGCACCCGGTGGAGGTCGTCGCCACCGCCATGCCGGCCCACGAGGTGCCATCCGAGTGGCGGCACGATCCCGAAGGCTACGTCCGGCTGGTCGTGGAGGAGATCCACCCGGCCATCGCCGCCGCGGGCCTTGCCGAGGGCGTGGACGTGTTCTCCGAGAAGGGGGTGTTCTCCCCCGAGCAGACGCGCCGCCTGCTGGCCGACACCGGTCGGTTCGGCTGGCGCATCCACCTCCACGCGGACGAGCTGTGCAACCTGGGCGGCGCCGAGCTGGCCGCCGAGCTGGGGGCAGCCTCGGCGTCGCACCTGCTGCACGTCTCGGACGCCGGCATCGCCGCCCTCGCCGCGGCAGGCACTGTGGCCGTCGCCCTCCCCGGCGTGTCGTTCTTCCTGCGCGACCGCTTCGCGCCGGTCCGCAAGCTCGTGGAGGCCGGTGTGCCGGTGGCGCTCGCCACCGACTGCAACCCGGGCTCCTCCCACACCGAGTCGATGCCGCAGATCCTGGCGCTGGCCTGTATGGGCGCCGGGCTGTACGCCGAGGAGGCGCTCGTGGCGGCCACCCTCAACGCCGCCGCCGCTCTCGGGCGCGCCGATCGTCTGGGCAGCATCGAAACCGGCAAGCGGGCCGACCTGGTGGTCCTCGACGCCCCCGACCCCAAGCACCTCGTCTACCACTTCGGCGTCAACCTGGTGCGCCACGTCGTCAAGGCCGGCCGGGTCGCGGTGCGAGACTGCCAGCGCGTCGCCTGATCGGGGACCTCCCGGCAGGTGGCAGAAGGCAGGACGCCACGCCGCACGAACCTGGAGGACCTGGACCCTGATCAAGATTGACGGCCGAAGCGCAGACCCTTTTCCACGCAGCATGCTCCGGATCGCCATGGGAGCTCCCCGGTCGCCCAGTCCAAGTCCAGGTCCAAGCTCCCGGGAGGGAGCTCTCAACTCTCGACTCTCAACTGGTCTCGAGGGGGACCGGCCACGCGAACACGCAATACAGGTCGGCCACGTTGGTGCCGGTGGGACCGGTGATGAGGCGGTCGCCGAGGGTGCTGAAGAACGCGTGGCTGTCGTTGCGGTCCAGAAGCGCCTGCGCGTCGAGACCCCGGGCCTGGGCGCGGGCCACGGTCGTGCCGTCCACCAGGGCTCCGGCGGAGTCGGTCGGGCCGTCGCCGCCGTCGGTGGCGAGACACGCCACCGCCACGCCGGGCACGCCGTCGAGCCCGATGGCCGCGGCA
>JALOLB010000007.1 GCA_025456225.1 Thermoanaerobaculaceae bacterium
GGGCCAGGTGACGGGAGCAGGCGTCGTCTTCGTCCTCCTCGTCACCCTGGGAGGATTCCTGCCCATGGCCCTCGTGGCGCTCCGCCTGGGCGAGCGCTGGGTCTACACCTTCAGTGCCGAGACAGTTACCGTCGAGCGGGTGCTGGGGCCATTCCGGCGGGTCTCGACCCTACCTCGCAGCACCATCACGGGAGTGGTGCAGCGTTATCTGGCGCCCTCCAGGGGCCGCCAGACCAAGCTCTGGCCGCTGCTCGTGAGGCTCGCCGGCGACACCCGGACGCCCCACCTGCCGATGCAGGACTACCCGGCCAGCACCTGGTTCGGCACCTTCCTGGCCGAGTGGGCCGGGGTCCCGTTCACCGAGACCCTCACCAAGTCGGTGGGGCCGTCGCCCCGGTTGGCGGCCGCCCAGGCCCGGGTCCGCAGGCTCGGGTGGCTGCTCCCCCTCGCTGTTCTGGGCGGGTTTGCGCTCGTTCTCCTTTCCCGGGGAGGCCGGACCGAGGTCTACGCGTTCCTGCTCGAGCCGACGTTCCGCCACAACCGCGTGCTGGCGGTCACCCTGCTCCGTCACGACCACTCGGACGTATCGGTGCTGGCGCTGGTGAAGCTGCTCAACACGGTCTCGTACGAGGAGGATCAACCGGTGGCCGAGGCGGCGCTCGGGAGCCTGGCCGCGATCGCCGGGCAGCCGTTCGCGCGCACCGGGGAGCTCCAGTGGAGCCAGGTGCTCGGCGAGGCCAATCGCTGGGCGGCCGGCAGGCTCGGCAGACCCCTGGATCCCAACGACGGCGTGCTGGGCTGGTTCGGAGTCGAGGCGGGGTACCGGTCGCGGGTCGGCTCGGTGGCCAGCGCCTCGCCCCACGAGGGATGCGCCAACCTGTTCTGGTTCGGTCCCGAGGTGTTCGCCACCGCCGAGGAGCTCCTCAACCGAGCCGGGGCGGCCCTGGGAGACGGGCGTCCGATCAGTTTCGTGCTGGTCCAGGAGAACGGCCGCACCGAGTGCAGGCCTGAACGGCTCTCGGACTTCGAGGGGACGCCGCTCGCCCGCACGGTGGGGGAGGCGATTGCCGTCAAGCTGTGGCAGTTCCGGGGCGTGGGAGGCGAGACGTTCCCGGATGACTTCCGGACCTGGTGGATCGAGTACGCGCGCCGGCGCCACTGGCCGCCGCCGGGAAGGTGAGCAGATGGGGGCGATTCCTCTCCTCGAAGTAGAAGGTCAAGAAGCCTGGCGGACGTGGCTGGAGGCGCATCACGACACCATCCGGGAGGTCTGGCTGGTGTTCTGGAAGAAGCACACGGGCAGGCAGTCGATGACCTACGAGGAGGCGGTCGAGGAGGCGCTCTGCTGGGGGTGGATCGACAGCATCCTCCGGCGGTTCGACGACGACCGCTACGCCCAGAAGTTCACGCCGCGAACAGACCCGAGAAAGTGGTCGCCCTCGAACCGGACGCGGCTCCGAAGGCTGCTCGCCGCCGGTCGCATGACCCCGGCCGGGCTCGCCTGCGTCGACCCGGCGGTGCTCGCGACCCTGGACGACCCGGCGCCGCCTCTCCCGGCCGAGGAGCGCGCGCTGCCGCCCGAGCTCGAGGCGGTGCTGCGTGCCGAGCCCTGCGCCCGGGAGGCGTTCGACCGCCTGCCGCGGGGACGTCGGCGCCTGTACACCCGGTGGATCACCGCCGCAAAGCGCGACGAGACCAGGCGCCGACGTCTCGCCGAGGTCATGACGGCGCTCGTGGAGGGGCGTCCGGTCGGAATGAAGTGAGCCGCGAGAGGCCGCTCATCCCGGGCTCCCTCCCGAGGGCTTGACCCTCAGTGGCTGGGCTTCCTCGGGTCCAGGGGGAGCGGGGGCAGGTTCATGCGGCGGAGCGCGGCGTCGAAGCGGGGGTCGGTGCGCGGGACCGGGCACCAGTCGAGCACCCTGAACCAGGCGATCCAGATGTGGTGGGGCTCGTACTCGAGCCACCGGAACGCCTCGTCGTGCTCCCCCAGCGCGGAGCTGATCGCGACCCGCCAGAACGCGCCCCAGGGGGTGGGCTTCTTCGTGTTGAGCTCGGCGAGCAGTCGGCGCGCCTCCTCGGCCCTGCCGGCCCTGACGTAGGTCGGTCCCACCGCCCAGTGCCAGGGTGGGCTGGCCTCCTCCGCCTTCTGCATCGCCGCAATCGCCTGATCGTACATCCCCCGGTCCTGGTACACGAGCCCGAGGACGAAGTAGCTTGGCGGGAAGCGGGGGTCCATCTCGATCGCCCTGCGCGCCTCGGCCTCCGCCTCGTCGAGCCGCCCCTCCCAGCGGTACAGCTCGCCCAGCCAGGCGGTGTGGAGTGGGTTCAGCGGGTCCAGCTCCTGGGCCCGCTTGTGGTCCTCGATCGCCTCCTTCATGCGGCCGAAGAGGGCGTGATACCACGAGCGGTGGTAGTACGCGATCGCCAGGTTGGGGTTGACCTCCAGCGCACGATCGAGGCTCCGCAGGCCGTCGTTCCACTTCCAGTCGAAGTAGCCCTCGGCCATCCCGCAGGCGGCGAGCGCCTCCGCCAGGGTGCCGTCCAGGCTGAGCGCGGTGCGGGCGGCCGCCCGTCCGCGTAGCAGCGAGTCCTCCCTCGCCTCGGCGCCGTGCGCGATCTCGATGTACCCGAGCGCCAACCCCGCGTTCGCCAGCGGGTCCGCCGGGTCCTTCTCCACGGCCTCGCGGAGGAAGGTCAGGCCCTTCTCGGCATCCGCCCGGGTGGACTTGTTGACGAAGTACATCCCTCGCAGGTACGCCTCGTACGCGGCGGGGTTGACGGGGCGGGACGATCCCAGCCGTCGCCGCTCGTTCGCCGAGAGCGGCACGTCCATCGCGCGGCTGATCGCCCTGACTACCTCGCCCTGCAGCGTCAGTACGTCGCGCATGCTGCGCCTGAAGGTGTCGGACCAGAGCTGCGCCCCGCTGGCCGGGTCGATGAGCTGGGCCGTGACCACCACGCTGTCGGCCTCGCGCCTCACCGCACCGGTGACCAGGGTGGCGACCTTGAGCTGGCGAGCGATCTCGTCGGGCGGGGCCGTCGTCCCCCTGAAGCGCATCACCGAGCTCCGTGCGATCACCCGCTGGAAGCTCCCGAGCTTGCCGAGGTCGGTGATGAGCGCGTCGTGGATCCCGTCGGCGAGGTACTCCTGCTCCGGGTCGCCGGTGAGGTTCTCGAGTGGCAGCACAGCCAGTGAGGCGGCTTCCGCCCTCGCGCCGCTTCCGAGCAGGCGACCGCGGACCCCGGCGATCTCGAGGCCCGCGACGACCACGAGGAGTGCGACGGCACTCACCGCGAGGACCTGCCAACGACGTCGAGCCGCCCGAGGGCGGATGGCCGACGAGGCCAGCACGCCACTTCCCGATGCGACGGCTTCCAGCGCGGCGCGCACCTCGCTGCCCCGCTGGTAACGTCGACCCGGCTCCTTGTCGAGGCACCGCTCGATCACGGCCTGGAGCGCCGGGGGCACCGTCGGCGGCAGCGGTGGTGGCGGCTGGGAGAGGATCGCCGAGGAGAGCTCGAACCCGGTGGTGCCCTGGAACGGCCTCGTGCCGGTCGCCATCTCGTGCAGCGTCACGCCGAGTGCCCAGATGTCGCTGCGCGCGTCGGCCGGCTGGCCGCGCAACTGCTCGGGCGCCATGTACGCGAGGGTGCCTGTCAGCTTCCCAGGTCCCGTGAGGGTGTCCTGGGCCATCGTCGAGGCCTCGGCCAGCTCCGCGTCCGAGACCTGCCTGGCCAGGCCGAAGTCCAGCACCTTCGCGCGCCCCTCCGGGGTGATCACCACGTTGCCGCTCTTGAAGTCCCGGTGCACGACGCCGCGCTCGTGGGCGTGCGCGAGGGCGTCCGCGAGCTGCAGCCCGTACCGGACGACCTGCTCCGCCGGCAGCGCCCGGCCTCCGAGCCTCGCGGCCAGCGACTCGCCCTCCACCAGCTCCATGGCGATGTAGGTCTGGCCGTCCGCCTCGCCGACCTCGTGAATCGTGCAGACGTTGGGATGGTTGAGCTTCGAGGCCACCCGCGCCTCGCGCACCAGGCGTGCCCGGGCGGCCTCGTCCCCGAGGCTGGCGGCAGGCAGCACCTTCAGGGCCACCTCCCGCTCGAGGCGCGTGTCGCGCGCGCGCCAGACCTCGCCCATCCCGCCGGCACCGATGAAGGCGACGATCTCGTACGGACCCAGGCTCGCACCCGGCTGCACTGTCGCGACCCGTCCTTTTCAACATTGTAGGGCCGCCCCTCTCCCGTGGCGAGGCCGGCGCAGGTGGTGGTGGAGCGACACGGCGCCGGTGGGCGCTCGGCCGCTCGTCACGAGAGCTGTCGTTGATCGAGGTTATTGTTGACTTGCATGCGGATATCAGCATCTGATATTTTAGGGTCGGACGGTCCAGGGGTGTCTGCCATCGGGCCGGGTAAGGGGTCGATGCCGCGCTCGGGGTCGCTGCGCCAGCAGGTGTACGAGTTCCTCAAGGCGGAGCTGGGCGCCGGGCGCCTGGCGCCGGGGTCGTGGCTCGACCTGGGGGCGCTGGAGACGCGGCTCGGCACCTCGCGGACGCCGCTGCGGGACGCCCTGCTGCAGCTCGAGTGGGAGGGGTTCGTCACGATCCGCCCACGTCGCGGCATTCTCGTGAAGCCCCTCGGCCTCGACGACATCCGGCACCTCTACGAGATCATCGGCGCCCTCGAGAGCGCGGCCATCCTTTCCGGCGCACCGCGACTGAGCAGCCGCGCCGTCGCCCGCATGCGAGCCCTCAACGAGGCGATGAAGGCGGCGCTGGTGGCGGACGACTTCGGTCGCTACTACGACCGCAACCTGCGCTTCCACGACGTCTACCTCGACGCGACGGACAATGCCTCGCTCCAGCGCACCGTGCGGGTGCTGAAGGCGCGCCTCTACGACTTCCCGCGCCGCCAGGGGTTCGTCAAGGAGTGGGAGGTCGCCTCGACCGGCGAGCACGACGCCATCGTCGACCGGCTGGTGCAGGGGAACGTCCAGGCCGCCGCCGAGTACGTGCGCGACGTGCACTGGTCGTTCCGAGTGCAGGAGCCCTTCATCCACCGCTACTACTTCGCCCGCGAGGCGGCGGGAGGTTGAGCATGGAGACCGGCATCATCTTCAATCTCCAGCGTTTCTCTGTTCACGACGGCCCGGGGATCCGCACCACGGTGTTCCTCAAGGGCTGCCCGCTGCGCTGCCTGTGGTGCCACAACCCGGAGAGCCTGGCGTCCGAGCCGGAGCTGGCCGTCGCCGTGGGCCGCTGCATCGGCTGCGGCGAGTGCGTGGCGGGCTGCCCCCGGCCCGCCGGCCACGGGGGCGAGCGCGTGGGCTGTGAGGTGTGCGGGCGGTGCGTCGCGGCGTGCCCGACCGGCGCCCGCCAGATCCTCGGGCGGACCTGGACCGTCGAGGAGCTGATGGCCGCGGTGCAGCGGGACCGGGATTTCCACGAGATGTCGGGGGGCGGCGTGACGTTTTCCGGAGGCGAGCCACTGGCCCAGCCGGCGTTCCTCCTCGCGGCGCTGGCCGCGTGCCGCGCCCGGGGCGTGCACACGGCCCTCGACACCAGCGGCTTCGCGCCGCGCGAGGTGCTGCTCGAGGCCGCGGCGCTCTCGGACCTGGTGCTGCTCGACCTCAAGGCCCTGGACGACGCGGTGCACCGCGAGGCCACCGGGGTCTCCAACGAGCTGATTCTCGACAACCTCCGGGCGCTCGCCGGGGTCCACCCGACGATCTGGCTGCGGGTGCCGGTCGTCCCGGGGGTCAACGACGATGCCGCCGGCATCGAGGCGATCGGCGTCCTGGCGGCAGGGCTGCCGGGGGTACGGAAGGTGAGCCTGCTGCCGTACCACGCCACGGGGGCACCCAAGACGCAGCGCCTGGGCCGTCCCCCGGCGCGGGAGTTCGCCTCGCCGACGCGCGAGCAGATGGAAGCCCTGGCGCGGCTCGTCGCCGCCCGGGGTGTGGACACGACGATCGGAGGGTAGGAGCATGAACGAGCGCACGGCACGGCTGCGGCAGGCGAGCCTGGAGGCCGCCCCATCCATCTCCAGCGAGCGGGCGGAGCTGCTCACGGCGTGCTATCGCGAGCACGAGGGCCGGCACTCGATCCCGGTGCTGCGCGCCATGTCGTTCAGGCACCTCTGCGCCCACAAGACGATCTGGATCGGCGACGACGAGCTGATCGTCGGCGAGCGGGGGCCGCGCCCCAAGGCCGTGCCGACCTTCCCCGAGCTGACCTGCCACAGCCTCGAGGACCTGCGCATCCTGGACACCCGTCCGAAGACCAGCTACGCCGTGGACGAGCGGTGCCTGGAGGCCTACGAGCGCGACGTCATCCCGTTCTGGCGCGGGCGCACCATGCGCGACCGGCTCTTCGCGGCGCTCCCGGCCGACTGGCACGCGGCGTACGAGGCGGGGATCTTCACCGAGTTCATGGAGCAGCGGGCGCCCGGCCACACGGTGGGGGACGACAAGATCTTCCGCCGCGGCCTCCTCGAGGCCCGAGAGCAGATCGAGGCGGCCATCGCCGGGCTCGACTTCGTGCACGACCCCGAGGCGTGGGACCGGCGTGAGCAGCTCCGCGCCATGGACCTTGCCTGTGAGGCGGTGATCCTGTTCGCGGCGCGTCACGCCGAGCTGGCCGATCAGCTTGCGGACGCCTGCCCCGACGCCACTCGGCAGGCCGAGCTCCGGCGCATCGCCGAGGTGTGCCGCCGCGTCCCGGCCCACGCGCCGCGGGACTTCCACGAGGCGCTGCAGGGGTACTGGTTCTGCCACCTGGCGGTGATCACCGAGCTCAACGGCTGGGACGCCTTCTCGCCGGGGCACCTGGACCAGCACCTGTGGCCGTTCTGGGAGCGCGGCCTCGCCGACGGTACCCTCACCCGGGAGCACGCCCGCGAGCTCGTCGAGTGCTTCTTCGTCAAGTTCAACAACCACACCGCCCCGCCCAAGGTCGGCGTCACCGCCGCCGAGTCCGGGACCTACACCGACTTCGCGAACCTCAACCTCGGCGGGCTGCTCGCCGACGGCTCGGACGGCGCCAACGAGGTCACCCACCTGCTGCTCGACGTCGTCGACGAGATGCACCTCCTGCAGCCCTCCTCGAACCTCCAGCTCTCCCGCAAGAGCCCCGACAGCGTGCTCGCCCACGCCCTGCGGGTCATCCGCAAGGGGTACGGCTTCCCGTCGCTGTTCAACGCCGACGCGGTGGTGGAGGAGCTGCTGCGGCAGGGCAAGAGCCTCGAGGACGCCCGTGCCGGCGGGTGCAGCGGCTGCGTCGAGGTGGGGGCGTTCGGCAAGGAGGCGTACATCCTTTCGGGGTACTTCAACCTGCCGAAGATCCTCGAGCTGGCGCTCCACGACGGCCTCGACCCGCGCAGTTTCCGCCAGCTCGGGCCCCACACCGGCGACCCGGCCCGACTCGCGACCTTCGAGGACCTCTACGCCGCGTTCCGGGCGCAGCTCGCCCACTTCGTCGAGGTCAAGGTGGCCGGCAACCAGCTCATCGAGCGGATGTACGCCGCGCTCATGCCGGCGCCGTTCCTGTCGGTGCTGATCGACGACTGCATCGCCCGGGGCCGCGACTACAACGCCGGCGGGGCGCGCTACAACTCCACCTACATCCAGATGGTGGGGATCGGCACGATCACCGACTCCCTGGCGGCGATCGACCGGCTGGTGTTCCGGGACGGGACGTGCGAGCTGCCCGAGCTGGTGAGGGCGCTCGACCGGGACTTTGCCGAGCAGGACGTGCTGCGCGCCCGCCTCGTCAACCGCATGCCCAAGTACGGCAACGACGACGACGCGGCCGACGCCCACATGGTGCGGGTCTTCCACACCTTGCTCGAGCTCGTGGACGGCCGCCCCACGGTGCGCGGCGGGCGGTACCGGGTGGAGATGCTGCCGACCACCTGCCACGTCTACTTCGGCTCGGTGACCGGCGCCACCCCGGACGGCCGGCGCGCCGGCACGCCGCTCTCCGAGGGCATCTCCCCGGTCCAGGGCGCGGACCGCCAGGGCCCCACCGCGGTCATCCGCTCGGCCGCCAAGATGGACCACGTGCGCACCGGCGGCACCCTGCTCAACATGAAATTCACCCCGTCGCTGCTCGCCGACGAGCCCGGGATGGCCGCCCTCGCCGCGCTGGTGCGGACCTACTTCAAGCTCGACGGCCACCACGTCCAGCTCAACGTCGTGCGCGCCGACACCCTGCGCCAGGCCCAGGCCGACCCCGACGTCCACCGCGACCTCATCGTCCGGGTGGCCGGCTACTCCGACTACTTCTGCGACCTCTCCCGCGCCCTCCAGGACGAGATCATCGCCCGCACCGAGCACGAGAGCTTCGAGGCCACGACGTAGGGGGGAGAAGGCGAGCTCTGCCGGCCGATCACCGGGCCGAGAGAGGGTCTGCATCGACCGGTATCAGGCAATGCCTCTCACGAAGGCGACGGGGCGACACATGAGGATCGCTGTGACGCCTCGGCTGTCGCTCCCATGTCAGGTTGCGGCCGCGGCGAGTCAGGCCCTAGTATGGGCTTGGAGGTCGGGGATATGACGCTTCCCGAGCGAATCGTGATCGACCCTGCGGTGCTCGCAGGGAAGCCGGTGGTGCGTGGGACGCGCCTTGCCGTCGAGCACATCATCGATCTCCTGGCGCAGGGTTGGACGGAGGCCGAGGTCCTCAGCAGCTACCCAGGGCTCACGCCGGAGGACATTCACGCGTGCCTCGCCTACGCCAGCGCGATCCTGAAGGCCGAGCGCATCTACCCGCTCGTCGGTCTCCGGACGTAAGCCCGTGCGTTTGATCGCGAACGAAAATGTACCCTCCGGGGCCGTGAACGCTCTCCGTGCCGAGGGCCACGACGTCCTCTGGGCGCGCACCGAGATGCCGGGTGCCAGCGATCACGAGGTCCTTGATCGGGCCCAACGCGACGGGAGGCTCGTCGTCACCTTCGACAAGGACTTCGGCGAGCTGGCCTTCCGCCATCGGCGCCCAGCCCCGGAAGGCATCGTGCTCTTCCGCATCATGACGCCTTCGCCAGAGAGTGTCGCGCGCACGATGGTGGCTGCGCTGTCGACCCGGACCGACTGGGCCGGCCACTTCTCGGTCGTCGACGACGACAGCGTCCGGATGACCCCGCTGCCGCAGCGGGAGCCCTGAGAGCCTCGTCCCTTCTCCGCGTGCGCTCCTCCCGAGAGCGCTGGTAGCTGCGGCGTGAGCGAGATGGTGGAAGGCTGAGCTTTCGAGCTGCGACGGGTCTCGCCCCCACCCTCGTCTCGGGTAGCTCGCCCAGGTCGTCGACGTCAACGTGATGGGGAACCAGCTCATCGAGCGCACGAACGCGGTGCCCGACCGCGAATCTTGCGGAGCAGGACGTGCTACGCGCGCGCCTCGTCGTCAAGCGGGTCCAACCAGGCACGTCGATTTCGGCGGAGTCAACCCCTCTTCTGTGCCTGAGCTCAAGGGACGGGAAGGACGAGTCGGGTCTGCCTCGGCTACACTTCCCCCGTGAATCAAGCGACGCAGCATGTTCCTGTGCGGCCCGTCTCTCAGCTTGGCGGGGGCGCCCTACCCGTGGAGTGCATATGACGTCGGCCACAATCAAGCTCTTTCTTCTCCGCGGAGACGCGAAAAGCCTACGAACCGCCGAGATTTCGAACTGGACCGGGAAGGCTATCGCTGCTCCCCGCACTGAGCTGGACGAGCTTCTGGCTCGCGAGGAGCTCGATAAGGCCGGAGTCTATATCCTCATTGGCAGTGATCCTCAAACCAACGCACCCCGCGCCTACATCGGCGAGGCAGAGGTGATTCGCGAGCGACTCAAACAGCACAAGACAAAAGAGTTTTGGGTCTCTGCCATTGTCTTCACCAGCAAGGACGAGAACTTGACGAAGGCCCATGTGAGATACCTTGAGAGCCGGCTTCTCACCGAAGCCACACGGATCGGAAGATTCACCCTGGAACAGAATCAACCTACGGGCTCGAAGCTCCCCGAGTCAGACCGAGAGGACATGGAGGTGTTTCTTGCCCGCATCAGGCAACTCCTCCCTGTCCTCGGATCGGACATCCTCACACCAATCGCGCAACCTCCTGCGACAGCTCAGCCCGGGGGCGTACTCCATTGCCGTGTCAAGGGCGCAGAGGGGCGGGGACAGCGTACGGCGAGTGGCTTCATCATGTTCCGGGGATCAACTGCCGTGTTGGAGGAGCGGCCATCGGCCGAGAACTACCCCTACGCCATCGCCCAGCGTCGACAGCTTATTGCCGAAGGCGTGCTCAGCGAGAAGGAAGGTTTCCTCGTACTCACCAGGGATGCGGAGTTCTCCAGCCCATCCGCTGCAGCGGCTGTCATTCACGGAGGGAGCGCAAATGGGCTCTCCGCGTGGAAGAGTGAGGATGGCAAGACCCTCAAACAATTGGATGCGCAAGCATAGAAGCCCGCTCTGATTGGTGCCGAGTTCGCGACCATGGACGTTCTCGCCTGCCTCAGCAGGGGGACACCTGAGCGGTCTCTATCCGATCTCGAATGCCAGCTTCGGATCCGCCAGCGCGGCGATGGGGATGGCCTCGACGCGCGCGTCGAGCCGGATGCGCTGGTCTCCGGGATAGACGATCCAGACGCGATCGAGCCCGAGATCCGCGAGGGCGTGGCGGATCGACGGCGTGACCCGGGGCGTGTCCGCGCGCTTGCACTCGACACCGACGAGCCGGCCGCGGTGACGGAGGAACAGGTCGAGCTCGGCGCCGTTGTGCGTCGCCCAGAAGTACGCTTCGTCGGGGCGCACCGCCTCGATGACCTGCTCGATGGCAAATCCCTCCCAGGAGGCGCCGCACTTGGGGTGCGAGACGAGGTCCAGGTGCGAACGGACGCCGAGCAGGGCGTGGAGCAGCCCCATGTCGCGGACCACCACCTTGGGTGACTTCACCTGGCGCTTGGCCAGGTTGGCGTGCCACGGGCGCAGCACGCGCAGGAGGAAGAGCGACTCCAACAGGTCGAGATAGTGCCGCACCGCGCCTTCCCCCGCTCCCAGCGAGCGGGCCAACTCGGCGGCGTTCCAGGTCTGCGCGTGGTAGTGGGCGAGCATCGTCCAGAACCGCAGCAGCGTGGCGCTGGGTACCCGGACCCCGAGCTGCGGGATGTCGCGCTCCAGAAACGTCTGGATGAACTGGCGCCGCCACACGAAGCTGTCCTCGTCCCGCTCGGCGGTGAAGGCGAGCGGCAGCCCGCCGCGCAGCCAGAGTCGATCCCGGGCCTCGGCACCGACCTCCGCGAGCGAGAAGCCGGAGAGCTCGACCACCTCGATGCGGCCGGCCAGGGACTCCGACGCCTGCCGCAGCAGCTCAGGTGAGGCGCTGCCGAGCACCAGGAAGCGGCTGGGGAGCGGCGTTCGGTCGGCGAGCACGCGCAGGGTCGGGAAGAGGTCCGGCCGGCGCTGGACCTCGTCGATGACCACGAGGCCCTTGAGCGGAGCCAGGGTCGCCATCGGCTGCTCCAGGGCGCCGGCGACGCCGGGATCCTCGAGGTCGAAGAAGGCCGCCAAGTCCGCGCGGCTCGCGAGGATGCGGGCGAGCGTGGTCTTGCCGCTCTGCCGGGGACCCACGAGCGCCACCACCCGGCTGCGCCGAAGCGCGGTCGTCACCCTGGCGAGCGGCTGAGGGCGGTCAATCATGGCGGTGCCAGGTTACCATGAAAATCCACTCTTTACCACGGGATTATCATGGTGACGTCCGTCAAGGGACCATGAGATCCAGGGATGTAGTGCCCCCGCCGCGTTCGTACGGTTGCGTACTCACGATGCATGCATTATGTTGGCGCTGGAGGACGGGGAGGACCGAGCGATGGCGACCTTGCAGATTCGCGACATGCCTGCCGAGGTCTACGAGGCGCTGGCGCTGCGCGCTCGCACCGAACGGCGGAGCCTGGCCCAGCAGGCCGTGGTCGAGCTCGGTCGGATGCCGGAGCTGCAGGCGCGGCAGCGGCGGCTCGCCCTCATCGCCGAGCTGCGCGAGCGGCTGCAACGCACGCCACCGGTCACGCCAGGCACGCCGCTCGCTCGCCTGGTTCGAGAGGATCGTGACCGGTGAGCGCGCGGGTCGTCCTCGATGCATCGGCGGCGCTGGAGGCCGTGCTTCCGGGACCGCGGGCCGCGGAGGTGCTCGACGCGCTCGCGTCGGCGACCCTGGTCCTGGCTCCCGGTCTGCTGCACTGCGAGGTCGCCAACGCCCTGTCGAAGCTGGTTCGGCACGGCGACCTGCCGGCCGACCAGGCCCCGCCCCTGCTGGAAGCGGCGGCCGGCCTCGTCGACGTGGTCACCCCCGACGAGGAGCTGACCACCGAGGCGCTGGGCCTGGCCCTCACGGCGGGTCACACCGCCTACGACATGACCTACGCCGTGCTGGCCCGCCGCCACGCCTGCGCCGTGCTCACCATGGATCAGAAGCTCGCGCGCACGCTCCGTTCACTCGGCATCCCCACCCAGCCGACCGCCAGGGCGTAGCGAGCGGGCTCCTGAGCGCCAGATCCGCACTCCTGGCACGCTCTGGATCCGCACACGCCAGGTAAGACGACATGTATGATCTGTGGTACGATCACACCATGACGCGCGTGCGACTGACCGTGTCGTTGCCCGAGGAGCTGGGTGCCTACGTGCGCAGGGCGCCCAACGCCAGCGCGCTTGTCGCGGAGGCCGTCAGTCGGTACCGAACCGACGAGGCGCGGCAGGAGCTCGAGGCCGCGTACCGGGAGGACGCCCTGGAGGCCGCCCGGATCAACGCCGACTGGGAAGGCGCCGACGCGGAGCCGTCCGAGTGACGCCGGTGCTGCGCCGGGGTGACGTCGTGGTCGTCCGGCTCGACCCAGCCGAGGGTCGAGAGATCCGCAAGGCTCGCCCGGCCGTCGTCCTCTCGAATGACGCTGCCTGTGCCGCGGATGCCGTGGTGCAGATCGTGCCTCTGACGGCGATGCCCCAGCGGCTGCTGCGACCGTACGAGGCCGCCGTGGTGTCCGCCGAGAGTGGTGTCGACAAACCGTCCCGCGCCGTCGCCAACCAGCTCCGCACCGTCTCCCATGACCGAGTCGTGCGAATCCAGGGCCACGTGACGCCCGAGGAGCTGCGGGCCATCGAGCGCGCCGTCCTCATCCAGCTCGGCCTCTCCACTCCCGGTGCGGCGGCCCAGCCATGACGGTCCGCTTCCAGATCACCATCCGGGTCATCGCCGTCATCGTGCTGGCGAACCTGGCGCTCTCGGCGGCCGGCATCGCGTACCTGCGGCGCCAGTGGCGCGAGGAGGTGCAGACGCGGGTGCGGCTGGACCTCAACTCGGCCCGGGCCGCCTACGACAGCCGGGTGGACCGGATCGAGCACTTCCTGCGCGCCGCGTCGCTCGGCGGGTCGCTGGCCGCCGCGCTCGAAGCAGGCGACCGCGTCCGGTCGGGCGAGCTGGTGGCCAGGGTGTTCCGAGCCTCGCGCATGGGCTTCCTCACCCTGGTGGACCACCGGGGCACGGTGGTCGGACGCGGCTGGGCCCCGTCTGCGGGCGGCGACGACCTCTCGCACAACCCGCTGGTGGCCCGTGTCCTCGCCCGGCGGGAGCCGGCCCAGGGCACGCTGCTGATCGGAGCCGACGAGCTGGCGCGCGAGGGCCCGGAGCTGGCCGAGCGAGCCCGCTTCAGGCTCCGGCCCACCCAGGCCGCCAGGCCCACGGACGAGACCATCCGCACCGAGGGCATGGTCCTGGCCGCCGCCGCACCGGTGCTGGACGAGGAGGGCCGCCTGCTGGGCGTCCTGTACGGCGGCAACCTGCTGAACCGGCAGTACGACCTGGTCGACGCGATTCGCGACGAGGTGTTCTCCAACCGGTACCACCAGGGTCGCAGCCTGGGCGCGGTCACCATCTTCGAGCGCGACCTGCGCATCGCCACCAACGTGAAGCTCGAGGACGGACAGCGCGCCGTCGGCACGCGCCTCAGCGCCGAGGTGTTCGACGAGGTGCTGGTGCGCGGCAACGTCTGGGCCAGCCCGGCGTTCGTGGTCAACGACTGGTACATCAGCGCGTACGAGCCCATTCGCGACCCGGAGGGCACGATCATCGGAGCGCTCTACGTGGGCCTGCTCCAGGAGCCGTTCGACACGGCCGCCCGCCGCACCGGTGGCGTGCTCCTGGCGCTGGTCGGCGTGGCTGCCGTCCTCAGTCTGGTCCTCCTGGTCGTGGCCACCCTCTGGGTGCTCCGACCGGTGGGCCAGGTCGTGGCGATGTCGGAGCGCGTGGTGGCGGGTGACCTGACGGCGCGGGTCGGCATCCGGCCGCCCGGCGAGATGGGTGCGCTGTGCCAGTCGGTCGACGCCATGGCCGACGCCGTCCAGCAGCGCGAGGAGCAGTTGAAGCTGACCACCCGCCAGGAGATCGGGCGCAGCGAAAAGCTGGCCTCGATCGGGCGGCTGGCGGCGGGTGTGGCGCACGAGATCAACAACCCCCTGACCAGCGTGCTCACGTTCGCGCACCTGCTCAGGGAGAAGCCGAGCATGGACGACCAGGACCGGCAGGACCTGGACCTGATCATCCACGAGACCACCCGCGTGGCGGACATCGTCAGCAACCTGCTCGACTTCGCGCGCGAGCGCCCGCCCGTGAAGGAGCCGCTGGACGTGAACGATGTCGTGCGCCGCACGGTCCGGCTCATTCGCAGCCAGAAGCAGTTCGATCGCATCACCATCGAGGAGGCGCTCGACGAGGGGATATCCCGGGTCGAGGGCGATCGGAACCAGTTGCAGCAGGTGCTGCTGAACCTGTCGCTGAACTCGTGCGCGGCCATGCCCGGGGGTGGCTCGATCCGGATCGCCACCTCGGCGGCCGGCGGCCGCGTGCGGATCGAGGTGGCCGATTCCGGGTGCGGCATTCCCGCCGACGTGCTCGACAAGATCTTCGATCCGTTCTTCAGCACCAAGCCGGTGGGCAAGGGCACGGGCCTGGGGCTGAGCGTCAGCCTGGGCATCGTCCAGCAGCACGGCGGGTCGCTCGAGGTCGAGAGCGAGGTGGGCAGGGGGACACGGTTCACCATCGTGCTCCCCGCCATCGGCGAGCCGCTCCACGCGTGAGCGAGCGCCAGCTCCCGACCTGGGTCGGTGGCGCACGGGAGCCCCAGTGGATGGTGCCACGATGCCGCGTGCTCCGAGCCGACCCCTCGCCTCACCGAAGGGAGCTCACCCGCTCGTGCTCCGCATGGCCGGGAGCATCACGAGGTGCACGGTGACGGCGGCGCCGATGGCCAGGAGCATGATCCGGATGGCCGGTGTCTCGACGAGAAGCCCGGCCGAGATGCCGATCCCGAGCCACAGCGAGGCGATGGCGGCAACCTTCGTTCGAGCCGGTACGCCCTGGCCGGCCCGGTACGCGGCCAGGCGGGCGCCGAAGAGTCGGTTCGTCATCATCCAGCGGTGCATCCGTGCCGAGCCCCGCAGGTAGCACCCCGCCGCCAACAGCAGGAACGGCGTGGTGGGCAGGACAGGCAACACAAGCCCCAGCGCACCCACCGCCAGGCATGCCGTCCCCGCGAGATTCCACAGGGGCTTTGCCCAGAGGCCCGCACGCTGCAGCTCCGGTTGGTCCACGCTCCGAGATCTCCCTGCCCTCAGGCCGGCGACCGCTCGCGACGCGACTCGGCCTTCAAGCGTAGAAGGACAGGCCGTCCCGGTTGCATTCCTGCCGCGACCGTCAGTCCTGCAGATCCACGGCGAGGTCGAAGGAGTTGGAGGTCGACCGCACGTCCCAACGCCACGCCTGGGCGGTGTTGGTCCAGACGCCGCCGGAGGGGGCGCTGGGGCCGTACGAGTACAGGCGCGTCTGCAACCAGATGTGCTTCGCGCCGATGAACAGCTCTGGCAGCGGCCCGTTCCAGCCCCCTCCTCGTCCCGTCCCGAGGTCCGGAGGTGGGACCTCGGAGAGCTTCTGCCACGTCGACCCGTCGGTGGAGCCGTACAGGAAGGTGTGACCGCGGCTGTACGACCAGTGGAACGAGGCGATCGTCGTGAGCAGCCGGCCGCCGACGATCGGGCGGTCGAAGGCGAAGTGGGAGGTGATGACCCCCGGCGTCGTCGTCTCGAAGGTCTTGCCGCCGGCGCCCGGCTTCCAGTAGCGGACCAGCCCCTCGTCGAAGACGGTGGCGTTGGGGGCCGAGACGATGAACGCCGCGGCCTTCGGGCTCGTCGGGTCCGCGTACGCGAAACGGAAGTCGATCTCCGGAGGCGTCACGGTAACGTCGCGTGTGAGCCGGCGCTCGCACTCGGGGCTGGGCGCGATCGTGATCATCCCACCGTCGTGGACGATCGTGAGGCTGCCGGAGATCGGGAACCGCTCGCAGAGCGCCGTGTCGAGGATGATCGTGCCCGAGATGGAGCCGGGCGAGGTGCCGCTGCCGAGCGGCTGGGCAGAGATGCTTCCCGCCACCGTGCCGTTCGGTTTCTCCACGAGGTCGACGGTCCACTTCGTCGGACCCACCGACGGGGGCTTGCCGTCGACCAGGACCTTGTCGTGCGTGATGTCCACGGCGCCCTTGATGGCCGAGGACGAGATGGTGAGCCCCGTGAAGTCGACCGTGACCTTGCCCGACCGCACCGTCCCGTCCGGCTCGGTGTACCCACTGCCCCAGTCAACGGCCATCCCGGACGGGGTCCGGGTCGACACCGCGGGGTTGGCCGAGACGAGGATGCCGATGAGCGTGTCCTTGCCGGTCGCCTGGATGAAGTCGACGCTGTCCTCGATCGTCGTGCCCGCCATGACGTCGAGGATGCCATCGACCTCGCCGAGCGCCCCCTCGGCCGGCGCCGAGATGAGCACCGCGGCGGGCATGCCGACTGGGTCGCCGGTGAGGTTGTCGACGACCGAGGCGAGGGCGAGCACCTGCCCGCCGCTCGTGGCCGGCCGCACCACCGCGTAGCCGTCGTCGACCCTGGCGGCGGTGACCCCGGCGAACACGCCGTTGAGCTGGCGGTACTCGAACGGCTTGAGCGTCTCGGTCAGGGTGCCGAGCTTGGTGCCGTCGCTGCGGTGGAGGTCGACCTCGACGTCGATGGTGGCGGCGCTGGCACTCTGCAGCGCCAGGTTGGTCCGGAAGCCGCTCGTGGTGCCCGGGTCGTGGGCAAGCTGGATGAGCCGGCCCTCCTCGCCAGAGTGGACTGCCGCCTCGGCCCCCAGCGCCGGGATGAACTGGCCGAAGGTGGCTCCGGCCGGGAGGCCGAGGGGGTTGCCCGCCCCCAGCAGGTTGTAGGTGCGGCTGGTGACGACCAGGTGGCCGGCGGTGGGCGTGACCCGGAGCGTCGCCTTGCCGTCGAAGCCGAGCTCGCTTCGGAGCACGTCGGCGAAGCGGCGGCTCGTGCCGGCCGGCACGGTGTAGGTCTTCCGCTGGGGGGTGGTGTTGTCCTCGCCGTGCTTGAGCATGTCGATCGCGAAGGTGGCGGTGCGTGCGCCCCAGGCGTGCACCTCGAGGTCGGTGCGCCAGTTGGTGCCGCCGACTCCGGCCAGGTGAGCGGCGCCGATCACCCACACCGCTTCACCGGTGCCCGCCGGCTCCTCCGCCGGCAACCGCGCCGCGCCGACGGTGATGGGATCGCCGGTGAGGTTGTCGATGACCGACGCGTAGGCGAAGAACGCGCCGCTCGCCGTCGAAGTGCGGACGATCGCGTAGCCGTCGGTGACCTCGCTGGCGGTCACGGTGTTGAACACGCGGTCGAGCTGGCGGTAGCCATAGGCGGGCAGGTCCACCGGGATGGAGCCGAGCCGCGTGCCGTCGGCGGTGTGCAGCTCGATCTCGACCCGGATGGGCTCCGGAGTCGCGCTGACCAGCCCGAGGTTGGTGCGGAACCCGCCGGTGGCGGAGGTGCGGTTGGAGAGCTGGATGAGCCGCCCCTGCTCGCCCTCCCGGATCGCCTCGCCTCGTGCCAGTGCCGGGACGTGCTGGCCGAACGTCGAGCCCCCGGGCAGACCGAGGGGGTTGCCGGCCGCCAGCAGGTTGAAGGTCCGGCTCGTGGCGAGGATCCGCCCGGCGCTCACCGCCAGCACCAGGGCGGCCTTGCCGTCGAGGTCGAACTGGCGGTCCAGGACGTCGTCGAGCCGCAGGCTGCGGCCCGGCTCGAGGACGAGGTCCTGCCACCGCGGCGAGGAGTTGTCGGCGGCATGCTCGAGAAGCACGACACGGACGACGGCTGTCTGGTCGCCGACACTGTGGATCTCGACGTCCGAGCGCCAGGTGGTGCCCAGCGCCCCGGCCAGGTGCGCGGAGGTGACCAGGTAGAGGCTCTCTCGTGTGGTTGTCGCTGCGGCTGCCTGCCGCCCTTTCTGCAGGCCACACGTAACGACCGGATCGCCGTCGAAGTCAATCCTCCTTTGAGGTGTGCCGCCGACCAGCACACAGAACAGGCTGTCCTCGAAGGCCGTCCGCTCAAAGTGGCCGCAGCCGGTTCCGACAACCGACAGGACCCCAGCCAGGAGACCCAGTGCGATGCGACAGAACCTCTTCATGCTGCCCTCCGATCCTTTATCGCTGCGAACTCGAACCCGTCTTCCTCGCTACGTCGACACGCGACCTTCACCCACCCAGACGACATCCCTCGGCTCGGCGGCTCACCGACCACCCAGATGCCGGCGTACCCGGTGTGCCGGCTGTGGGTCCTCGAGCTCGAGCTCCCAAGTCGCCAGCTCGCCTCCCCACCCGATCGTCACCATGACCTCCCGCCCCGCGTCGTAGACGGCGTGGTCGGTCCACCGTTCCGGCGCCCGCGAGTCGCAGGCCGACAGTGCCGACCAGGTCGAGCCGTCCCACGCCCAGACGTCGGAGAGCGGCGAGCTCGCGCTGCGGCCGCCGAACGCCAGCACCACGTCCGCCGTCTGGTGATGGACCAGAGCGTGGTCGACCCTCGCCGGTGGCCGCGTCCCGGGAGCCGTGAGCGTCCACGCCGCCCCGTCGTACTCCCAGGTGTCGTTGGACAGTGCGCCGCCGGCGGACTTCTTGCCGCCGAGCAGGACGGTGCGCCCGCGCCGCGCGTCGTAGGCCACCGCGTGGAGGTGGACCTGCGGCGTCCCCGCGGCCGTGACGGCCTCGCGCCACCTCGTGCCGTCCCACTCCCAGGTCCCGCTCGAGCTCACCAGAACTGCGACGCCGCGGCGGGTGTCAGCGGCGGACTCCCAGGTCCAGTTGACCGGCGGCGAGACCGCGGGCGCGAGCTGCTGCCAGGTGTGGGTGGCCGGACGATAGCGCCACGTGTCGCCGAGCCCCTTGAAGTCCGGATACGCGAGCCCTCCGAACAGCAGAATCCCGCCACCTCCAGGGTCGGGTGCGAGCACCGGGTAGTAACGGGGCGACGGGGCCGGGGTCGAGGTGTACCTCCGCCAGCTCTCGCCGTCGTACTCGTACGCGGCGTTCGAGGCACCACCGCCGAAAAGCACCGTGACCTCGCTCTCCGGATCGGACGCCATGCCAGGGTGGTCGAGGTTGACGCCGCAGCAGAGGTTGGCAAAGGTGCGGGCGACCCACCGCGCGCCCCCGCAGGGCCGGGTCGAGAAGTAGGACCGCCTGAAGGGCCCGGCGCCCACAGAGGAGCCGTTCCCCAGAGCGCGGACCCAGATCGCGTACGCACCCTCCCTGGTGATCACCCCCGCAGGGACCGTGTGCTCGCGCTCTCCGGCGGCGACCGCCGCGCGATGGAGCCGATTCGACGCCGAGTGCAGCTCCACCTCGTAGCCGCCGGCGCCCGACACCGCATCCCAGGCGATGTGCGGTGTCAGCCCGGAGGTGGCGCTCCCGGCGACCGGCGCTCTCACGACCGGCGCTCCTGCCGGCGCCAGGGGAAGCACGCGCGCGATCGCCGTCATGATCTGGCCGGGCGCCGAGATCGTGTCGATGAGGACCCCGCTCGTGCGCCCGTCGTTGCGGTCGGAGGCCGGCGTCGTGAACGGTCCGAAGGCAGCCGTCCCGCCTCCCCGGAAGTAGTCGTTCCCGTCGCCGGGGTGCCACCGCTCAATGTCGTCGGCGCCGTCCGCCTCGACCAGTCGCAGGAGCTTGTGCTCGGTCACCGCGTTGTCGAGCATCGGCGTGACGCCGTCGCAGCCGGCCCGGGCGTCGACGTGGAAGATCAGCACCCCGTCATCGGGCATGTTGCTGTCGTTGCCCACGCGTGCGCGGTTCTGGACCACGAAGTACTCGCCGTTCGGTGAGGCGCTTGCCGCCCCGACCACCACGGTCCCCGCCGCGGATGTCGCAGCCGCTGGGAGGGTCAGCGCCGTGGCCTGAGACCCGGTGACGCGTGGCGGTGTGATCCACCCCAGCACCCACTTCGAGTACCCGTTGTGGTCGCCGCGGTCGCCCGCCATCACGTCCATGTTGCCGATCCCGCCCCTGGGTCCGATCTCCCCGTCGTAGTCGTAGTAGTCGGGCAGCCCCAGCATGTGCCCGGTCTCGTGGATCACGCACGCCGGGGACTCGTCCTCGGGCTGCCACGTGAACTTCCCCGGGGCCTTGCCGTCGACGCGGAACCTGGAGTCGCCGCCCTCGGACAGGAAGCGCCGTGTGGTCCCCCACCAGAACGTCGCCCACTCGCCGACCTCGCCGGCCCAGAAGACGTTGATCGAGTCGATTTCCCCGTCGCCGTCGTTGTCGTACGACGAGAAGTCGTGTCCCTGCGAGTCGAAGTGTTGGAGGACCTCCTGGAGCAGCAGACCTGCCCGATTCGTGTAGTGGGCGCGGGGGTTGGAGGTGGTGTACCAGCCCAGAGTGCTTCCCCGGATGTCGAGCTTGCCGAACGAGGAGCGGAGGTAGAACTGGCGCAGGCTGTCCTTCGGGAGCTTCCCCGGATCGCCGCTGCCGAAGAGGTACCCGTCGATCACCGCCGCGTGGATGGTGTGCCTGGCATCCGGGAAGTCGACGAGGAGCGCCAGCACGCGCACGGTCCCGGTGGTCGGCAGGCCGCCGGTGCCGGCCACCTTGACGCCCGGCGCTGCCAGCTCGAGCCGGTGGTTGCCGAGCCTGGCCGCGAGGTTGACGCGCTCGGCGAGGTCGCCGCGGGCCTGGAGTGCCCCGAGCTCGCCCCGCCTCGGGGGCTCCAGCGCGACCGCCGAGCCGGCCAGAACGAGAGTCAGCAGCGCCGAGGTCACCTGCTTCATCGATCCCTCCCCGAGGGCAGGCGGCGCGCGTGCCCCACTGCGCCTGCACTCACCCCTTCAGACGACAATCGGGCCGCGCGCGGCTAACGATCGTCTCAGGCGCAGGGTCGGTCGGGTGCTATGATCCTCGTCAAGAAAGCCCAAGGACGAGCGAGCGGCATGGACGACGTCGGCGAGATCACGCGGCTTCTCAGGCGCCTCGACGAGGAGGACGCGGGCGGGCACCGGGCGGTGCTCGAGCTGCTCCTGCCGCTCGTCTACGGCGAGCTGAAGGCGCTGGCGCGCGCCAACCGGTACAGATGGAGCAACAACCGCGCGCCGGGCACGACAAGCCTGGTCCACGAGGCGTACCTCAAGCTGGCCGGCCAGCGCCGCGGACGCTACGCCAACCGCCGCCAGTTCTTCGCCCTCGCGTCGCGGGCGATGCGCAGCATCGTGGTCGACAACGCGCGCTGGCACAGGCGCCAGAAGCGAGGTGGCGGCGGCGTTCAGACGGAGCTCGACGAGGGGATGCTGGTCTCGGCCGAGCGCGCCGACGAGCTGCTCGCGATCGACGAGGCGCTGACCCGCCTCGAGCATCGCGAGCCGAGGCTCGCGCGCATCGTCGAGTGCCGGTGCTTCGGAGGGCTGTCGGTGGAGGAGACCGCCGAGGCGCTGGCGCTCTCCCCGGCGACCGTCAAGCGGGGTTGGAGTCTCGCCCGTGCCTGGCTGTACCGGGAGCTGCAGGCGGAAGCGACCTGATCGCGAGGCTGATGCGATGAGCCACCCTGACATGCAGCGCCTGGAAGAGCTGCTCGACGCCACGCTCGCGCATCCCGCCGGGGAGCGCGACGCCTTCATGGATCGCACGTGCGGCAGCGACGGCGCGTTGCGCCGCGAGCTGGGCGAGCTCCTGAGGGTGCACGACCCTGCCGCCGCGTACTTCGATGGTCTCGCCGGGGAGCTCCTGGGCGCCGCGCCGCTCGAGCTGGAGAGCGCGGCGAGACCCATGATCCAGGTCGGCCCCTACCGCGCGCTCGAGGCGGTCGGCCACGGCGGCATGGGCGTGGTGTACCGGGCCGAGCGCGTGGACGGCGCGTTCGATCGGGAGGTGGCCCTGAAGCTGCTCCACCGCGACATGGAGACGCCCCACCTCCGGGCGCGCTTCGTGGCCGAGCGCCAGCTCCTGGCGCGGCTTTCCCACCCCAACATCGCCCATCTCCTGGACGGCGGTGTCACCGATGAGGGCCGTCCGTTCTTCGTCATGGAGTACGTCGAGGGGCGTCCGATCACCCAATACTGTGCGGCGCACGCGCTCTCCATCGAGCAGGTGCTGCGCCTCTTCCTCGTCGTCATCGAGGCGGTCAGCTACCTGCACCGGAACCTTGTCGTGCACCGGGACCTCAAGCCGAGCAACATCCTCGTCGACCGTGACGGCACGGTGAAGCTGCTCGACTTCGGCATCGCCAAGCTGCTGACCGAGGACGCCGACGGGAGTGCCCCGACCCTGACCGGCGAACGGCTCATGACGCCCGAGTACGCGGCGCCAGAGCAGCTCGCGGGGGCCCCGGTCACGACCGCCACGGACGTCTTCGCCCTGGGCGTGGTGCTGTTCGAGCTGCTCACGAGCCGGCGTCCCCACGACCGCACGAGAACCGACCCGCCGTCACTCGCCGGGTCCCTGCCTCCGACCCCCAGCTCGGTGCTGCGCCCGCGCCGCAAGCGCTCTCCCGCGACGCCGACCGACGAGGGATGCGCCCAGCAGGCCGGCACGCGGACGATGCCCTGGCAGCGGGTCGACCACGACCTCGACACCATCTGTCTGGCGGCGCTGCGGCCCGAGCCCGAGGCGCGCTACGCCTCCGCCGAGCAGCTCGGGCAGGACATCGAGCGCTACCTGCAGGGGCAGCCGATCCGCGCCCGGAAGAGCACCCTGACCTACCGCGCGCTGAGGTTCGCTCAGCGTCATCGACGCGGCGTGTGGGCGGCCGCGGCGTTGCTGGTCCTGGTGATTGCTGGTTTTGCCCACGAACGCTGGTTGCGGAGCCAGGCCGAGCAGGCCCGGGCTGCCGCCCAGATCGAGGCGGCCAAGGCTGGCGCCGTCTCGGGCTTCCTCGCGGACATTCTGTCGTCCGCCGACCCAATGAAGGCGCAAGGCCGCGAGGTGACCGTGGCCGACGTCCTGGCCCAGGCCTCCGCCAAGATAGCCGGAGATGCGACGCTGGGGGCGCAGCCGGCGGTGGAGGCAGCCGTCCGGCTCGCCATCGGCAACACCTATCTCTCGCTCGGCAAGCTCGACGAGGCGCGGGGGCACCTGGAGCGCGCCGTCGAGCTCCGCGGCGGTCTCGATGCGCGCGGCCCGGAGGCGCTCGCCGCCATCTCGAGTCTCGGCGACGTCTACACCAGGCTCGACCTGTATGCCAGGGCCGAGCCGATTCTCCGGAAGGTGCTCGAGGTACGCGTTCAGACGCTCGGTCAGGACCACCCCGCGTCCCTGGCGGCCATGAACCAGCTTGGCGACTTGCTCTGGGTAGCGGGGAAGCGGGACGAGGTAGAACAGCTCGACCGCAAGACGCTGGAGATCCGCCGCCGCGTGCTGGGCGAGGACCACCCGGACACCCTCAAGTCACTCAACGCCGTCGCCGGGGCGCTCTTCGAACGAGGCGCCTATGCGGACGCGGCAACGCTCTACGACGAGGCCCACTCCACAGCGAGGCGCGTGCTGGGGGGGACCCACCCGCACACGCTGAGCCTGGGTAGCAACCTCGCCGCCGCGTACCTGGAGCTCGGTCAGTACCCGAAGGCGGAAGCACTGCTTCGAGAAATCGTCGACGCCAAGACTCGCGTGTTCGGCCCGGAGCACGCGGACACGGCCGTGTCGGTGCACAACCTGGGCGTGACGCTGGCGCAGCAGGCCCGCTACGAGGAGGCGTCGGAGCAGCTCCTGAAGGCGATCGCGGTGAGAGCGCGCCTCCCCGGCACCATGAGAGACTACAACTTCTCACGCAGCTACCTTGCGGACGTCTGTCGCGAGCAGGGACGCCTGGAGGAAGCCGAGGCACTCTATCTCACGACCATGAAGGATCAGCGCGATCGGTACGGACCGGAGGACCCGGAGACGCTCAAGACCATCGGCGGTCTGGCGGAGCTGCGGCGGCGACAGGGCAACCTGGGAGCCACCGAGTCCCTGCTCGCTCAGATCCTGGAGCCTCAGGCCCGCACCCGGGGCGAGGGCCACCCGGACACCCTGGAGAGCCTGACCACCCTGGCACGGGTCCGCAACCAGCAGCGCCGCTTCGCCGAGGCGAGCACGCTTGCCGGGCGGGCCATCGAGGCCGGCGCACGAGCACTGGGAGCCGACCATCTGGCGGTCATGAGCGCCGCGGTCGAGCGTGCGCGCGCGCTCGCCGGACAGGATCAGGCGGCGGCCGCCCAGGATCTCGCTGTACGGGTTCACGAGGTGAGGGCAAGGCTTCTGGGCACTGCGCATCCCGCGACAGTCGAGGCATCGCGCCTCCTCTCGGAGCTGCGCACAGGCGGCAGTCTCCCGGACCAGTCTCCCTGACCCGGTACCGCGGCCACGCCCTACTGTGACGCATGGGCCAGCCCTCAGCCGGCGCTGTTGGACGAAGCAGTTCGGTGTCGCCAGCGTCCGCGCCGTCAGGGTGGCACAGTCAGCCGACGACCTTCGATCTGCCGCTTCATGAGGCTGGGTGCCTGTCATCTTGAAGCACTCGGTGGTGTCGGCGTGGAACGGCCATGGTGGCGGGGAAGCTGTGGCGGCAGCGTGGAGGCCGCCCGGGTCACCGGAGCCCGCTCGAAGTACGATGGAGATGTGCGTGCCTCCGCGCTCCGGGAAGAAGACAGAAGGGGTCGGGCCATGACGGGTCGTCTGCTTCTCACAGCGATCGTCCTCGTCGCTTTCGTCAGCGTGCCGGCAGTCGGCCAGGACAAGCCGGGTGTAAACGAAGGCGACTTCATGCTTCGCGACTTCAGGTTCGCCAGCGGCGAGGTGCTGCCCGAGCTGAGGCTGCACTACCGCACACTGGGGACGCCGCGTCGGGATGCGGCCGGAGTCGTCCGCAACGCGGTGCTCATTCTGCACGGCACCACCGGCTCGGGCGCCGGCTTCCTCTCGGAGCAGTTCGCAGGCGAGCTCTTCGGGCCCGGGCAGCTCCTCGATGCCGGCGTGTACTACATCGTCCTCCCCGACGGCATCGGGCACGGGCAGTCCTCCAGGCCGAGCGACGGGCTGCACGCGCGCTTCCCGCACTATGCCTACGCCGACATGGTGACCGCGCAGCATCGGCTGCTCACCGAAGGGCTGGGCGTGAACCACCTGCGGCTCGTGATGGGCACGTCGATGGGAGGGATGCACACCTGGATGTGGGGCGAGAGGTATCCCGACTTCATGGACGCCCTCCTGCCGCTCGCCAGCCTCTCGGTGCAGATCGCCGGGCGCAACCGGATGCTGCGGCGCATGGTCATCGATCCCATCCGGAGCGACCCGGAGTGGAAGAACGGCGAGTACACGTCGCAGCCGCGGGGGTTGACGGCGGCGGTCTACACGCTGCTGCTCATGTCCAGCAGCCCGCTGAGCTGGCAGACGCAGGCGCCGACGCGGGAGGCCTCGGACCGCCTGTTCGACGAGCTGGTGAGCCGGCAGCTCGCGCGCCTCGATGCCAACGACATGCTGTACGCGTTCGACGCCTCGCGCGACTACGACCCGGCGCCCGGGCTCGAGCGCATCCTGGCGCCGCTGGTCGCGATCAACTCCGCCGACGACCAGGTCAACCCACCCGAGCTGGGGATCCTCGAGCGGGAGATCAGGCGCGTGCAGCGCGGCGAGTACGTGCTGCTGCCGATCTCCGAGAAGACCCGTGGCCACGGCACGCACTCGCTGCCGGCGCTGTGGAAAGAGCATCTGGCCCGGTTGCTCGAGGTGTCGGGTCGGGAGCGGCCGTGATGGGTCGCCTCGGACGCGCGCTCAGGATCCACACCGCGGGTCGGGCTGTCGCGGCGCTGATCGTCCTGGCTGCGGCTGGCGCATGCACCCACCCCAGGGTCGGCCCGTCCCGGGCGGACGCCCGCGCGGCACTCATGGACCCGGCGCACCCTCACTGGACCGAGCGTTCGCCCGACGTCTTCCGGGTCAGGATGGAGACCAGCAAGGGGAGCCTTGTCATCGAGGCCCGTCGCGAGTGGGCGCCGCGCGGCTGCGATCGCTTCTACAACCTCGTGCGAGCGGGCTTCTTCGACGACTCGCGGTTCTTCCGCGTCCGCCGCGGCGTCTTCGTGCAGCTCGGGATTCCCGGCGAGCCGGCCGTCGCCGCGGTCTGGAAGGACCGGGCGATCCCGGACGACCCGGTGCGCGCGAGCAACACCCGGGGATCGGTTGCCTACGCCATGACCGGACCCGACACCCGCACCACGCAACTGTTCGTCAACCTGCGCGACAACCCCCACCTCGACGCGGAAGGCTTCGCCCCCATCGGCACGGTGGTCGAGGGCATGGAGGTTGTCGACCAGCTCTACGCCGGGTACGCGGAGGAGCCTGGCGGCGGCATGCGCGGAGGCCGGCAGGGCCAGATGCTCTCCGGCGGCAACGCCTACCTCGACCGCGAGTTCCCGCTCCTCGACAGCCTGATCCGCGCCACGGTCGAGAGGGTCCGACTCCGGCTCGGGTACGTCGGGACCGACGACGAGGAGGCAGTGGCGCCGTCCGGACTGCCTCTGACGCTGGTGGCGTCGTGGATCCTCGACATGCCGCGCGCCGGGTGGAACCCGTACCGGCTTCCCGCCCCGCCCAACGCCACGTGCGAGCCCGCCGATCCGCTGCATCCCGGGGAGGCGCACGAGCTCACCCTCGTGCACTACCACGGGGGTCCACACGGCTGGGCGGGCTGCCCCGGGGCCGTCTCGGTCGAGGTGTGCGGCGTGATGACCAGGTCCGCCACGCTCGACACCCTCTGAGGTCGGTGGCACGCGCAGGGTGCCAAGCCGGGGAGCGGCACCACCGGTGCGGGGGGACCGGGCGGTCCGCCAGATCCTCCTCCAGCCTGGCTCACCCGAACGCGGCTTCGGGCTGAGGGCGAGGATTATCGCGGACGGTGGGCCTGTTGTCGGTGGTGTCTCGTCGTTGACCTGATGTCAAGTGAGTGCTAGCGTTTGACTAAGGCAAGGGGGCTGGCCATGGCTGACACGTACTCCAGGTTCGGGGAGTTCCTCCTCCTGAAGCAGCGCGCCCAGGACGGGCTGGGCACGCTCTGGCGCGCCGGGGAGATGGAGCGCAACGGGTTCAAGAGGATCGTCTGGCTTCGGCGGTTCGACCAGGCGGGGCTGGACCGCGCCGCTCTCAGCGCCGATGTCCCTGCCGCCAATCAGATCGCCGGGATCCTCAAGGCCGCCAACGTCGTGCGCAACGCCGCCTACGGCAGCGAAGGCGGCGTCACGTACGTCGCCTGGGACTACGTCCCCTCGCAGCCCCTCGATCAGGTCATGGCGCGCGCGAGCCAGGAGCAGTTCCCGATCTCGATCGACAACGCCCTCCTCATCGTCGAGAAGCTCGCGGCCTCCCTGGCGGCCGCCTCGGCGGTCGAGGTCAAGGGCGAGCCACTGATCCACGGCTTCCTGGTCCCGCACCTGGCCCTGGTCGGCAACGACGGTGAGGCGCAGGTGGCCGGTTTCGGATTGGCTCGCGGTCTGCGTGCCAACCTCGACCGGGCGGCGGTCAGGAAGCTCGCCGAGCCGTACGTGGCTCCCGAGGTCCTCGCCAAGGTGCCGGCGACGGGCCGCTCGGACGTCTTCTCCCTGGGTGCCATCCTCTTCCACATCCTCTCCGGGCAGGCGCTTCCGGCGGATCCCCTGCTGCGGACCGCCGCCCTCAGCGCGCCGACCCTCGCTTTCGACGAAGGTCCGATCCCTCAGGACGTGCTCGCGATCATCAGGACAGCGCTCGCGCAGCTTCCGGACGATCGCTACGCCTCGGCCGCCGAGTTCAAGAAGGAGCTCGAGAAGCTGCTGTACGGCGGGGTGTACTCCCCGACGACCTTCAACCTCGCACTCTTCATGGACAGGCTCTTCCGCAACGAGATCGAGCAGGAGGACCGCGACCTGCAGCGCGAGCGGGCGGTCGACGTCGGCGCCTACTACCAGCCGCCGAAGTCCGAGGCCCCCCTGCAACCTGTGGCCGCTCCCGCGGCGAGCCGGACGGGCCTGTACGCGGCAATTGCCGGCGGCGTGGTGCTGCTCCTCGTGACCGGCTACCTGCTCCTGAACCGATCATCGGGACCATCGGGCGCCGATCAGGCAGCCCAGAAGAAGATGCTGCAGGACCTGGTCAACACCCAGGTGGCACAGGCGCTGCAAGCGAAGGAGGACCAGCTCCGCAAGGAGCTCGACGCCGAGAAGGCGAGGACGGAGGAGCTGCGCAAGCAGCTCGAGTCCCAGCAGCAGGGCGCTGCAGGCGCGAAGCCGGTCTCGGCCGAGGAGCAGCAGCGCCTGAAGCGGGAGCTGGCGGCCCGGGAGGCCGAGCAGCGGCAGAAGGAGGCCGAGCTCCTCAAGGTGAAGCAGCAGCAGCAGATCGAGGCAGAGAAGGCACGCCAGCAGATGGCCCAGGCTCAGGCCAGACTCGCCTCGCAGCCGGCTCCGGCGCCTGTGGTCCCAACCGTCGCTCCCCCGGCAGCCTCGGTGCCGCAGACCGCTCCGACGCAACCGCCGGTGATACCGACCGAGGCTCCACCATCGGAGCCACCGCCGGCCGCTGCCGGTCCCGCGAGCACCGTGCGCGAGGGCGACCTGGTGGACATCTCCCAGGTCGACGTCCAGCCCCAGCCCCTGGTGAAGGGCAAGGTGACGCTGCCGGCCTCGGTGACCGCCACGAGAACCGGTCTGAGCGGGGACGTGGTCCTCAAGGTGCTCGTCAACGAGAAGGGCGGCGTGGAGGAGGTCCGGGTCCAGCGCCGGTTCGAGCCGCCCAAGCCGGTCATCGACGACGCCTGCGTCGAGGCCGTGAAGCAGTACCGCTACCGGCCCGCGATGAAGGACGGCCAGAAGGTCAGGGTCTGGATCACCATGACCATGCAGATCAAGGTCCAGCCGTCGCGCTGAGCGCACGCGAGCAGGTACGCCGGCCCGCCGCCCAGGCGGGTCATCGCGGCGGTGATCTCGGGGCCCACGGCGCGGTTGAGGTACGGCACGTCGTGCATGTTCTCGACCAGCAGCGCGTCGAAGCCGGCCTCGGCCAGGATGCGTGCCTCCTCGCGGGCGTGGTCGAGGATGGCCGCCATCGGCTCCCGGTGGTGGGGCGTGCCCGGCAGGGCGTGCACGTGGACCATGCCGACGACGCCCGGGTGCGAGCGGCAGAACGAAAGCGGGACGGGCATCGCAGGCCTCCGCGGGATCGCCGGCAGCATGCACCGCGCGGGCGTCTCCGACGGAGTCGCCCGACGTGCGCATTGGTGCCGGCGGGCCGACGGGGTAGAGTGGCCGGGGGGTGTGCATGGTGGCTCGGCGCGTGGGGATCTGGTCCGGTCTGCTGGTCGCGGTCCCGTTGGTGGCGGCGGTGCCTCCCTCGCCCCAGGCCGTGCTGGGGAAGGCGATCGGGTCCGACCGCGTGCTCGCCTCGTACCCGGAGATCGAGCGCTATCTTCGGACCCTGGATGATGCGAGCTCCCGGCTGCAGGTGATCGAGCTGGGGCGCACGGTCGAGAACCGGCCGATGTTGGGGGCGGTCATCTCGGCCCCGTCCAATCTGCAGCGCCTCGACGAGCTGCGGCGCCGGTGGCGGCAGATCGCCGACCCGCGCGGCCTGAGCGCGGGCGAGGTGGAGCGACTGGTCGCCGACACGCCGTCCTGTGCCCTCGCCACGGCCGGCATCCACTCCACGGAGATCGCCGGCACCCAGGCGGCCCTCCTGTTCGCCCACGAGCTGGTCGCCGCGCCGCCCGGCTCGGTGGAGGCGGGGTGGCTCGACCAGGTGGTCGTGGTGCTGGTGCCCTCCCTCAACCCGGACGGCCACGAGATGGTCGTGGAGTGGTACCGGAAGTGGCTCGGGAGCCCCTTCGAGGGCTCGACCCCGCCGTTCCTCTATCACCGGTACGCGGGGCACGACAACAACCGCGACTTCGTCTTCCTGAACCTCCCGGAGAGCCGGGCTCTCAACCGATTCCTGGCCCACGACTGGCACCCCCAGATGCACCTCGACCTGCACCAGATGGGGAGCCTCGGGCCGCGCCAGTTCGTGCCGCCGTTCGCCGACCCGGTGGCGGCGCTCGTGCACCCGCTGGTGTGGCGCATGACCTCGCTGCTGGGCGGGCTCATGGCGCTGCGGCTCGAGGAGGACCAGCGCGCCGGGGTGGTGTCGGGGTGGGAGTTCGACGGCTCGTGGATCGGGGGCACCCGCAACACGGGCTGGTGGAAGAACATATTCGGCGTCCTCACCGAGACCGCGGGGACGGCGCTCGCCACCCCCGTGGAGATCGACGAGAACGAGCTCCGGGGGGGTGGCAAGGGCCTGCCCGAGTACCGGGCGCAGCTCGACTTCCCGAGCCCGTGGCGGGGCGGGCGCTGGGGGTTGCCGGAGGCGGTGGCCTACCAGCGGGTCATCCTGCGCGCGCTGGTGGAGTTCGCCGCCACGTGCCGGACCTCCCTGCTGCGCGACACCGTCGCCATGGCGCACGAGGCCGTGCGGCTGGGACAGCAGGAGGCGCCCCGGGCCTGGCTCGTGCCGCCCTCGCCGGCCGACCCGGGGCGGGCCCGGCGTCTCGTGGAGCTGCTGCAGGAAGCGGGAGTCGAGGCACGGGTCGCCCGCTCCGCCATCTCGGCGGACGGACGGAGCTGGCCCGCCGGCACCGTGGTCCTGCCGGCCGCCCAGCCGCTGCGCCAGTACCTCCAGGAGGTGCTGGAGCCGCACGCCTACCCCGAGGTGCGCCCGGCGCCCGGCGCCGAGCCGCTGCTCCCCTACGACATCACGGTCTGGAGCCTGCCGCTGTTCCTGGGGGTTCCGGTGGTCCGCGCGGAGGGCGACCTCGAGGGTGCCTCCGGGCCGCTTGAGGGTGCGGCGTTCGCCCTGCCGCCGCGTCAAGGGACGGAAGCTGGCCGCCTGTTCGTCCCGGCGTCCCAGGTGAGCTCGACCGCCGTCGCCAACCGGGCCCTCGAGGCCGGCGTCGAGGTGCGGCAGGTCGGAACGGGTGCCGTGGGCTCCGGCTTCGTGCTCGCCGGGGACGATGCGACCCTGGCCCGGCTTGTCCGCGACGTGGGTGTGGTGGCGAGCCCACCCTCCATGCCGGCAGTCCAGGGGCGGGTGCTGCGGCGGGTGCGCGTCGGGGTGTTCCACCCGGACTTCGGGCTCGAGGACGCGGGCTGGTGCCGGCTGGTGCTGGAGCAGGCCGGGTTCGAGGTGCTGGTGGTGGGCCGGCGGGACCTGGCTGCGGAGGGGTTCGGCACCGACCTGGACGTGCTCGTGCTGCCCGCCATGGACCGCAAGGTCCTGGCCGAGGGACGCGGTGGTGGACGGCCCCTCGTGCCGCCGCCTCCCGAGTACCTCGGGGGGCTGGGGGCAGATGGTGCAGCGGGTGTGCGGCGGGTTGCCGAGCAGGGTGGCACGGTGATCGCCTTCGGCGGCAGCGCCGAGTGGCTGGCCGAGCTGTGCGAGGCGCCGGTCAGCGCGCCCACCAGGTCGCTGTCACGGGCCGAGCTGCTCAGCCCCGGGGCCCTGCTGCGGGTACAGGTGGATCCCGGGTCTCCGCTCGCTTGGGGGGTCGGGGAGCGGGTCAACGTCGTCGTCGACGATCCCCTGGGGTTCGAGACGCGGCCGGCGGGGGGGGCCGCCTCGCGTCGGGTCGAGGCGCGCTTCCCCGACGAGCCGCTGCTGGTGGCCGGGTGGATGCGCGGCGAGGAGAAGCTGCGCCGCCGCGCCGCCGCCGTGGTGGTCGGGCAGGGAGCGGGTCGGCTCGTGCTCTTCGCCTTCGCGCCGCACTTCCGGGCCCAGACCGTGGGCGCCTTCCCGCTGCTGTACAACGCGGTGCTCCTGGAGATGGCCGATCCGCCAGCGGCGCGGTAGGAACCGGGGGAGATGGGTCTCGGAGCCTGGACGTGGACGTCGACGTGGACCACTCGCATGGCGAGGCACGAGAAGGTGGGAGCATGGCAAACTGTCAGGCATGGGTCTGTTGCATCCGCTCCCTCTGAGAGCTCCTGCTCGCGATCGAGCGCCCCGTCCACGACCACGACCACGTCCACAATGGCGCCTGGGAGTCGGAGGGCCGACCAATCGCTCCCTTGCGATTCCTTTGCGCGATCTCAGCTCTTCTTCTTCGGCAGCGGCGGAGGTGTCACGCGGCGTTGCGCCTCCTCGAGGCGCTGGCGGAGGGGAGCAAGGAGCGGATCGCTGGTGCCGTGGAGCTTCTCGGCGAGGGCGAGCGCCCGCGCCGCCTCGTCGAGGGCACCGCGCGCCAACAACGCCTCGACGCTGCCGGCCGCCTGGCGGCGCGGCAGCTCCTGCAGGAGCTCCCGGACCTCCTGATTGCCGGAGTCCAGGGCCTGGGCCTGCTGCGCCTCCAGGATCGCCTTCTCGTACTGCTCGACGGACGCGAGCACCCGTGCGTCCTCGACGAGGGCGATGACCTGGAGCGCCTTCGCCTGGGTCCGCTGCTGCTCGAGGCGGCGCCGCAAGCCCCGGATCGCCACCTCGCCCGCGAACATCTTCTCCGCCAGCCCAAGCGCGCGCTCGGCGTCGTCCAGCTCCCCGGCCCGCACGCGCTCCTCGACGGCGGCCGCGGCTTCGAGCATCTCCTGCATGCGTCTGCGTTGCTCGGCCTGCCGCGCGGCAAGCGCCTGGGCCTCGCCGAGCAGGACCGTCACCTCGGCACTGACGGTGCGCAGACCGGTGGCCTCCTCGAGCAGGGGTAACGCCTGGTCGGGGCTCTGGAGGGCGAGGAGGCGCCGGGCCTCGGCGACGATCTGCCCGAGCCTCTCCTCGTCGGCCAGCCGCGCGGTGATCGCGACCTGGATCCGCAGCCCGAGCTCGGACAGCCGTTCGTCCTCGCCGAGGTGGGTCGACACGGCGGCCATCCTTCGCACCGCCCGGTCCAGGTTGCCGGCCTCCAGCAGGTCCTCGATCCCCCGCGCGGCCTCGCCCAGCGCCTTGCGGCGGCGTTCCTCGGCCTCGTGGGCGCGCCAGGCGGTCTGCATCTTGCCGAGGATCTCGATCAGGGCCGGGTCGCCGGGCTTGAGCCGCAGCGCTTCCTCGACCTTGCCGACCCCGTCCTGGAAGTGGAACGCCTCGACGCTGGCCACCGCCTCGCGGAGCAGCATCTTGACGTGGGCCTCGCGTTCCTGGTTGCGGATCGCCTGGATGCGCTGGCGAAGGGCACCGAGCTCCATCGCCTCGCCGCACTCCTGAAGCCCGCGGGCCAGCCGCTCCTCGGCCGCGTCGAGGCGCCCGCTCTGGAGGAGGAAGCGGATCTCCCGCACCGCTGCCTGGATCGCCGCCTGCTTGCGCTGGGCTTCCTCGTACTCGGCATGGGCCTGACGGGTCTTGGTCAGGATCTCGGGGATCTCGGTGTCGTCGGGAGCCAGCCCTGCTGCCTCCTCGAGTCGCTCGATGGCGGCCGGGAAGGCATTCTGCTCGACGTGGCGGCCTGCCTCGCGCAGCAGGGCGCGGACCCGGCGCTGGGCTTCCTTCCTCCGTGCCTCGTCGAGCTCGGCACGTACGCCGGTCAGCTCGGCGGTCTCGCCCCACGCCTCGCAGGCCGCTTCGAGCTCGGCCGCGGCGTCCTCGAGCTTGCCGCCCGCCACCAGGCCCCGGAGACGCACCACCGCCTCGGCGATGGCGCGCTGCGTCTCCTGCTCGCGCTGGTGGCGCTGCTGCGCCCGCTGGGTGGCGGCGAGAGCCCGCCGGATACCGTCGTCCTGAGGGCGGAGGGCGAGGGCGTGCTCGAGGGTGTCGATGGCCTCGGCGAATCGGTTCTCGTCGGCGAGTGCGCGGGCCTCGGACAGGAGCGAGAGGATGTCGGACTCGAGCTTGTGCTGCTCGGCCTCCTCGATGCGGCGGGCGATGGCGTCGAGCTCGGGAAGCTCGCCGCAGCGCTCCCGGGCCGACGACAGGAACTCGCGGGCGCCCTCGAAGTCCTCGCTCTCGACGGCAAGCTGGATCGCGCCTTCGGCGTCCTCCAGAACGCGCTGCCGGGCCTCGGTTTCCTCCCGCTCGCGCTGGATGGACTGGGCGCGCGACAGCAGGCTCTCCACCTTGCGGTCGCGCACACCGGGGGTGGTCAGGAAGCCCTCGAGCAATCTCACTGCCTCGGCCGGATGGTCGGCCCGGAGGTGCTCGTCGGCCTCCCGCAGCACGCGGTCGCGGGCCAGTTGCTGCTCGCGCTTGACAATGCGGGCGCGCACGTCCTCGAGGGCGCGGCTCAGGCCCTGCTCGGCCTCCGCCCGATCCACCAGCTCCCGGGCGGCTGCCAGCTCGCCCCGCGCCAGCAGGGCCTCGGCCTGGGCCATCGCTGCCGCCAGGGCCTCGGTGGCGCTGGGCGCGACGGGGTGGGCCGTGGTGTGAGCGTCGGCCTTCTCCAGCAGCCGCTGCGCCTTCGGGTTGTCGGGGTCAAGCTGGAGGACGGCCCCGATCTGGAGCTTGGCTTCCTCGATCTGGCCCACGTCGATGAGCTTCTCGGCGGAGGCCAGGAACGAGGCGATCTGGCGGATGAGCGTCGGGTCACGCTGGGGCCTGGCTGCAGGAGCCTCGGGGACGACCGCGACCGGCGCGGTGTCCGCCGGCCCCGGGGCATCGGGAGCGGCGGGCGGAGCCTCGTCACGGGTCCGCGGGATGGCCGTGGTGGCGACCTCGCGATGGGTGGGGGTGTTGCCCACCCCGAACTGGCGGTTGATGCGATTCTGGGTCGAGCCGACCTTCTGGACGGGAATGCGGTCGGTGGGGCCGTTGGGCATCACATAGGCCCGGGCAATGCTCTCCGGCTCGCAGGGGAAGCGGGCGCCAACGGTCGACAGCGCCTCACCCATGGCGTCGGCGCTGGGGAATCGGTCCGCCTGCTCCTTGTGCAGGGCCCGCAGGACCATGGCCTGCAGATCCTCGGGGATGCGGTTGGAGGGGTCGGTCTCGGCAAACGGCAGGGGCTGGTTGTAGAGGTGCGCCGCGACCAGGGTGGGGACCGTCGTCGCCCGGTACGGGCCATGGGCGGTGAGCAGCTCGTAGAAGACAACACCCAGCGAGTAGATGTCGGAGCGGGCGTCGATCGCGTCCCCCTCGCCGCGGAGCTGCTCGGGGGAGGAGTAGCGGACCTTGCCGAGGAAGGTGCCTGCCATGGTCTGGGCCGAGGAGCCCTTGAGCACCTTGGCGATTCCCATGTCGATGAGCTTGACCCGCAAGGGAGAGTCGTCCTCGCGGGTGAGCATCAGGTTGTCGGGGGCGATGTCCCGATGGATGATGCCCTTGCGGTGCAGGTGCCCGAGCGCGGCGAGGGACTGACGCATGATCTCCACCGCCACGCCGATGGAGGGGGGCCCGATGCGGGCGACCATCTCCTCGATCGTGATGCCGTCGATGAACTCCATGACGATGTAGGCGTTGCCGTCATCGTCGACGGAGAAGTCGTAGAGCTGGGCGATGTTGGGGTGACGGAGGCGGATCGCGACGCGTGCCTCCTGGGTGAAACGGTGGCGGATGTCCTCGTCGCCCTCCACCTGGGGCCGCAGGATCTTGATGACCCGGATCTCGTCGAGCAGACGGTGGCGGACCTTGTAGATCGCCCCCATCCCGCCTTCCTTGATCTTCTCGAGGATCTCGTACTTTCCCTCGATGTGATCAATCGTGCTCACGAGCGCCCCACCTGCCATCTCCGGCCGCTGTCCCGATCACTGCGCCAGCCGGTACGCCTTGCCGCCACGAGTCGCCTCGCCATTATGCCACTGTGGCGGGCGCTCGTGAGTTCAGCTCAGCTCGATCTTCCCCGAGGTGGTCGTGATGGAGAGCCTCGGGCCGTCGCCGGACAGGCGGACTTTTGTGCCCTTTGCGTCGGCCTCACCCGGATGCTCCGAACGGATCTCGCCGCTCGAGGTGGCCAGCTCGCCGGACGGCTGGGTTCCTGGCGGCAGGATGACCCGGACGCGGCCGGAGGTGGAGGAGATGCTCACCTCGTCGCTCTTTCCCAGGCTGTCGAAACGGATTGTCACGGTCCCCGTGGAGGTGACGATGGCCACCGGCCCGAGCAGGCCCTCGGCGCGAACCTGACCGCTGGCAGTGTCGGCCCGCATGGCGCGAGCGCCGCCAGCCAGCATCACGTCGCCCGAGGAGCTGCGGGCCAGCAGCCGATCGACTGCGCGCACGGCACGCAGGAGGATGGCACCCGACGTGGTGCGTGCCTCGACCTCCGGCGCCCAGCCCAGCAGCTCGATGTCGCCCGACGCGGCACGCAGTCGGAGCGGGCTGCTGGCGCCGAACTCACCCTCGGCGCGCAGGTTTCCCGAGCTTGTCGAGAGGTCGGCGCGCACGGTCGGCGGCATCACCAGCTCGACCCGGGCGCGGGAGATGACCACTCCCTTGAACAGGTCCACGCCACCCGGATCGGGGGCGCTGAGGCGCAGCTCCCCCTCGGAGTCCTGGAACACCGGCCGGTGTGCCTCGACCCAGGCCGCCGCCGCCGAGCCGCTGAACGCCCCGGCCACCAGCTCCACCTTGACCCGGATCTCGGCGATCTCGGCGACGCGCACCACGAGGTCGAGCGGGCCGGCGTCCACCAGCACCACCTTGCCTGCGGGCGCGGGAAAGGCCTGGGAGATCTCCTCGCGCTTCTCGGCCGCCCCGGCGGCCGTGACAACTCCAACCAACAGGACCACTGCCAGCAGCTTGTGCATGCACCCTCCGCGGACGGCCTCATCGTATCGGTACGCCGACCTCCAGGCAAGGTCCCGATCCCTCGCGTGGTGATGTGGCACACATCCCCTGGGGTTCCCCACGCCAGCCCGCTCGGAGGCGGACGCCCACGTTTTGAAAGGCGATTCGCTTGCCGTGCTTGACAAGCGGGTCCAAAAGGCATATAAAACGCGTCCCAGAGGGCGCTGAATCGCGTCACGTGGAGGTGAAGCCCGCTCGTAGAGAAGAGGAGCGCAAGTCACGCGCTCCCACCGCGCTCGGGCAACCGGTAATCCAGGCTTGGTCGTGTGGACCGGGCCTTACCAATCAGGGAAGACTGAAATCGTCGGGCATTCCGAATGAGTGCCCTCCTCAGGAAGAGGAAAAGGAGAAATCGATGCGTAGGAATCTGTTCGTGGGTGCGATGCTGTTGGTTGTGGCCGTCATGGCCGTTGGCTGCGCCAAGCCGCCGCAGCACGAGCAGGCCGAGGCCCCGAAGTACGCTGCGGGCGAGTGGGACAAGGCCCAGCAGGCGATGAACGCGGTCAATGCTGAGCTCGAGGCGCAGCAGGCCAAGTTCGCCCTGTTCCGGTCCTACACCAAGGCCAAGCAGCTCATCGTCGACGCCACCAACGCCGCCAATGCCGCCAAGGAAGCTGGCATCGCTGGCAAGGAGAAGGCGAAGAACGAGGCCCAGGCCGCCATCGACGCCGTCAAGGCTGCCGTGACCTCCACCCAGGAGCTCCTGGCGACCCTGGAGAAGTGCCGTCGCAAGCCCAAGGACATGAAGAAGGACCTCGAGATGATGAAGGGCAACCTGGATGGCTACGCTGCCCAGTTGACCGATCTCGACGGCAAGTTCACCCGCGAGGACTTCTTTGGCGCCAAGGCCCAGGCCGACTCCCTCAAGGGTCAGGTCGATGCCATGGCCACCGAGATGAACGCGGCCAAGACCAAGATCAAGTGCTGAACTGTTTCTTCTGTGTTCCACAACAACCGGCGGTGTCACACCGCCGGTTGTTGCTTTCAGCCCTGGTGGTGCTGGGTGCCCTTGGCGCCGGGGCCTGCGGCGGACCCCCTCCTCGCGACGTGAGCGGTTTCCGTGCCGCCGTCGGTCGGGCGATCCGCCTGGTCCGCCCTGATGCTCCCCAGAAGGCTCGGCAGCTCGAGCGGCTGCTCGGCGATGCCGAGGTCGCCACCGCCGCCGAGGCTGCGACTCCCTGGTGGGAGGGCAGCGTCGGCAGGTCCGAGACGGCCTGGGCTCGCGCCATGCGGGCGGCCTCCCTCGCTGCTCGTGATGTCCGCTCCCTGCGCTCCGCCATGGAGACCCGGGCGGGCGGGCTGCTGCGCCAGGTGCGCAGCGAGGTGGCGCGGGCGCGGGCGGAAATTCGCGAGGCGGGGATGGGTCGCCGCGAGGCTGCGGCCATGGAGCGCGCAGCCATTCGGCTGGGAACGGCCGAGCGCCTGGTGCGGGCCGGCTCGTTCCACGGGGCGTCGGCCGAGCTCGAAGCGGCACGCGCCGACGCAGCAATCGTGCACGCCGGCTGGACGGCGCTGCACGCCCGCTTCTCCGACCCGAGTCTGCGGCGTCAGTGGCAGCAGTGGGCATCCGAGACCATCGCGACCTCCCGCCGCAGTGGCGAGGCCGCCATCCTGATCGACAAGCTCCGCCGCCAGGTGCACCTCTATCGGGGAGGTCGTCCCGTCGCATCGTTTCCCGCCGAGCTGGGGGCCAACGGGTTACGGCGCAAGGAGCATTCCGGCGATCGGGCGACCCCCGAGGGTCGCTACCACGTGACCCAGCGCAAGGGCGGCCGCTCGACCCGCTACTACAAGGCCCTCCTGATCAACTATCCTAATGACGAGGATCGCATGCGCTTCGCCCTCGGCAAGAGCCGTGGCGTCATTCCCACCCGGGTCGGGATCGGCAACCTCATCGAGATCCACGGTGAGGGCGGCGAGGGTCGCGACTGGACCGACGGCTGTGTCGCGCTCGCCAACCCGGACATGGACCGGGTGTTCGCCATGGCCGAGGTGGGAACGCCGGTCACCATCGTGGGGACCTATGAGCGGTGAGCCGGCCGTGGTCTTCGGGGTCCAGGTGGGGCAGCCCCCTCGCCGCACCTGGCTCTGGGTGACGCTCGGGGTCATTGCCCTGGTGGCCATGGCGTCGGTGGGGTGCCTGAGCGTGCTGCGCACCGGCCGTCCGCTCGTGGCGACGGCGTTCGAGATCACCACCGTGCTGCCCGGCGGCCTGGGCGAGGGCCTCGGGCTCGAGAAGCGGGCCGCGCGCGCCGAATCGGAGCTCGGCAAGCTCTCTCCCCGTGGTGCCTACATCGTCATCGACACCTACCGCAACCGGCTGCACCTGCTGGAGGGGGGCAAAGTGCTGCGCTCGGCCATCTGCTCCACCGGCACCGGTCGGGTGCTCCGCGACCCGCGCAACGGGAGAGAGTGGGTGTTCGACACCCCGCTGGGCGAGCGGGTTGTCCAGAGCAAGCGGAAAGATCCGCCCTGGGCCAAGCCCGACTGGGCGTTCATCGAGGAGGGCTACAAGCCGCCGCCGCCCGGGTCGCCGGAGCGCTGGGACACAGTGTCCCTGGGCGACTATGGCCTCTACATGGGAGACGGCTACATCATCCACGGCACGCTCTTCAAGAGCCTGCTGGGGCGTCGCGTGACCCACGGCTGCGTGCGGCTGGGCGACGAGGATCTGGAGTTCGTGTACAAGCATGCGCCGATTGGCACTCGCGTCTATCTGTACTAGCGCCGCTGCCGCGCTGGCCTGGGCTGGCAACGAGCCGCCCAGTCCTGCCTATGTCGCGTCGCGGGAGCTGGAGCTCGTGGCTGCCAGGAAGCCCCAGGTGTACCTGGTGCTGAGCCCGGAGCTGCGTGCGCTGGACGTGCGCGCCCGGGGCGTGACGCTCGACCGCATTCCGCTCGCGGGCCTTGAGCTATTGAGCCAGCAGCCAGTGCTCGGGCGCAGCCTCCCCTCCTCGCCGTCGGTTCCGGCCGTGTGGATGATCAAGGAAGGTCCCGGGGACACCGACCGGGAGATCATCGCGCCGACCGAGCTGCGCCCGATGCCGGCCGAGGACGAGGAGGAGGAGGAAGTGGCTCCCGCTCCGACCCCTGCCGGACCGACTCCGACTCCGACTCCGATTCCGGAGCCGCCCGTGTCGTACCGGGTGCAGCTCGAGAACGGCTGGGACCTCTGGATCACCGACCGGCTCCCCCGGCAGGGCTTTCTCCGGCTGGTGGGCACCGCCCTCCGGGATGGCTGGAACCGTTGGCGTGGCCGTGGTCTGGACCTGCCCCCCGCCGTGACGCTCGTCATGGCTCCCGAGGATGCCCGTCGTGTCCACCATCTTTTCAGGACCGGCACCGCCATCCTCGTCACGACTGGCACGCCGTAGCCCGTCGTTGCTCCGCCCCGGCTGGAAGCCGAGACGCCGGGAGCAGCGCGTGTGGAGAGGCCGCGAGGCGGCAAGTGGTCGGCCTTCGGGCTCCGGGGCGCCAATCTGGACGTGGGCCTGCGCCGGTCCCTGGCCTGGGTGCGTGCTGAAGGGAACGGGCGATCCCACGAGACACCCAGGTGACGTTTTTCGGGAGCAGGTGATGCGCGACGGCATCTCGGTCAGGGTCCAGGTCGAGGTCCAAGTCCAGGTCCAGGTCGCCATGGGTGCCGACCGGCGGTGGAGACGCCGTCGCCTGGTGGATTCTTCGAGCTTTCAGTGGGTGCGGAGCCGGGACACCCGGTTGACCACGTCGCGAAAGCCGGGGTTGACGGTCAGCACCTCGGTGAAGTTGCCCAGCGCCTCGGCGTCGCGTCCGGCGGCCTCCTGGGCGCGGCCCAGCTCGTAGCGCAGGCCGAGCACGGTCTCGGGGCTCAGCCCGGGCGCGGTGAGACCGCGCGCGTACCACTCGGCAGCCTGCTCCGGCAGACCCTTCTCCATGTAGCACGCGGCGATCATCGACGCGCCCTCGATGAAGAGCTGCGGGCTGTGCAGGGCGAGCTGAAACTCGCCGATGGCCTCGTCCAGCAGGCCCATCTCCCGGTAGGCGAGCCCGAGATTGAAGTGGGTGTCGTAGTCCTGCTCCTGGATCTGCTCGGCCACGCCCCGCTGGAACTCGCGGAAGAGGTCCTCGATCGAGACCTCGCCACCCTTGCCGACGCCGGTGGCCTCGGCCACCAGCTCGTCCTCGGCCAGCTCCTTCTCGAGCTCTGCGGCGAGATCGAAGAACTGCTCCTCCTCCGAGAAGAGCTCGGAAGCCGTGGCCTCGCCGACCGCCTGAGGCTTCTCCTCGTCCCAGCCGCGCGACTTCAGGAGCGCGTGGCGAGAGCGGACCTCGGGGTGATCGGGGAAACCCTCGCGCAGCTTGAGCAGGAGCTTGGCGGCCTCGTCCAGCAGGCCCTGCTGGATGAAGAAGTCCAGCTCGCCGAGCTGCTCGGGGCTTGGCCCGGCCAGGATCTCCTCCACCTCGACGAGGTCGATTGGGGCCTCCAGCACCTCAACCTCCTCGGGAAGTGGCTCGGGAGGAGGCGGAGGCTGGGTCGCCGCGGGAGCAACCTCGAGGGCAGCGGCAGGCACCGGGGTCTGGGGGAGTGGCTCGAGCGCGGGGAGCTCCACGATCGGAGGCTCAACCTCCAGGGGCGCGGCCGCGGGGACCGGGGCAAGCGGTTCCCCGGACAGGGGCAGGGTGTCGGAGAGCAATGGCTCGACGACCTCGGGCGGAGGTGCGGGGGGCTCGAGGGGAGGAGCCACTGCAACCTGCTCGGTCGTTTCGGCCGACGGGGCAGCGCCCGTGCTCCTCCTGCGCGGCGGAGCAGCCGGCAACCCCAGGACGCCGAGGTCGAGCTGCACGTCCTCGGCGCGGGCCGCGGCACGCGGTCTGGCCTGGGACGCTGGTGGCGTCTGGGCGGACAGCCCCAGCATGGCTTCCAGCGCCTCCATCCTGACGGGGCGGGCGGTGGTTGTCCGGGCGGTCGTGGGGGGCCGTTTGCCACCCATGAGGTCGTCGAGCGAGAGGCCGGAGGATCGGTCCGTCCTGGGGATGGGAGCCGGCCTGGCTGCAGCCTCCGGCGCCGCATCGAGGCTGGCCACGTCGATGCGAGGGCTCGGCCGTACCGGTGGTGGGGCGGGTGGCTCGGGGTGGGAGGAGATGGGTGCCTCGCTGAGCTGCAGGTCTCCGGGGGGCTCGGCCGCGAGCACGGTGGCGCTACCGAAGACCGGCTCGGAGGCAAGGGGAGCCGGCTCCCACGACGAGTCGAAGCGCACCTCCTCGACGATCGGGGCCGTGTCCGGGACCGGGTGGGCCTCGTCGGTCGGTAAGGCTGCCTCGGCGAAAGACACGTCCGCAGGCTGCGGCCCGGGGGTCTCCTCGGCTGCTTCGCCTCCCAGGGAGTCCAGGAGCTGGCGTGCCGGCTCATGCCCCGGATACTGGGCGAGCAGGCGTTGCAGATGTGAGATCGCCTTGTCGACCAGACCGTACTTGGCGAAGACCTGGGCCTCGGTGAGGAGCTCGTCCGCGGGAGAGGGGGCCGCGGGAGCTGGAGTCGGGGGCTCGCCTGGAAGTTGCGCGTCAAAGCTCGACTGTGGCGCGGCGGTCACCGCCTCTGGCGCTTCCCAGACGTCCGTGTGGACCCGCGCCACCCCGGTGTCCGCCGAGCTGACCTCAGGCTCCACGTCCACGTCGATGAACTCGACGGAGATCTCGTCCTCTGGCGGAGCCTCGGCAGGCGACGGGATGGCCTGGGGCGGTGGCACGGCCTCCATCTGCGATGGCGTCGAAGGAACGGAGGCGGCGCGCTGCGCGGCCGAGAGGCCGAGAACCTCCGCCAGCGCACCCAGACGCTTCGCGACCTCCGGATCGCTGGTGCTTCGGCGAATCAGGCGCTTGTGGATGTCGATGGCCTCGCCCTTGCGGCCCGCCCGGATGTAGGCCTCCGCCAGTGCGAGCTCGATGTTGACCACCATGTCCTGGTCGCCCAGACGCTCGAAGACACGGTCGGCGCGGGACAGCACCTCGATGTCGGTCGGGGCGCTGCGCAGCAGCCGTTTGACGAGGGCGGCGGCCCGCGCCACGTCGCCGGCCCGCAGCAGTCGATCCACGGCCGGGAGGAGGTGATCCTTGGCCTCCTCCGCCTCGCCGACGCGCAGCATGACGTCGCCGTAGAGCTGGATGATGTCGGTGCGCTCGCCGATCTCCGGCATGAGCTCTTCGAGGTACCCACGAGCCGAGTCCAGATCCCCGGCCTCAGCCGACGCCCTGGCCGCCGCCCGCCGCAGCTCGTACCCGCTCTTGGTCGCCTTGATGGCCTTCTTGGCGAGCTCCATGGCCGGCTGCACGCGGCCGTTGGCGAGCATCGCGTCGATGCACGGCGCCACGAAGTCGCCGTTCGTGGGTCCCAGCTCGATGGCCCGATGATAGAGCTTGATCGCCTCGTCGATCATGCTGCGACCGAGCAGGAAGCGGCCGAGGGCATCGATCTCGGTGGTGGCGGCCTGAGGGTCGCCGGCCTGAACCAGGAGATCCACGAGCTTGGCGCGGGCCTGGACGTTGGATGGCTCCAGCTCGGTGAGGCGGCGGAAGATGCGCACCGCCTGCTCGATGTTGCGGCTGCGCAGGAACCAGTCGGCCAGGGTCATGAGCTGCTGGCGTCCCTCGACGACCAGGCCCTGCTTGAAGTAGAGGTCAGCCAGACGCTCGTAGGTGCCGGTGCGCTGCGGATCCAGCCGGTTGACCTTCTTGAAGATGGCGATGGCCTTGAGGAAGAAGCCGTCCTGGGCGAAGTGCTCGGCGATCTGCTGGTAGACGTCGATCGCCTCGTCGATGCGGTTCACCCGCACGAGGATGTCGCCGAGGCGGTTGAGGGTGTTGGTGTCGTTGGGCGCCTGCTCGAGGGCCCGGCGATACTCCTTGATGGCAGCATCGAGCTTGCCGCGGGCCGCGAGCTTCTCGGCCTCCTGCAAGATTTGCTCGCGCTTGACCGTAGCCATCAGACGAGTTCCCGTGGTAATGCTAGCACACGCATTGGAGCAAACGTGCGCCGGTGCAGGCAGCACGGCCCTCGTCGGGCCAGCGCCTCGAGATGCTCCGGGGAGCCATAGCCGACGTTGCGCTCCCAGCCATAGGCGGGGAAACGGGCCGCCAGGTGCTGCATCAGGAGGTCCCGGGCGACCTTGGCCAGGATCGACGCGGCAGCCACGCACTGGTAGTGGCCGTCGGCCCGGGGCTCTGCGAGCCACGGGAATGGCAGTGTCCTGAGGGCGACCGCGTCGCTCATCACGAGCCCGGGCTGGGGCCACAGCGAGCACGCGGCCTGCGTCATGGCGCTGCGGGTGGCCTCGAGGATGTTGACTGCATCGATCTCCTCCGGGCCCCGGTGGACCACCGTCCACGCGAGGGCCCTGGAACGGACCAGGGGCGCCAGGCGCTGCCGCTGGCGAGGCGAGAGACGCTTGGAGTCATCGAGGCCAGCGATTGGCCTGTCGGGGTCGAGGATCACGGCCGCGACCGTGACCGGGCCAGCCAGGGCGCCGCGCCCGGCCTCGTCGACACCGGCCACGAGGCCGTATCGATGCTGGAGCTTCTTGTCGAGAGTGCCGTCGGGTGGCGCGAGGCTCACCGCTTCTGGAACTCCTCCTCGATGCGGGCGGCCTTGCCCTTGAGGGCACGCAGGTAGTAGAGCTTGGCCCGACGCACCCGGCCTCGCCGGATGACCTCGATGCGGTCGACGCTCGGCGAGTGGAGGGGGAACACCCTCTCGACGCCGATCGAGTAGGAGATCTTGCGCACCGTGAAGCTCTCGCGCAGACCGCCGCCCCGACGACCGATCACCACGCCCTCGAAAACCTGAATGCGCTCCTTTTCGCCCTCGCGCACCTTCACGTGCACACGCACCGTGTCACCAGGGCCAAAGGCCGGGATGTTGGTGCGGAGATAGTCCTTCTCGAGCTCGCGCATGTCCATGAAAGCCTCCAACCTCAACCGCGCATCCCCGAGCGAGGGCGCGGACCGGCGATTATACACAGCCAACCCGCCTCCGGGAAGGGGTGCTCAGCGGCCGTCCGCCGCCAGGGTTCCGGGCGGCCAGGGCAGACCTTCCTCGGCAGCCAGCGTGCGGGCGAGGCGGCGTGTCTCATCGGGGAGGTGCTCCCAGCTCAGCGCCAGCAGGTCGGGCCGACGCCGCAGGGTGAGGCGCAGCGCCTGCTCGAGCCGCCAGCGCCGGATCTCCTCGTGGTGGCCCCCCACCAGCACATCGGGGACGTCATGGCCCTCGAAGCTGCGCGGTCGCGTGTAGACCGGGTGGTCAAGCAGCCCGGAGGTGAAGGAGTCGGCCGCCACGGAGCCCGCATCACCCACCACTCCCGGGAGGTGGCGGGAGACGGCGTCGAGGATCGCCAGGGCCGCCAGCTCCCCGCCGGAGAGGACGAAGTCCCCCAGGGAGATCTCGTCAGCGCCGAGCAGGGCGTGGACCCGCTCGTCGAAACCCTCGTAGCGGCCGCACACGAGAAGGAGCCGGGTCTCCCCGGCCAGCTCGCGGGCTACCCGGTCGCTGAAGGCCCGGCCGCGGGGGTCGGGGAGCACGACCCGGGTGGGCGTGGGTGTGGCGGCCGTCAGCTCCCGCACCGCCGGTACCACCGCCGAGGCCATCAGCACCATCCCCGGACCACCGCCGTAGGGCTCGTCGTCCACCTGCCCGTAACGGTTGATGGCCCAGCGCCGGAGGTCGTGCACCCGCAGGTCGAGCAGCCCCGACGTTGCGGCCCGGCCCAGCACGCCGGCGGTCAGGTAGGCCTCCACCGGGGCCGGGAAGATGGTCAGGATGTCACAGCGCATCGTCGTCGAACAAGCCGCGCGGGGGGTCCAGCACGATCACCCCTGCCCCAAGCTCGACCCGCACGACGATGGGGCTGATGAAGGGAGCCAGGACCTCGCGCCCGTCGGGCGTCCGGATCGCCAGGAGCGCCTGGGCCCCGCCCGGCAGCAGCGACGTCACCTCGCCGAGGTCGCGCCCCTGCTCGTCCCGGCAGCGGGCGCCGACGAGCTCGTGCTCGTAGTAGTAGGTTGGGGGCAGCGACGAACGCTCGGGCGCGGGGAGGAACAGCCAGTGGTTGCGCAGCGGGTCCACGTCCTCGCACCGCGTGACACCCTCGAGGGCCAGCAGCCACAACCCCTTGTGCCAGCGGACCGCGAGGATGCGGAAGGACCTGGTCGGCGTCTCGGCTCCGACGCCGATCTCGATCCCCGCCACGACCCGCTCCGGACGGTCGGTAACCGGCTCGGCCACCAGCTCCCCGTGCACGCCGTGGGGCTTGCGGATGCGCCCGACAGCCAGCCACGCAGGCGCGGGTCCGGACACGTCCTACTCCAGGATCTCGAGCTCGAAGCGCTTGCTCGCCTTCATGCCGGCGGCGATCAGGAGCGTGCGGATCGCCCGCGCCGTCCTGCCCTGCTTGCCGATCACCCTGCCCAGATCGTCCGGTGCCACGCGCAGCTCGAGCAGGGTGGTCTTCTCGCCCCGCACCTCGTTCACCTGCACGCTCTCGGGATGATCCACCAACGCCTTGGCGATCTGCTCCATCAGCTCTCTCATCTCAGCCTCCAGCCGCTGCCTCGAGGGGTGACTAGCTCGCCTTGGCGGCGACGAGGCTGCGCACCGTCTCGGACATCTGGGCGCCGCGCGCCAGCCAGTAGTCGATGCGCTCGCGGTTGAGCGTCACCTCGACGGGGTTGGAGCGGGGGTTGTAGAAGCCGACCTCCTCCAGAACCGCCGCGGTCGGCGTCTGCCGGCCGTCGGAGACCACCACCCGGTACGCAGGACGCCGGTTCGAACCCATGCGCCGCAGTCGAATCTTGACCATCGGAATCTCTCCTTCACCATCAGCTCGCGGCTGGGCCGCGAAATTTGCATTCTACCAGAGTCGGGGCGCGTGGCTACAACCCCATCCCCTTGAGCACCCGTCTGGGGTCGGCGGAGCCGAAGCGGCGGAGCATCTTCTTCATCTCCGCGTACTGGCGGAGCAGCCGGTTGACCTCCTCGACGGTGGTGCCCGCGCCGCGCGCGATGCGCTTGCGCCGGGAGCCGTTGATGACGTCTGGCCGCCGCCGCTCCTGGGTGGTCATGGAGGCGATGATGGCCTCAAAGCGTCCCAGCTTGCGGTCGTCAACATTGACGTTCTTGAGGGCGCGCGCTCCGGGGAGCAGGTCCACGAGCTGGCCGAGCAGCCCGCCGCCACGCATCTGCTTGAGCTGGTCACGCAGGTCCTCGAGATCGAAGCCCTCCTTCTTGAGCTTCTTCTCGAGCGCCGCGGCCGTCTTCTCGTCCACCGCGGCCTGGGCCTTCTCGATGAAGGTGAGCATGTCGCCCATGCCGAGGATGCGGGAGGCCATGCGATCCGGGTGGAACAGCTCCAGGTCCTCCAGCCGTTCGCCGATGCCGGCCATGCGCACCGCCTTGCCGGTCACCGAGACCACCGAGAGCGCGGCGCCGCCGCGGGCGTCACCGTCGAGCTTGGTGAGGATGACGCCGGTCAGGGGCAGGCGTGCCGAGAACGCCTCGGCCTGACGTACCGCATCCTGCCCGGTCATGGCGTCGGCCACCAGCAGGATCTCGCTCGGGTTGAGGATCTGCTGCAGCTCGGCGATCTCGGCCATGAGCGTATCGTCCACGTGCAAACGGCCGGCGGTGTCGAGCAGCACCACCTCGTAGCCCTTGCGGCGTGCCTCGATGAGGGCTGCCTTGGCGATCTCGGTGGGCTTGCCGTAGGCGTGGGTGTCGAGGACCGGCAGGCCGGCCTGGCGGCCGAGCTGCTCGAGCTGCTCCCGTGCGGCCGGCCGCTGGGTGTCGGCGGGAGCCAGCAGGACATGCTTGCCGAGCTTGGACTTGATGAACAGGCCGAGCTTGGCGGCGGTCGTGGTCTTGCCGGTGCCCTGCAGCCCGACGAGCATGATCGGGGCCGGGAAGCCTTTGAAGCGAAGTGGCTTCTGCTCGCCGCCCAGAAGTCGGGTCAGCTCCTCGTGGACGATCTTGACGACCTGCTGGGCGGGGCTCAGCGAGGCCAGCACCTCCTTGCCCAGCGAGCGCTCGCGCACCCTCTCGACGAACTCCTTCACCACGACGAGTGCCACGTCGGCGCTGAGCAACGCGCGGCGGATCTCGGCCAGGGCCTCGTCCATGTGCTTCTCGGTCAGGTGCCCCTCTCCGCGCAGGGTCCTGAACACCTTTTGCAGCCGGTCGGAGATGGCTTCGAGCATGCGCCTCCCAGGGTCTGGCAGTCTACCTGCCCTGACGGCCAGGCTCAAGTCGACGGCAGGTCTGGGGTTGACAGCGCGGTATTACATGGTAACAATGAAGCCTCGAGCCCGGGAGGAGGGGTTGTGGCAGACAAACGGCAGAGCATCGTCACCTTCAAGGCCGATGAGTCGCTCCTCCGCGCCCTGGGAGGGGTCGAGAACCGCTCGGCGTTCATCCGGGCCGCGATCCTGAGCGCCCTCGACAACCTCTGCCCGGTGTGCCAGGGGACCGGGCTGCTCACGCCCAACCAGCGACGTCACTGGGAGGAGCTGGCTGCCAGCCATGCGGTGGAGGAGTGCGACGACTGCCACGAGCGAAGGCTGATCTGCCATGCGAACAATGCCTGATCGATTCCTCGCCCAGGCTGCCCTGGCAACGCTCGCGGCCCTGGCCGTGGCGTCAGGAGCTGTGGCGGCGCCGCGTCGGGTGGCGGTGAGCATTGGCCCGCAGGTGGCGGCGGTGCGGGCGATCGCGGGCCCCGAGGTGGCGGTTGAGGTCCTGGTGCAGGCCGGTCAGGCCGCCGAGAGCTTCGACCCGACGCCACGCCAGCTCGCGACGCTCCAGGAGTCCGACCTCTACATCACGGTCGGGATGCCGTTCGAGCGACCGTTGCGCGCGAAGCTGGCGGCCGTGGCGCCGAACCTGAAGGCGGTGGACGGCACCGCCGGGCTCGCCCTCCAGCCCATGGACGAGGAGGGCGAGCACGTTGGACACGCGCACGGGGCGCTGGATCCGCACTTCTGGTTGGATCCGACGTACATGGCGGCGCACGCCCGGCTGATTGCCGCAGCGCTCGGCGAGCTGGATCCGCCCAACGCGGCGGCCTACACCGAGCGCCTCCAGGTGTTCGAGCAGCAGCTAGGCGTGCTGGAAGGTCGTGTCAGGAAGCTGCTCGAACCCTGTCGGGGCAGGTCGATCCTGGTCGTCCACCCGGCGTTTGGCTACCTGGCCCGGCGGTACGGCCTGAAGCAGCTTGCCCTCGAGCGCGAGGGCAAGGAGCCGGCCGCGCGTCAGCTCGCCGAGCTCGAGATCCGTGCCCGGGCCGCGGGCGTCACCGCCGTGTTCGTGCAGGTCCAGTTTCCGAGTCGCGCGGCCGAGGTGCTCGCCGACGCCCTTGGCGTGCCAGTTGTGGCGGTGAACGACCTGTCACCCGACTACGACGAGAACCTCCAGCGCATGGCCCGGCAGTTTGCCTCGGCCTGCCGGGGCGAGCCGGCTGGGACGGGTGGTGACGATGGCCGATGAGCCGCGCCCGTCGGTGGTTGAGCTCGCCGGGGTCAGCTTTGCCTACGAGGACGGCCGCCCTGTCCTCCAGGACGTGAGCCTGGAGCTGCCGGCGGGGTGCTTCGCGAGCCTCGTGGGCCCGAACGGCGGCGGCAAGACGACGCTCCTCAAGCTGCTCCTGGGGTTACTGGCGCCGATGCGGGGTGCCGTGAAGGTGCTCGGCGTCGCGCCCCGGGAGGCGCGCCGCCGTGTCGGCTACGTGCCCCAGCACACCCGGGTGGACCCCCACTTCCCGGCCACCGTCCTGGAGGTGGTGCTGCTCGGCCGTCTGGGCACCGGGCGGCGCTGGGGTCCGTTTGGGCGGCACGACCGGGAGGCGGCGCTGGCGGCGCTCCACGAGGTGCGTCTGGACGGCTTCGCGCGCCGGTCCTTCGCGGCCCTCTCGGGGGGCGAGCGGCAGCGCGTGCTGGTGGCCCGGGCGATCGTGTGCGAGCCCGAGCTGCTGCTCCTCGACGAGCCGGTCGCCAACCTCGACCAGGTGGTCGAGGAGGCGTTCTTCGCAATGCTGGCCGAGCTGGGCCAGCGCATGACGATTCTGCTCGTGTCCCATGACCTGGGATTCGTCAAGACGATCGTCGACACGGTCGTCTGCGTCAACCGGCGGGTCGTGGCCCATCCGACGTCGGCGGTGGACGGGCACGTCATCTCCGAGCTGTACGGTGGTGACGTGCGTCTCGTGCACCACGAGCACCGGGTATCCTGAGGAGGAGGCATGGGCGAGTTCCTGCACGCGCTTCCCACCCACGCCTTCCTGCTGCATGCCCTCCTGGCTGGGCTGTTGGCGAGTGTCGCATGCGGCATCATCGGCACCTATGTGGTGGTCCGCCGCATCAGCTACGTGGCGGGCGGCATCGCCCACAGCCTGCTCGCGGGTCTGGGGGCGGCGCGCTACCTGCGGGTGGTCCACGGGTGGACCTGGCTCGACCCGCTGCTCGGAGCAGCGGTTGCGGCGTTGCTGGCGGCCGGCATCATTGCCATCGTCGGGCTGCGGGCGAGGCAGCGCGAGGACACGGTCATCGGCGCCGTGTGGGCGGTGGGCATGGCAGTGGGCGTGCTCTTCATCCACCTCACCCCCGGTTACAACGAGGACCTCCTGGGCTACCTCTTCGGGAACATCCTCATGGTCGCGAAGCGCGATCTGTGGCTGATGGGGGGGCTCGACCTCGTGCTGCTGGTCTTCGTGGGGTTGCTGTTCCACCAGTTGCAGGCGGTCTGCTTCGACGAGGAGCTGGCACGGGTGCGGGGGGTGGCCGTCGAAGGGCTGTACCTGCTGCTGCTGGTCCTCACCGCCCTGACCGTCGTGCTGCTGGTGAGCGTCGTCGGCCTGGTGATGGTGATCGCGCTGCTGACGCTGCCGGCGGCCACGGCCGGTCACCTCACGCGCACGATGGCAGGCATGATGGTGGTGGCGACGCTGCTGTGTGCCGCCCTCACCGCCGCCGGCCTTGCCCTGAGCTATGCACCCAACCTGCCGGCCGGCGCCACCACCATCGCGCTGGCCGGACTGACCTACTTCCTCGTGGTCGGAGGCGCCCGTCTCGTGCAGGCCCGCCGACGTCAGGTCGGGCTCAGTCGCGGTACAGCCAGCCGGCCGTGAAGGTCGCCAGGATCGCGCCCACCCACAACTGCAGCATCCACCACAGCGTGATGACGCGGGCCACGGGCGCCCAGGCCGCGAGCGAGAAGGCGAGCGGGAACCCGGCGAGGAAGCCGAGCACGAAACCCAGCTTGATGGCCGTGACCGGTCCCGCTCCGAGAGTGGTCCGCACCGCCGCATACAGCCACGCACAGACAAGTGCCAGTACAAGCAGCAGCACGAACCAGGCTGGCAGGAAGAAGCCGTAGCGCGGCTCCTTGAGGAGGTGGCCGGCTTCCCCGGCCTGGGCGTAGCGAGGCATCAGCACAACGAAGTTGGTGATGGCGCTCCACGCCATCCAGACGACCCAGCCGACGATTCCACCGATCCACACACGCTTCATGTTGATACGACCCATGGCGGCGCTCCCTTCTCTCCTGTTGCCTGCCCATCCTACCAGGAGAAACCCACCCCAAACGCAGCAGCGCCGAGGTTGCCCCCGGCGCTGCGGTCATTCCTGGGTGGGTGGTGGCTCGGACCCCGGACCTCGGACCCCGGATCCCGGTTTCTAGAGCTTGCCCGCGATCGCCCTGGCCATCTCAAGCGTCGACGA
>JALOLB010000328.1 GCA_025456225.1 Thermoanaerobaculaceae bacterium
CGACCACGTCTACGGCGAGCAGGAGCGCACGGCGCAGGACATCGAGGACATGGCGCTGCTGCGGCCGGACGGCACGCCGCTGTACAACCTCTCGGTGGTGGTCGACGACATCCGCATGCGGGTGACCCACATCATCCGCGGCCAGGACCACCTCATCAACACGTTCAAGCAGGTGCTCCTCTACCAGGCGCTGGGCGCGCCGCTGCCGGAGTTCGCCCACCTGCCGCTCATCCTGGCGCCGGGCAAGGCCAAGCTCTCAAAGCGCACCCACGGCGAGGTGGTGGCGGTCACGACCTACAAGGAGCGGGGGTTCCTGCCGGGCGCGTTCCGCAACTTCCTGGCGCTGCTCGGCTGGGCGCCCGGAGATGACAGGGAGATCCTCACCACCCAGGAGATGATCGAGCTGTTCGACCTCGACGCCATCAACCGCTCGAACGCGGTCTTCAACTTCACCGAGGGCGACCCGGAGAGCTGGACCGACCCCAAGGCGCTGTGGATGAACGGGGTCTACCTCACCCGCACCCCCATTGACGAGCTCGTGCCGTTCGTCGCCGACACCCTCAAGCGGTTCGGGCTGTGGGACGAGGCCTGGGCCGGCCCGGAGCGGGCCCGGTTCGCGGCCACCGTGGACCTCATCCGCCAGCGCTACCACTCGCTCCTCGACTTCGCCGGCCTCGGGCGGCCCTACTTCTCGGATGACTACCAGCTCGAGCCGGAGGCGGTGGAGCGCAACCTCGCCGAGCCGCGCCTCGGGGAGTGGCTGCCGTTGCTCGGCGAGCGCCTGGCTGCGGTGGAGCCGTGGGAGCACGACGGCGTGGAAGCTGCGATCCGCGCTCTGGCGACGGAGTTGGGGGTGAAGGCCGGCGTGCTCATCAACGCCGCCCGCACCGCCTGCACCGGCCAGAAGGTCGGCCCCGGGCTGTTCGAGATCCTCGTCGTCCTCGGCCGCGACCGCGTCGTCGCCCGCCTCCGCCGCGCCGTTTCGGTGATCGGTGGTCAGTGATCGGTGGTCAGAGGGCAGAAAACGGTGATCAGTGATCAGTGATGAGTGGTCAGAGGACACGGGGTCCTGGGCTCGACCTCCGATCACCGATCACTGACCACCGACCACCGATCACCGACCACCGATCACTGCTGCGACTTCTCGATTCTCGCCCAGGTGTCGCGGAGGGTGACGCTGCGGTTAAAGACGAGGCGTCCGGGGGCCGCGTCGGGATCCACGACGAAGTAGCCGAGGCGCTCGAACTGGAAGCGGTCCCCGGCTGCGGCCCGGGCGAGGCCCGGCTCCACCTTGCAGGCGGTGAGGATCTCGGCCGAGGCCGGGTTGAGGTTGGCCCGCCAGTCGCTCCCTTCCGGGACGTCACTCGGGTCCGGGGTTGTGAACAGGTGCTCGTAGAGGCGCACCTCGGCGTCCGCGGCATGGGGGGCCGAGACCCAGTGGATGGTCGACTTGATCTTGCGGCCGTCCGGGGCGTTGCCGCCGCGGGAGTCGGGGTCGATCGTGCCGTGGACCTCGATGACCTCGCCGGAAGCCGGGTCCTTCACGACCTCGGTGCAGCGCACGAGGTAGGCCGAGCGCAGCCGCACCTCGTTGCCCGGGAAGAGCCGCCAGTACTTGAGCGGCGGCACCTCGCGGAAGTCATCCTGCTCGATGTAGAGCACCTTCGAGAAGGGGACGCGGCGGGTGCCCGCGTCGGGGCTCTCGGGGTTCACCTGGACGTCGAACTCCTCCGTCTGGCCGTCCGGGTAGTTGTCGAGGACCAGCTTGAGGGGGCGCAGCACCGCCATCACCCGCGGCGCCGTCCGGTTGAGCTCCTCGCGCAGGCAGTGCTCGAGCAGCGCCACGTCGACGACGCTGTCCCGCTTGGCGACGCCGATGCGGGCGCAGAAGTCGCGGATCGCGGTGGGGGTGTAGCCGCGGCGCCGCAGCCCGCAGATGGTCGGCATGCGCGGGTCGTCCCAGCCGCGCACCACGCCTTCCTGCACGAGCTGCAGCAGCTTGCGCTTGGACATCATGGTGTAGGTGAGGTTGAGGCGGGCGAACTCGATCTGGCGCGGGGCGTAGATGCCGATCGCCTGGATGAGCCACTCGTAGAGCGGCCGGTGGACCTCGAACTCGAGGGTGCAGATGGAGTGGGTGATCCCCTCGATGGAGTCGGACTGGCCGTGGGCGTAGTCGTACATCGGGTAGATGCACCAGGCGTCGCCGGTGCGGTGGTGGGTGGCGCGGAGGATGCGGTAGAGCACCGGGTCGCGCATGTTGAGGTTGGGGTGGGCCATGTCGATCCTGGCCCGCAGGGTGCGGGAGCCGTCGGGGAACTCGCCGGCCCGCATGCGGCGGAGCAGGTCGAGGTTCTCCTCGGCCGGCCGGGTGCGGAACGGGCTCTCCCTGCCCGGCTCGATGAGGGTGCCGCGGTACTCGCGCACCTCGTCCGCCGAGAGGTCGCAGACGTAGGCCAGGCCCTTCCGGACGAGGAGCTCCGCCCACTCGTAGAGCTGCTCGAAGTAGTCGGAGGCGTAGAGCTCCCGGTCCTCCCAGTCGCCGCCCAGCCAGCGCACGTCCTCCTTGATCGAGTCGACGTACTCCATCTCCTCCTTCGAGGGGTTGGTGTCGTCGTAGCGGAGGTTGAACTTCCCGCCGTAGGCCTGGGCGAGGCCGAAGTTGAGGCAGATCGACTTGGCGTGGCCGATGTGGAGGTAGCCGTTCGGCTCCGGGGGGAACCGCGTGTGCACGCGGTCGAAGCGACCACTGGCGAGGTCCTCGTTGATGGCCTCGCGGATGAAGTCGGTGGCGGGCGGCAACGGAAGGTCTGACATCGTGCGACTCCCAGCCGGGTCAACCGGCGCGGCGTCCCGGTCAGTCCCGCGCGGCGGCCGCGCGGCCCCGCGAAAGTGGCTTGCCAGCACGCTGGGGGCGGATGGTAGCACAGCGCCGCCGAGATGCCCCGGAGGACAGCGCGCGGGGTTGACCTCCCGCCGCGGCTTGCCTAGAATGGCATTCGGCCGTTGCTGGGGAGTCGTTCAACGGCAGGACACGTGGCTCTGGACCACGGAATTGGGGTTCGAATCCCTGCTCCCCAGCCAATCCCCCTCGCACCCCGTCGAGAGTCAAAGGTCGAAGGTCAGAGGCTCGAGGCATGGCTGGCCGGTCGGGTGAGGACACCCTCTACACAATGCACCGGCCCGCATGAGCCGGGGTTCGACCTTCAGCCTTCGACGTTCGACGGGGGGGTGGGTGGGGAGGGCCAGAACGGGTAGAAGCAGAACCACTGCTCGGGGTACTCGCGGATGCGAGCCTCTAAGCGCTTGAGCCAGAACCCCATGATGGCGCGGGCGCGCTCCTCCACGGAGCCCGGGCCGCGGGTCTCGATGGGCGGCTCGTAGATCCCGTGAAAGCGGCGGTCGGGCCTGACCAGGAAGTAGGTCGGGACGATCAGGGCGTCGGCCTGGACGGCGAGCATGAAGATCCCGGCCGGGAACTTGGTGACCTTGCCGAAGAACTCGAACGGCCACCCCTGATTGTTGAAGTCGCGATCGCCGTGGGCGGCCAGGACGCCCCTGTCGTAGAGGACCTGCAGGGCCGGGATGACCGAGAGTGGGGAGGCGTCGACCGGGATGCCGTGCACGTTGGAGCGTATGCGCATGCGGTTGCGGAACTCCTCGGCGGTGGCGAAGCGGTCGCGGAAGTACAGGAGGTGGAT
>JALOLB010000329.1 GCA_025456225.1 Thermoanaerobaculaceae bacterium
TACATCTGGGCCCTCGGCCAGGTCGACGGCTGCGATGCGCCGAACCACCTGTTCTGCCCCGACCCGCCGGTGCGCCGCGACGAGATGGCGAAGTTCCTCACCAACGGCTTCGGCCTGGCACTTGGCGAGTAGGAGGACCTCATGATCCGATCTTCACGGCAACCGGTTGGCTCGCGGGCGCTGTGGCTTCTCGCCGCGACCCTCGCGGTGACGGTGCTGCCCGCCTGGGCAGCGACCGGTCCCGAAAAGGTCGGCGAGGTCTACCCGGTGCTCCTCCAGACACCCCACCCCGCACCGATGGCCGCCCCCGGCAAGCCAGCATGGCTCGAGATCGTCAGCCACCCTGGAGCCAGCTACATCGCTGTCCACTTCTCCCGGCTCCGGCTCGGGCCCGGGGAGCAGGTCGTGCTGCGGACCCCGGACGGGAGGTACTCGTACACCTACCGGGGCGAGGGCAAGCCGGGAGCCGGCGGGCGGTTCTGGGCCGCCCACGTGCCGGGCGACACCTGCGAGGTGCTGCTGCTCGGGAACGGCACCTCGGCGGGTTGGGGTTTCGCCATCGACGAGTACGCCGCCGGCTACCCGCTTCCCGGCGACCCCACGCCAGCCCAGCCCGAAGCGCTCTGCGGCGCCGACGACTCCGAGTGGGCGAAGTGCTACGAGACCACCGAGCCCCAGGCCTACCAGCGGGGACGGGCGGTTGCCCGCCTGCTCATCAACGGCAGCGGCGCCTGCACCGGCTGGCTGGTGGGCACCGCGGGGCACCTGATCACCAACAACCACTGCATCGAGACTGCCTCCGACGCGCTCAACACCGACTTCGAGTTCATTGCGGAGGGAGCCACCTGCGCGACCAACTGCGGCTCGTGGTTCGCCTGCCCGGGCACCGTGGTGGCCGACACCTCGACGCTCGTCAAGACCAATGCGCCGCGCGACTACTCCCTGGTCCTACTGCCGGTCAACCCGACCGGGACCTACGGCTACCTCCAGCTCCGCCAGGCCGGGCCCTCGCTGGGCGACCGCCTGTACATCCCCCAGCACCCCGCGGCCTATGGCAAGAAGATCGCCGTCTGGTCCACGGACTCGCGCGATCCCGGCGGCTATCCGACCGTGGTCAGCCTCACCGAGCCCGCCTGCCAGACGGGCGGGCCGCCGGACGTGGGCTACTACGCCGACACCCAGGGCGGCAGCTCGGGGTCGCCTGTCCTCGGGTACGCCGACCACAAGGTCATCGCCCTCCACCACTGCGGCGGGTGCCCCTCCACTCCCAACACCGGTGTGCCCATCCAGGAGGTCATCGCCCACCTCGGCACCGACCTGCCACCGGGCGCCGTTGAGGATGCGCCAAACCTGACCACCATCGCCTCCAAGGGCACGGACTCCTGCGCTGCGGGCGGCCCCGGAAGCGGCGACACCGTCATCGACCCCGGCGAGCTGGCGAGCCTCGAGCTCACGGTGGGCAACAGTGGCAACCTCGTCGCGGCAAGCCCGACCATCACCCTGTCGACCACGAGCCCCGCGATCACGCTCCTCGACGCGACCGCGGCGCTGCCGGACCTGGCACCGGGCGCGACAGCCGTGAACGCCGACCCGCTGCTCTTCTCGGTCGCGCCTGACGCGGCCTGCGGTACCAGCTTCAGCATCAGCGTGACGCTCGCGGCCGGGGAGCGAACCTGGCCGGGCACCCTCTCGTTCAAGGTCGGAAACGTGACGGCCGAAGCCACCCTGCTGCTCGGCGAGGACTTCGAGGGCGCCACGTTCCCGCCAACCGGCTGGGCGCAGTTCAAGACGGGAGATGCCTCCAGTGCAGGGTTCCGCGGAGGCCAGAGCGGTGCCTCTGGCTCACACGGAGATGCCCACGGCGGCACGTCCTTTGCGTGGCACGACGACGAGAACCTCTCCAGCCGGGCGATCGACTGGCTGGTCCTGCCCCAGGTCGCGGTGCCGGCTGCCGGCGCCGTCCTCAAGCTCTGGGAGCGCGACTACTACACCACCTACTACGAGTACCACGGTGTCTGGGTGACCACCGGGGCGAGCGCTGACCCAGCGGTCTCGACGTATCTCGAGCTCGTGAAGCTCGCCGCCCCCGGCGGCACCTGGAAGCAGACCACGGTCGACCTCGCCTCCTACGCCGGGCAGACCGTCTTCGTGGCCCTGCGCTACACCGGTGACAACAAGGACGAGTGGTACCTCGACGACCTCGAGCTATGGGCCTCGTCGTGCGCCGCCACCCCCTGCAATCCCGCCGGCCAGCGCTACCTGAGCGTTGCCAGGGCCGGCAACGGCGCCGGCTCGGTGACCTCCACACCCCCGGGGATCGACTGCGGCAGCACGTGCGCAGCGTTCTTCCCCGAGGGCTCCACCGTCGACCTCGCGGCCGCGGCAGCAACGGGAAGCACGTTCACCGGCTGGTCCGGGGCATGCACCGGCACCGACCCCTGCCAGGTGACCATGGACCAGGCGCGGGCCGTCACCGCCACCTTCACCCTCGAGCGCCACACCCTGACGGTCGACAGGACCGGGACCGGCTCCGGAACCGTGACCTCGACGCCGCCCGGCATCGACTGCGGCGCCACCTGCAGTGCCCAGTTCGACTACCAGACGGCCGTCTCCCTGGCCCCGACCGCCGCCACCGGCAGCACCTTCACCGGATGGTCGGGAGCCTGCTCGGGCACCGGCGCCTGCCAGGTGGCCATGGACCAGGCCCGCAGCGTGACCGCCGCCTTCACACTCCAGCAGCACACCCTCACCGTCACGAAGGCCGGCACCGGCGGCGGCGGTGTGACCTCGACACCGCCCGGCATCGACTGCGGCGCCACCTGCAGCGCGTCCTTCGACCACGGCACCCTCGTCGATCTGGCGGCCGCCGCCGACACCGACAGCAGCTTCGCTGGCTGGTCGGGCGCCTGCACCGGGACCGGCGCCTGTCAGGTCTCCATGACCGAGGCGCGCAGCGTCACCGCCACGTTCAACCGTCTTCCCCAGACCCTCAGCGTCAGCAAGGACGGCACCGGTGCCGGTACCGTGTCCTCGACCCCCGTCGGCATCGACTGCGGCACGACCTGCAGCGTCGCCTTCCCCTACAACACGCCGGTGTCCCTCGCGGCGACGGCTGCCATCGGCAGCACGTTCAGCGGCTGGACCGGGGCGTGCACCGGGACCGGCGGCTGCTCCGTGACCATGGACCAGGCACGGGCTGTCACCGCGACCTTCACCCTGCTCGCGAGCCTCCAGGCCGTGCGACCTCTCGTCGACCCGGCCGTCACGGCCACGTCCGACGGCAACGGCATCCTCGAGCCGGGGGAGAGGGTCATCCTCTCCCCCATCTGGCACAACCCGGGGACCCTCGGCAAGGCCACGAGCGGCATCGTCTCGTTGTTCGGCGGTGCGGCAGGCCCCACCTACACGATCCAGGACGCCGCCGCGAGCTATGGCACCGTGGCGGCTGGCGCCGACGCCAACCCCTGGCAGGCCACGGCCAACGCCTACGAGCTGGAGGTCCCCGTCCCGGCCAGTCGCCCGGCCCTTCACTGGGACGCTCAGATCACCGAGACCCTGGCGACCGCCGAGGTGAGGGTGTGGACGCTGCACCTGGGCGACAGCTTCACCGACGTCCTGCGCGGCAACTGGGCCTATCCCTACGTGGAGCGACTGCTCCACGGCGGCCTCACCACCGGCACCACCGGCTGCCCCGGCGACCGCCTCTACTGCCCCGCCGACCTCGTCACCCGGGACCAGATGGCGGTGTTCCTGGCCCGCGGCCTGGCCGGCGGCGATGCCACCGTGCCGCAGACCGGCACCGTCCCCGATGTCGGCGACTACGACTGCAGCCCGGGAGGGACCTCCCGTTTCGCGGACGTCCTCCCCGAGAGCTGGTTCTGCCGGCACGCCCACTACATCTGGGCGGAGAACGTGACGACCGGGTGCGTCCCGGCCGAGCACCGGTACTGCCCGGCCGCCACCGTACCCCGCGACCAGATGGCCGTGTTCATGGCGCGCGTCGCCGCCGGCGGCGATGCCCTCGTGCCGGCGGCCTACACCGACACCACGACCGGGCGCACCTACGACTGCGGCACCGTCGGCGGCACCCACTTCACGGACGTCACCACCGGGCACTGGGCCTGCAAGTACGTCCACTACATCTGGGCCCTCGGCCAGGTCGACGGCTGCGATGCGCCGAACCACCTGTTCTGCCCCGACCCGCCGGTGCGCCGCGACGAGATGGCGAAGTTCCTC
>JALOLB010000112.1 GCA_025456225.1 Thermoanaerobaculaceae bacterium
CAACCTGGACCTGAGCTTCGACCTGGACCCTGAGCGAGATGCTGCGCGCCTCACATGCTCCGAGAGAGCGTCACCCAAGTGCCTCGTGAAATTACCCCTTGCCTTCGGCACGACCTGAGGCCGAGGACCAGGTCCAGGTCAAGGTCAAGGTCCAGGTTGCCACCGACAACACTTGGAGCTCCATGCGCCCACCCTCGACAGGTCCACACCCTCTCAGGGGAGAAACGCCAGGGCCAGCAGGCCGAGGATCGGGAAGAACCCGTCGACGGTCGCCGAGAAGAGCACGGCTCCGGAGACGCGACGGCTCTGGAAGAGCCGGAGGTAGACCAGGGCGTGGGCCGGGAGCAGGAGGGCCAGGGCGCCGGCCGGCGGAAACACCCCCAGCGCCAGTGCGACCGTCGCCAGGCCCGCCGCGAGCACGATGAGCGACGTGGACAGGACACTGCTCCACCTCATGCCGAGGTAGATCGGGATGGTCTCCTTGCCGACCATGCGGTCGCCCTGGAGGTCCTTGAGGTCGTAGGCCAGGGCACGGACCATGGTGATCGAGAACACGATCGCCGAGGCCATGAAGGCGGAGGGGAGCAGGCGACCCTCGGCGATCAGGGCCGGGATGCAGCAGGTGAACACCGCCCACGCTCCGGCGGTGAACAGGTCCTTCGACCCGGGGATCCTGATGAGCTGGACCCGGGCGAACGGGATGCGGACCTGGTAGAGAAGGCCGAGGATGATCGCCGATGCGGTCAGCACGCCGGCCCAGAGCGAGCCGAGCGAGGCGAGCAGCAGCGCGATTCCCAGTGACATCCAGGCCAGCGGCATGAGCCAGGCCCGGTTCTGCTGCATGAACATCTTCTGGGCCGGCTCGTTGATCTCCTGGGCCTGGGACTCCGAGAAGGTGTTCAGGAGGTGGATGCCGAACAGGTAGAGCGGGGGGACGGCGAGCACCCTGAACCCGGGCTGCAGGCGTTGCCACAGCACGGAGAGGAGGGTCAGGGCGAGGGCCGACAGGGCGACCAGGAGGTTGGAGCGGACCAGGAACGCCAGGCACCGCCAGAGGAGCCACCGCACCCCGCGTGCCTGCATCTCGACGAGGCGTTCCGCCACGCGGCTGATCAACCAGTTGGGGGTCGAGGCGCCCGCGGTCACACCGATCGTCTCGTACCGGCTCACCTCGGGCGGGATCTCGCCCTCGTCCTCGACCAGGAACGCAGGCGTGCCCAGACCGGTGATGATCTCGGCCAGACGGCGGGTGTTGGCCGACGTCCGACCCCCGACGATCACGATGGCGTCCATCTCGAGTGCCATGCGGCGGGCCTCCTCCTGGCGCTCGGAGGTGGCGTCGCAGATCGTGTCCTGCACCTCGATGTCGAGGTGCCGCCCGCGGAGCGCCCCGGCGATCTCGGCGAAGCTCTCCTCGCTGAAGGTCGTCTGGGCGACGAGGAGGGCAGGGGAGTCGAGCTCGAGGGAGCGGGCCTCCTCCACGGTCGAAATGCACACCCCGCCGGCGAGGGCATGCCCGAGAATGCCGCGGACCTCGGCGTGGTCCTTGTCGCCGGCGATCACGACCTGCCGTCCCGCCTCGCCGGCTCGCAGCGCCATCTTCTGCACCCGCGCGACCTTCGGGCAGGTCGCGTCGATGACGATGCACGACCTCTCGGCGAGCTTCCGGCGAACGGGAGGCGCCACGCCGTGCGCGCGGATGATGACCCTGGAACCGGCTTCGGCGCTCTCTTCGCTCACCTCGAGGACTCGGTTTCTCCGCAGGATGTCGAGCACGTGGGGGTTGTGGATCAGCGGGCCGAGCGTGAACAGGGTGTCCGGCGTGCGGCTGCGCTCCTCGAGGGCCTTCTCCATGGCACGTCTCACCCCCATGCAGAAGCCGGCGGTCCGCGACACGATCACGCTCATCGGGCGAAGACTACCGCCATTCTCGGCACAGGGACAGGTTGGGTCGCGGGGTGACGGCCTCGGAGACGGGCTGCCGATTTTCGTGCCAGCCGTTCCCAGGTGCCGGCGTGGCGATGGCGAGGATGGCCGTGCGCTCATGTGAGACGGAATATCGATTGAACTCGAAGCATTGACTCACGTGACGAGGGACGGAGGGGGCGTTGGAAGGCATGGGATCACACCACCGGGGAGACGACGAGGAGCGGCAGGCGCTGGACGCCTATGTCAAGCTGATGCGCGCTGCGGAGTCTGTGACGGCGTTGCTGCTGCCGCGCCTGGCGGCGTCGGGCCTGACCATGGGGCAGTTCGGGGTGCTCGAGGCGTTGCATCATGTCGGCCCCCTGGCCCAGCATGAGCTCGCAGGGAAGCTGTTGAGGTCCTCCGGGAACGTCAGTGTCGTGATCGACAACCTGGAGCGTGCGGACCTGGTGCAGCGTGCCCGCCGCGCCGACGACCGCCGGGTCGTGGTCGTTTCGCTGACGCCGGCCGGCGCGAAGCTGATCGGCGAGCTGTTCCCCCGCCACGCGGCGGCTCTCACCGAGGCCATGAGCGCCCTGGAACCCTCTGACCAGCAGGACCTGAGCCGGCTCTGTCGCACCCTGGGCCTGTCCGCGAGGGAGCGTCAGGCGGCTGCTGGCCTGAGCCCGACCCGGACCGCGGCACCAGGTCCGCGTGGGGCTCCCCTCCGTCCGGGTGCAAGGGCAGCCCGGATCGCAACGTACCCTGCGGCGCCCTGAGGGCCCGCGCAACCGAGAGACTGAAGGAGAGTGCAATGAAGAGAGCTGCAATCGTTCTGCTGGCCGCGGTCGTGGGCTCCGCGACAGGAGCCCTGGCCGCCGACACGTACACCATCGACACGGCCCACTCCAGTGTCGGATTCGCCGTCAAGCACATGATGGTGGCCAACGTGAGGGGGAGCTTCACGGACGTGAAGGGCACGGTCACGGCGGACCCGAGCGACCTCGGCAAGTCGGGCGTCCAGGTGGAGATCGCCGCGGCCAGTGTCAACACCGGCAACAACGACCGCGACACCCACCTGCGCAGCGCCGACTTCTTCGACGCCGCCAAGTACCCGGCCATCACCTTCACGAGCACGAAGGTGGAGCGCAAGGGTGACGGGTACGTGGCGACGGGACTCCTCACCATGAAGGGCGTCAGCAAGGAGATCGCGCTGCCGTTCACGGTCACCGGGCCGGTCGTGGATCCCTGGGGCAACACGCGGTACGGATTGGAGTTCGAGCGGATCAAGTTGAATCGTCAGGACTTCGGCCTGACCTGGAGCAAGGCCATTGAGACCGGGGGCCTGGTCGTCGGCAACGAGGTCACCGTGGATCTCGCCGTCGAGCTGATCAAGCAGAAGCCGCCGGCGGCAGCCAAGTAGACCGATTCGGCAACCACCCTGCGGGGGCTGGGAGCACGGGGCCGCGTTTGCGGCCCCTTCGCTTTGCGATGGCGTCATCGTGCCGCGGCGCTGGCCTGCCGTGCCGCCGGCTGCGCCGCGTGGAAACCGCCCCCTGACTCTGCCCCCTGGTTCTTCCTGCGGCACTGCCTTCGAGATGGGCACCCACTCACCTGCCACGCCCCCTCCGAGGTGGGCGCCGACCTCCGGGCGGCGCATCCGGTCGCGAAGCGGCCGGCCCTTACCATTCTGGGTCCCTCAAGCCCCCTCACTCCATGCTGTTGTTGGCTGGTGATGATTGGGTGGAACGGCGGCGTGACTCCCACCGCGTCCGCGTCATGGACAACCGCGGACTCACCCTTGGGGCGGTGGCCCAGGCGACGACTCGAGACGTGTCAAGAACTCCCGCACATGCAGGATTGGAATGCCGCGGAAGGCGCCGAGTGCCAGAAGGTGCCTGTCGCCGCTGACCACCACGTCCGCCTGACCAGCGACCGCAGCATCCAGGAACGCATCGTCCGCGGGATCGTCGGCTACGACACGCACCTGCTCGATGGGTGTGACGATCGCTGCCCGGCGGAGGAAGAGCTCAATCACCGCACTGACGGCCGCGGCGGACAGACCGAACTTGTCTCGCCGAAGGACCGCAGCGTACTCGGCCAGGACCGCGGTCGACGCCACCATGGCGAAGCGCCCGGCCCGCAAAGCGTCAAGCACGTCCCGGGTTGTCCCGCCAAGAACCGCCGAGACCACCACCTTTGTGCCGAGGACAACCCTCACGAATGCGCCCGATGCTCGGCGATTTCCCGCGCGATGTCCTCGTCAGTAATACCTGTGGCAGTGGCACGCGTTCTCGCGTCCGCAAGAGCAGCATCGACACGCGCATCAAGCTCGGCGGCTGGCGCGGCCGCGACCTTGAGCCAGCGCACGAAGTCGAGCACCCTGCGAGCCTGCTCCACGGGCAGCGTCGCGACCTCGCGCAGCAACTGGTCCCGAATCGAAGCGTTCATCAAACAAGAACCTCCTCGTTGAAGCTACCGCTCCGCTGGGTGTCCCGCAAGATGCCGCGAAACCAGGCAGAGCCCAGTCGGTCGGGCAACGCGGACCGCGGGGCTCCAGCCCCGCAGGGTGGGAGGGAGGCCATTCGATACGGGGCCTGGAGGCCTGCGGTCCGCATGGCCCACCTGCGCCTACTCTTTCGCGGTGCTCGTGCACTCGATCTCAGGCGGCTGTTGCCGGGTCACCCCGCCGGGCAGTGCCTGTGCAAGGTGCTGCTACCCAGCTCCCCAGCCCTGCCACGCGAATCGCCGGCGCTATCACGGCCATGCAGGGCGTTGCTATCTCGGGAGCAGCCTTCGGCATCGCCGCATCAGGGTCTCCTCACCCTCGGGGGCATCGCCTTCGCCCCCGACGGCATCGGCCGCGTCTACCGTGTCGACTCCCCCGGCGCCACCCCGGAGGAGGAAGCCGCCATCGACCACCGCCTCGCCGTCGCCCGCCCATTGGTCTTCGAAGCCCTCCAGCAGCTCGTGAACCCACAATGAGGCTCGACATCCACTGCCCCGTGGGCGACGACCTCGAGTACGAGCACGTCGGCTCGGTAGTCCTCGTCGACGGCTTCGCCGTGGCCACCACCCCCAACCTGTGCCGGCTCCTGGCCGACATGGGTCCCCGCCTGTGGGACGGCCAGACCGTGACCCCCGAGGACGGCGACCTCTACCTCCGCGCCCTCGCCGGTGTCATGACCGGCCCCTACCGCATCGGCGAGCTCGTCGGGGAGTGAGGCATGTCGTGCGTAGGTAACGTGGCACATGACTTCGCCCGCGGCCTACGCAGCGCCGCATGTGGCCCTTTGAGACAGGCCGCTTCTTGGGTGCTACCGGATCACCAGATCGGGGCCGATCTCCCGCAGGATGTCGTTGAGCCTGTCGACAACCTCCTGGGGCGGAGCATCCTTGCCACGAAGTTCGATTTCGATGCGTGTCCTCAGCTCGTACCCGGCTGCTGCACCCCGCAAGGCTCCAATCTGGTCCGCCAAGTCCTGAAGCTGGGACGATGACAGCTCCCCACTACCCTGACGGATTCCCTGCGACGGCTCACCAACTCTCGGAGGTCTTGGTGGCGGGGCGTCTGGCAGTCGGAGCTTGACGTGCTGAGCATCCGGGAGCTCGCATGGGAACTGCCCGTCCTCCACCTCGATGAACCTCGCCTGCAGGGCACCCTGGATGGCGCTGCGGACCACTGACCAGGGCAGCGTTCTGCCGCTGGCCTGGGACAGGCTGGCGGCCAGGGCGAGGGCGGTTGTCGAGCCCTCCTTCCATGCGTTTGTGAGCTTCGCGGGCAACAGGTCAGGTGCCGGGATGGGCGGAGGGGGAGGCTGGAGCGTGGCCTGGTGCGTGAGGACTCCGACAGGGACGCTCTCGCCGAGGATGCTTGCGGGGCCGTTTGTGAGCCAGAGTCGTCCTTCGCACACAGCGGCGGCAGTGGCCGTCTCGACCAGCCCTGGCTCGGCCCTGGGGATGACAAGCGGCTCCTCGTACCCCTCCCGCTTGACCTTCACGACGTGTCAACCTACGAAGTACTCCAGAACCGTGGCGAACGGGATCTCGGGGCTTTCCCACAGTCCCGGCAGCACCTTCGGAGTCAGGAGCGAGGTTGGAAGCTCTTCAATCCGTGCCACGTCGGGAAGCACGACCTCGAGGCTGGGCTCCTTGAGGGCTGAATCGTCAACCGGCTGTCGCCAGAATGTCCTAACCGAGCGGTCCGGCCTCGTGAGTCGAAGGACGAACAGCCCATCCCGACAGCCGTCGATCAGCGTCTGGAGGATGGCCTTCCGGTTCAACATCTTCGGCAGGTGTGGAAACTGGGAGAACGCCCCCGCCAGGTCACTGACTCGTCGGGCCGATTCACCCTCCCGCCAGAGGTCGTACGGGCCGCCGGGTAGCAGGGCGTCGGCTGCGATAGCTGTCTCCTGAATGCGGGCACGAGAGTCGCTCTTAATGACCGCAAACAGCGGCTCATCGCTGCCCGTCAGCTTGAATGCCTGGACCTCGTTCAGAGCCGAGACGGCAACAACGATGCAGTACGCCTGCCGAATCGCCGCCGGAATGCCCCGGCGAGCGGCCTCCACCTTCACCGCGAGGGTCTGCTCGCGGATGGGGTCGAGCTGCTGCTCCTTGAGCAAGTCCCTGACCAGCTCCCACCCGAGGTAGTCGCGAACCCGGTCCCGAGCGACCTCCACGCCGTCACGCGAAGGAACGGCCAGGACGACTGCGTTTCGGTACACGCGGGGCCGATCGGGACCTGTCGTCTCCTCGATGAAGCGGCGTGCGTCGGGACTTGGCTTCCCCGATTCCGATGCAAACCTGGGGCCCAGAACGGCAAAGTGGAACTCTCCGTCATCCTCGATGTCGTAGGGCTTCTCCGGCAGAGTGTGCACGCGGGCGCCGGCTGGGTTGGCGCCGGCGGTCAGCGACTTCGCCTTGGCGATCTCGTCGAGCAGGCGTGCCTCAACCAGCTCCTCCCCGATACGGCCCTTGGCATCATCGTGCATCTGGCGCAGGTTGGGCTTCGACCCGAGCCGCCACGCCACGGGTAGGGGTTTTGGCTGACCAGGCGCAACCTTCGTGTCGCCCATGACCGCTTCGTCGAGGAACCACGACACGTCGGCCCAGCGCCGGAGCGCCTTCTCCAGCTCGATCCTGTCGGGGCGGGTGGCGCCGATCAGGCACAGCAGCTCACGCGTCAGCGCCTTGTGGCCAATCGGTTGAGAGTGCAGGAAGGCCGCAAAGACCGCCTGCTCGATTTCGCGGTGGCGAAGCGCCGGGAACTCGTAGTGGATCTCCCACGCCTTCTGGAGCTCGCCCTCGAGGATCCTCGACCAGTCCTGCCGCCTGCCCTGGTAGACCTCGGACTCGGCCACAGTCGTCAGCTCGCGCGCCGCCTCCGAGATGCCCTTGGGCTCGCCCAGCTTGCCCAGGAACACGTTGGCACCGACGAGGGGGGACTGATCCCAGTGCTCCGCCTCGCGCAACGCCACGGCAAAGGTGCGTAGGACTCCCCGGGTCCTTTGGAAGCCCTCCAGATTGGTCCACTTGGTGTAGAACACCTCGGTCAGGTCGGGATGGAACGGGTACGAGTCGAGGAACCGATCCTCGGCGGCCTTCCCGTCCTTCCGTGTCTGCTCGTCGAGATCGGCGATCCCCTTCAACGCCGCCACCGCATGCGGAAGGAAGGCCTGTTGGTCCTCGATGGACCGGGGCGTGAAGAAGCGACGACGGAGCAGCTCCGCCACGTCCCCCTTTTCAACCGGAAGCACGCCCTCCTCGCGTTCGCGGCGGAAGATCGCGTAGAGCTCCTGCGTGATCTCCTTGCCAAGGTCGTCGCTCTTTCCAGGATCGGTGGCGAGCAGCGATGCGACAAGCGCGCAGGAGTCCACCTTGGTCGCCGCCTGCGTGAGGCTCTGGAAGAAATCCTGGGTGCGGTGGCGCCAGACCGGCTCCTTCCCGACCTTGGTCCGCGCCCACATCAACACCTCGTCAATGAGCACCAGGGTGGCGAGCCCCTCCCGCGCGGGGAGTCGCAAGAGGTCCTCGAGGATATTGGTGAAAGGCGGCTCGTCGCGTTCCGCGCCGTCCGCGTTGCCGAGGATCTCCAACCCCTCCGCGCCCGCGAGCTGAAACGCCAGGACGCTCCACGGGTGTCGCAGCCAGCGAGTCGTACCGCCGGGATCCCTGACCTCCATCCCCTTGACCGGATCGAGCTTGTCGAACGTCAGCGCGGCGATCCTCGCCCGGGGCGGCGTGATCCCGAACCCGCTCACGAACTCGCGAACCGCGGGCAGGTCTGGCAGGTGCTCGGGGTTGTTCACAAGATGAAAGAGGGTGATGAGGGAGTGGGTCTTGCCGCCGCCGTAGGTCAGCTCGAGCTGCCGGACCGCCTTGTCGTTCTTCCGAGCCAGCCGCAGCACCACGTCCTTCGCGAGCTGGCGGAGGTTGTACGTCGGATAGGTCAGCGCGAAGAACTCCTCCGGCTTCTCGTACGCCGGGCGATGGCCGCGCTGCATGACCACGTCGTACAGATCGGCCGCGAACATCGACAACGACAGGTCGCCCGAGCGCAGGTCGTCGCGCAGCTCAACGACCTTGTGCCAGGGGGTCCACAGAGGTTTGGTCATTCGGCAGCTCCTGATCCTCTACGACGTGGGTCGATGGGAGGGCTGGGGAACCACATGGCGAGGGTCTTTCGCAACTTCAGGAAAGCAGGGTCGCTGCAGCCCCTCACTGGCACGGACTCGCCAAGCTGCTTGAAGATGCTCGACGAGGGAGGCTTGCGTGCGTACCTGAGTGCCGCAAGAAGCGCTTCCTTCGGTCTGGTGGGTTTGACCTCGTGCTCCAGCAACAGGCCGCGTTCCCGCAGCCAGGAGCGGAGTGGTGGCTTGCGACCGTGCCACCCAAGGGACCGGTCGACCGCGTGGGAGACGCTCCAGACCCATTGCTCGAGCTCCGGGTTGATGACCACTGCGATGGCGCGGTCTCCCCAACCGTTCTGCTCGAGTCGCTGCTCGACCTGCTCCTCGAGCGCCTCGCGGGGCAGGGGCTCGCGGCCGCATCCCTCCCTGTCGAACACCACGATCGCGTGGTGGTGGGACCGCAGGAAGCCTCGCAGGAATTCGTGACTTCCGAGGAGGCACCCGGGATCGTGGTGAGGATGCCGGAAGTAATCCAACGCCAACGTCCTGACTCCGATCTCCGAAGGCCGGGACAGCAGGCCGCGGAGCGTGAACTCGATGTTGCCGTCCGCGGTCAGGACGACAAGATCCCTCGGAGGCACACGCCCGCTCATCCCAGGACCCCACCTGCAAAGAGCACCCCGAGGTTCGTCTCGCCCTTCCAGTCCCTGAGCGCCGGATGGTTGGCTCCCGATACGATGTCGGTCTCACCGCCGGCCGTCTTCGCGAAGCAGAGCACCTTGTCGGCGTCCACGATCCCCAGGATCACCGGTGAGTGCGTCGCCAGGAGCACCTGGGCGCCGTAGACCGACGAGAGCGACTGGAACATCGCCTCGACCGCCCGGGGGTGGATGCCGTTCTCGGGCTCCTCGATGAGGAAGATGCCCGAGAGATCCGGCAGGTAGGCCGGCAGCGTGAGCGCCAGCAAGCGAAGCGTCCCGTCGGATGCCATCCACGAGGGCACCTCGAGACCGCCTCGGTACTGGAGCACGAGGTACCGGTGCTTGTCGTCCTCGCGTTCGACGGTCCGAATTCCCTCCAGATCGGGCAACGCCGTGCGGAGATGGGCGATCCAGTCCTCGAACCGCGGGTGGGACTTGCGATCCAGCTCGGCGACGACCCATGGCAGGTTCGAGCCGTCGGGCTTGAACCCGCGCCCCTGCCCCGGCGGGCTCGCCTTGCGAATCAGCAAGCTGTTGAGGACGAGCTGCTGTACGCCCTTGTCGAGCAGGCCCTTGAGCCATGTGGCGGCGGGGAGCTTCCGCTCGTCTGCGGGGAGGTTGCCCAGCGCGGACTTGCGCGGACCGAGCTTGAATGCGGGAACCCAGCCCTTGCCAGCGGAGGAGTAGGTCTCGGAGTAGAAGACGTCGTTGCCGCCGCGAACCTTGTTGACGATCAGCTTCTGCTGTCCGTGGCGCGCCGTGCCGCTGATGATAGTCCGCGGTGGAGCGGCGGCATACGGGAAGAGGTCCCTCTGGACCGGTCCGAGCGCGGCCGAGCGCTTGAGCAGGACTTTCTCGGCGACGATGCTCACCTCGGTCGACTCCCGCTCCAGGTGCAGCCCGAGCTCGTAGCGGATGACGTCGTAGCCGTTGGCCTCGGTCTTGACCTGAAGCCCCTCGGGGATCGCTGCCTCGATCGCGAGCTCGAAGCCCGCCCCCCTGCGACCCCAGATCAGGTCCTGGAAGTTCCGGGTGCGCTCCTCCACGGCCGCGTCGAGGCCGTCGCTGATGAGTCGTCCGAGGAACCCAACAACATCCAAGAACGTCGTCTTGCCGCTGGCGTTGGGCCCAACGAGCACGTGAAACGGACCGAGCGGCTGCTTGATATACCTCAGGCAGCGGTAGTTCAGGGCCTCGATGAGGGTGATCATGAGCCCTCCGTGCTGCTATTGTCGCCCAGACCTGGCAGAAAGCGACGTGGGTCTTCCGCGACGGCACCGCGCTCCTTGCCGTGGTTGCTGAGCTTTTCGAGCAGCGAGCGCTCCTCGCTGGCGACCTCGGCGAGCTCGATGAGGGCCTGCAGGACCTGGGCGAACAGGCGGTTCCGCCGCAGCGCGCGCAGCTCGAGATACTCGTCCACCTTGACCACGTCGCCGCCGCTCCACAGGTGCATGAGCCGGTGAATCTGGTCGATGAGCGGCACGATCCGTGACGGGCGGGGCGTGCGGTCGTCCTCGGGGAAGAGCGAGGGCTGCACGGCCGCCGCCCGGGCGCGGGCGCTGTCCACGGCTGGGTCGTAGCCCATCGACGGACGCCGCCGTGCCTTCCAGTCCCGCAGGCGGACGGTGTTGCCGGTGCCCTCCGTGGCCTCCTCGTCGCCTGTGCCCTCTTCCTCGTCGCCCTCCTCCTCGGCGACCTGGCCACCGGTATGCTGGAGGATGTCGTGCTGGTCGGCCAGGTCGTGATCCGAAAGCCCGCACGACACGGCGTACAGGATGCACGGCCCAACGGGCGTGTCCTTGAGCCCAAAGTCGTAGCGGTGCAGGAGGTAGTAGGTCGTCACGTCGTCGAGACCGGCGGCGGCCTCGCTGTCGCCGTCGTGAGAGAGCACCCGCCCGACCACGAAGTCCACCACGATCCGGCGCACCGCGCGCAGGAACTCCGAGACGCTCATGAGCTCGCCGGCGGCGTTGGCCTTCTTGACCACGGGGTGCTTCGAGTACGCCTCGAGCGCCGGGCCGGTGCCGGCCCACACGAAGTCCGGGCCCCGGATGCCGGCGTCCCAGAACTCGCGGAGCTTGATGCCGATCCGCTCGCGCATCTCGGCGAGGACCTGGTTGTCCCAGCCGGGGCGAGCCGTCTCAGGGCGCTTGCGACACACGAGCCAGACCGAGGACGCGAGCGCGGCCGAGGACAAGGCGCGTGTGCGGTTGCTCATCTCGGTCTGGATTGGCCAGCTTCCATCGACGACGAAGCCGGCGCGGATGATCGCGGACACCAGCGCCTCCCACGCGTTTGGCTGCTTGTTGGCGAACACCACGACCATGCGCCCATCTGGCTTGAGGGCGCGATCGCACGCCAGGAATGCCCGGAACATCCCGTCCTCATAGGCTTGTTTCGACCGTGTCCTATCTCCGTCGAACCGGCTTGCATCGTCGATAAGCTCACCGTCGTTGGTCTCATGGGACCACTTGGGACCGAGCGGCTCACGGAAAACCTCGTCGATCTCCGGCGAGAGCCCGTCAACCGTGCGCCTCAGCCACACGTGGAAGAAATCCATGAGCACGGAGTAGCCGATGGCGTCGTAGTAGGGAGGGTCAGTAATGATCGCGTCAAACCCTCTGCATTCGTGCCTGGTGGCGCTTCCCTTGATGACTGTCGGCGGACTTCCACCCTGTGCCTTGAGTGTGTGCTCTGCGACCTTTGCGACCCATTCAGAAGCGCCGGGATAGCCGCCGCTTCGGTCGCTGGCCGGCACGCATTCCACGAAGTCCCAGAACATAGGCAGAGCAAACCGCGAGAACGTGTTGATTACCCCACGCGCCGCCCCGCCCCGCTCTGGCGCCTCGGGCCGACAGACCATACTAGAGCGATCGACGAGCCTATCGAGTACTAAGGCAAGGTGAGCGACACACCCTTCGACCCACGTCGGATCGTAGGAGAGAGAGCGCATTTCAGTCGAAACACCCCGGGTCCATCTCAGGAAGGCGGCGAGCGCAAGAAGCTGCCTCGGCGAGAAGAGGTCCGCGAAACGCCGAATCCCATACTGGACGCACCAAGTGTTCCGTTTTGCGTCTTCGCCAATCTGCTCTCTCGGAACTGCGAATGGGATATCCGCGAACGCGCTTGTAAGCTCTGCCTCCGCCGCTGCGGCTGCCGCGATCTCCTCCTCGACAGGCAGCCGGTACTCCTTGCCTTGATCACCGTCCACAACTGCTGCAGTCAAGACCGTGCCCAGGCGGTCTGCCAGCCCCTCCTGGC
>JALOLB010000330.1 GCA_025456225.1 Thermoanaerobaculaceae bacterium
GCCCGGGGCTTCTTGCGAAGATCCTTCGCGACGCTGAGATCTCTCGTGAGGAACTTGAAGCCAAAGCGTAGCTGGCGCCATAACGGCGCAGTGAAGCTGTCGGCGCCTCTCGCCCTACTGGCTGCCGGGCCATGCAGCTACGAAGGCCTGCCTACGCAACTATCGCAAGGTCAATCGGCGTCGCAGCGTGCTGCGGACGTTCTGCCCACGCGGGTTCATCGCAGGTCGGCGCCGAGCATCGAGTGGTTCGCAGGCCCGGTCGGAGGATCGAGATGAAGGCATTCCTCTCCGTTGCGGCAGTGCTGATCGTCCTCCTCGGGGGCGCCTGGCTGGTGTTCCCCGAGGCGATGCTCGGCAGGTGGGGTGTTCAGACCGACGCGGTTGGCCTGTTCATGGGTCGCCGCTACGGCACGATGCTCCTCGGGTTCGCGGTCATCCTGGGGCTGGGCAGGTCGTCAGGCCCGTCATCGGCGCGGACAGCCATTCTCGGTGGCGGGGCGCTCGCTTCCGGGTTGGTGACGCTCGTCGGCGTCGGAGGCATTCTCACCGGCACTGTCGGCCCTGGAGCCTGGATCACCGTCGCGGTCGAGGCCCTGCTGACAGGTGGCTTCCTCTGCTTCCTCCTGGTCGGGCGGGCGGCACCGCAGCCCGCTGCCTCGGAGAAGTAGTGGGGCGTGCGCGGGTCGCCCCAGCGGCCGGGTGAACCCGAAACTCCCGCCTTGCTCGCCGGTGGGGCGGCCCGAACCGGTGAAGCGTTGCGGCGAGATCAGGGGAGAGCCGCTGGACGAGACGGGTCCTGCCGCCAGTCCTGCCTTGTCGGTGGGGCAGACCGGAGGAAGCCCTGTCGTCGGGTCCGTCCGAACGGGGGGCCTGAAGCGCGGCGGCAATCCCGACTACGACGCGCCGAGGGCGCGGCGCACCTGGAGGGCCATCTCCTCGGGGGTCATGGGGATGCGCTTCGCCACGGGGCCCGGGTCGAGCGGCGCGACGATGAGGTCGAGCAGGGCCGGGCCCGCCGCTCCGAGCCAGGCGTCCACGGCGGCGCCGGCGTCCTCGTCCAGGCCGCAGCGCCTCGCCCAGGGGTAGCCGCAGCCGGCGGCCGCGGCTGCCAGGTCCACCTGGCGGGAGAGGCACGCCTGGCCCCCGGTGGTGGCGTAGACCTGGTTGTCGAGCACCAGGTGGTACAACTTGACAGGCCGCAGGCCTCCGATCAGGGCGAGGTTGCCGAACCCCATGAGGAGGTTGCCGTCCCCGTCCAGCGCCACGACGCGCTCGCTCCGGGTCAGCGCCAGCCCCAGGGCGATCGAGGCCACGTGCCCCATGGAGCCCAGCATGTAGAAGCTGCGCGCGCGGTCGGCCGAGCGGTAGGCCTCGCGGGAGATGGCGCCGTCGGCGGCGACCACGATGTCCCCGGGCGCGAGGCGGGAGAGCACGAGGGCGACGGCCTCGGCGCGGGTCATCGGGAGACTCCGGGGACGGCATGCTGCGAGGGGTGCATCGCCTCTCCGGCCCGCGGCAGGTCGAGAGTCGAGAGTCGAGAGTCGAGAGTCGGGTAATTGACCCTTCTCTCATCGCCGATGGCCATCGGCCTGAGGTCGCTGGCTGTGATGACTGCGGTCATACGTCGGCCTCCTTCCCCACCAGCAGGACCGCCGGCTGTCGGCCGTCCTGCGCGGTCCGGACGAGCCACGACGCCTCGGCCTCCTGGTCGCCGGCGGTCGCGACGCGCCAGGGGATGCCGAAGAGGTCCAGCACCTGCCGGGTCCGCTGCCCGAGGATGCGGTGCTCCTCGTAGTCCGTGGGCTCGCCGCGGTCCGACACCAGCATCGGCAGGGGCATGCGGTACATGAGGTGCAGCGAGGTCAGGACCTCCAGGCAGTACCCGAGCCCGGAGTTCTGCATCGCGGCCAGGGCCAGCCGTCCCCCCAGCCAGGCGCCGGCACACACCGCCACGGCGTGGTCCTCCCGGGGCGCGGCGATGTAGCGGCCGGGGGGCAGTCCCTCGCAGGCGGCGAAGAAGCGCATCAGATACGAGCACGGCACGCCTGCCACGAGGTCCACGCCCGCGTGCTCCAGGGCAGCGAGACGGAGCGAGCCGCTCATACCCGGTCCTCGGGGAGGAGCAGGGCCTTGTCGGGCTTCGAGTCCGGGGTGATGCGAGGCCCGCTCTTCACGTCCTCGCGGATGATCAGCTCGAGGAAGAGCTCCCGGACGCCGTCCTTCCCACGCTCCTTGAAGACGGCGGCGACATCCTTCGGCGCCAGCCTGATGCCGGTCATGGTGAAGAGGTACTGGGTAAACACCCGCGGGCGCGACAGGAAGCTCACCGCCAGCAGCAGCACCAGGACCCCGGTGGAGACCAGCATGACCGTCATCGCCTGGGGGGAAAGGTCAATCATCGCCGTCCTCCTCACTGCTGTTGAGCTGGTGGGTGGCGTCCACCTCGCCGAAGTAGTCGGGGGGCGCCAGCACCTCCCGCGGCTTGGCGCCCTGGGACGGTCCCACCAGACCCTCGTGCTCCATGATATCGAGCAGGCGCGCCGAACGCGCGTACCCCAGCCGCAGCTTGCGCTGGATGAACGACGCCGAGGCCTTGCGCGAGGCCACGACGAGCCGCGCCGCCTGCTCGAACATCGGGTCGTCCAGGTCCCCACCGCTCCCCTCCCCCGGCTCGGCCGTGGGCTCCTGCAGCACCTGGGGGTCGAACTCGGGCTTGCCGAGGCGCCGCAGGTGCTTGAGCACGGTGAGGATCTCCTCCTCCCGCACGAGGCAGCCATGGACGCGGAAGGGACGCGCCGAGCCGGGCGGCAGGAAGAGCATGTCGCCCATGCCGAGCAGGTACTCGGCGCCCTCGGTGTCGAGGATGGTCCGGGAGTCGAAGCGGGTGCGCACCTTGAAGGCGATGCGGCAGGGGAAGTTGGCCTTGATGACGCCGGTGATGATGTCGACGCTCGGGCGCTGGGTGGCGAAGATGAGGTGGATGCCCACGGCCCGCGCCATCTGCGCCAGGTGGCCGATCGAGTCCTCCACGTCGGCCGCGCAGGTCATCATGAGGTCGGCCAGCTCGTCGATGATGATGACGATGTACGGCAGCGGCTTGAGCTCCACCGAGCCGCCCTCGGGCAGCTCCGCGGTGCGGGGCCCGCCCTCGGCGACGAGGGTGTTGTACCCCTGCAGGTTGCGGACCTTGCAGGCGGCCAGCATCTGGTAGCGCTCGCGCATCTCGCGCACCGCCCACTTGAGCGCCCGCGCGGCGTCGCGGGGGTCGGTGACGATCGGCGTCAGCAGGTGCGGCAGGTGCTCGTACATCCCGAGCTCGACCTGCTTCGGGTCGATGAGGATGAACTTGACCTGCTCGGGGGTCGCCTTGAACAGGATCGACATGATCATGGCGTTGAGCCCCACCGACTTGCCCGAGCCGGTGAAGCCGCCGATGAGCAGGTGAGGCATGCGCTGCAGGTCGGCCACGAAGGCGCGGCCGTGGATGTCCTTGCCGAGCGCCAGGGTGATCGGGGAGGCCGAGTGGATGAACTTCGAGGACTCCAGGATCTCGCGCAGCACGATGGTGTGGCGCTCGGGGTTGGGGACCTCGATGCCCACCGTGGCCTTGCCGGGAATGCGCTCGATGCGCACCGCCTCGACCTGCAGGCCGAGCGCCAGGTCGTCCTCG
>JALOLB010000113.1 GCA_025456225.1 Thermoanaerobaculaceae bacterium
AGCTGCTCGACGGGTATGTCTACGCGCTCTGTCTGCTGCATCGTCTGGGCGGAGATCACGAGCTGTACGAGCCATGGCGGAGGATCTCGCACCGCCTGTGGCAGATGGCGAGTGATGTCCGCCGGCTCGTTCGGAAGCGAGAGGAGGGTGACATGGACGGGGAACTGGGGGCCTGATGCCCATACTGCTGCCCACCGAGCTGGTGCAGTACATCGGGCGGCTGCGCGCCGAGCGCCTCCGATGGATGGCCGTCGCGATGCGTCTGAACCGAGAACGAGTCCGCCGGGTAGGGCAGGTGCATCCATGGACGGTTCACATGGCGGAGATGACCTACTACCGGACCCGCGGAGACGCCTGGTACGCCCAGTCACTCGCGCGAGACCGGCGGCGGCGACAGCTCCGCGCCATCGTCCGCCGGCTGTACCTCGAGCACCGCGACGAGGACGACCGGGTGCAGCGGGTGCTGTCCGCGCTCTCCGATCGCGGCATCGTCTCCCTGGCCGGCGGGCAGCTCATCACCAGGCAGTGGGTGGTCTGGCTGATGGGAATCGAGGGCGTCAGGGTGAGCGCCCGCGCATGGCTGCGGCCCCGCCTCCGCGCCGACTGCCAGGGGGGCCCGCGGCCATGTCCCTGGGTGACCTGTCGGCATCACCTGGTGCCGCACCTGGTGGCCTCCGCCGAGCGGAGCTACCGCAACCAGGACAACCGGAGCGTCCCGGCCGCGCTCGCCCCGACCCTGGCGGCGGGTGACTTCCGGGCCCTCGAGCACACGTGCATTCTGGACATCCTGGACGCTCGGGGCGTGGTGGACGCCGGTGCCGCCCTGGTGGACGCCGCGCCGGACGGCTCAGCCATTGGCCGCACCTTGGGCATCACGCGCGAGCTCGTGCGTCTGGACGTGCGGAAGGCCATCGGGAAGGTGAAGGCCACCCTGCCCGAGGTGGCGGCGTTCCTGCAGCGGGGGTACGACGTGAGCAAGCTCGGCGGCGACCGCTGACGACCCTTTTCGACCACCCTCCCTGACTGCCCCACGATGGGAATCGTGAGACAGGCTCAGAAACAGGCCCCCCGACGTAAGAAACCACCCCCGTCCGGCAGGCGCTGCACGGCCCGCTGCAAGGACGGAAAGCGCTGCAAGAAGGCGCGGTTACGAGACTCCGACACGTGCCTGTTTCACTCCCCTGGAGGGGCTCTGGCGGCCGCCGTAAAGGGGGGGGAGGCTGTTTCTGACCGCTGGAAGGAGGTCAACGACGCCTGTAACATCCTGCCACTACTCGGTTATCCGAACCAGGCAAGGTACCTGATTGCCCTCATAAACGAGTACGACCAAAAACGAGACACCAAGGGCGCCATCTTCGTCATCACGACGCTCATGCAGCGCCTGGCCTCGGTGACCGAGCCGAGCGAGGAGGACAGCGAGCCGGTGACCATCACCCGCCGGGTGGACCTGAGCGACGTGGGCCCGGCCCCGGGGAGTGCGCCCGGTGCCTGAGTTCGTCGTCCCCTTCCGTCCGAAGCGCCACCAGTGGGACGCGCTCGAGGCGACGAAGCGGAACCTGGTGACCTGGCTCTGCGCCGGCTGGGGTGCCGGGAAGACCTACGCGCTGGTCCAGTGGTGCTACGACCTGGCGTCCCACGGCACCTGGGGTGACGGGCTGCTGACCGAGCCTGACTTCGACACGTTCTACGACGTCTTCATGGGCACCTGGGAGGAGGTGGTTCCAGGCGAGGGGCGCGTCTGGAAGCTCGAGAGCACGAACAAGGGCAACTCGAAGCAGCTCGTCGTCCGGAACGCCGGGCGGAACCACTGGACGAAGATCTACATCCGCAGCGCGATGAACCGGCAGACGGTGAAGCGCATCGAGGGCCTGCCGACGATCGGGTGGTGGGCCATGGACGAGCCGGCGAACATGATCTGCGGGCACATCGCATTCGAGAAGTCGATGTCCCGAGCTCGCCGCCCGAACGTCCACGGGCACAACCCCGGCCTCATCGTCGGCAAGCCGGCGGGGTTCAACTGGCTGGCGGAGAAGTTCGGCATCGAGACGGACCACCCACCGCAGGCCTACACGCTGGGGTACAACACCAAGCCCGGGTACTTCGTCCGCGCGGCGCGCACCCGGGACAACGCGGAAAACCTCCGGGACGGGTACGACGCCGACCTGCGCGCCTTCGGCGACCTGTTCGCCGCCCAGGAGCTCGACGCGGGCATTGTCAGGGCCGAGGGGCTCATTTTCCCCAACTGGTACCCTTCGTTCCATGTGATCCCGCACGCCGTGGCCTTGCGCCTCTGGGAGCAGGTTCGTCGCAAGGCCGGCGGGGTGGACTGGGGCTTCACGAACCCCGGCTGCAACCTGCCCATGGGCCTCACGGGCGACGGCGAGCTGGTGGTCATCGACGAGTGGTACGAGCGGCGCCGCCAGGGTGAGGAGCAGGGCGCGGCGGCGGCGCACTTCCGAGACGTGTACGGCGTGCTCGAGTGGCACGCCGACCCGGCGGAGCCGGGCAAGCTCGACCGGTGGCGGAAGGGCTTCGACTGGAACGGCCGGCACTGCCGCCTGGCGGTGCACGAGGCCGTGAAGCACTGGGAAGCCGGGAACGACCTCATCCGGTCGCTCCTGTCGATGCGGCATGGGGTGCCGCACCCGCACGTGGTGGACGCCGCTGGCCGGCCGGTGATGGGCGCGCCGCGGCTGTACGTGTCCGACCGGTGTGTCCACCTCCGCCAGGAGCTGGGGGCCTACACCCAGCGGAAGGTGTTGCCTGGGCAACCTCCCCGCGAGGGAGCCGAGGGCGACGACCACGCGATTGACGCCCTCCGCTACGGGGTGAACCATCTCTTCCGAGGCAGCCGGATGAGCGGCCTGAAGGTGGACATCTGATGGCGACGAACGACACCATGCCCATCCCCGAGCCGGGCACGAAGCACTTGCGCGACCTGGTGATGAAGACCTCCTCCGACTGGGAGGCGCGCCGGCAGCGGGCGGAGTTCTTGAGGGACTCCGTGCTGGGCTCTGGCGGGTACCAGGACTACCTCGGCGGGTACGACTCTGCCTCCGGGCTGCCGCTGTCCGACCTGCCGGTGAAGACCTACCTGGCGCGCCATCCGCGCGAGACGGCGAAGCGCTGGGACCGGCGGCGCCGGACGACCTACTACCCCCGGTACCTCGAGTGGATGACGAACGTCGTGGTGGGCCTGATGACGCGCGAGACGCCGCAGCGCGACAACTATCCCACCAAGGCCGCCGAGTGGATCTCCTCCGCGAAGCTGGACGAGGCCTGGAAGCGCATCCTGCCCTGGAGCCTGCAGTACGACTGGACGGGCGTGGTGGTGGACATGCCCCGGCTGGCCGCGGAGGCGTCCCTGGCGGCGCAGCTCGGCCCCGGGCAGCCGCCGCCGCTGCCGTTTCTAAAGGTCATCCACAACGACCAGGTGCTCGACTGGGGCTGGGACAACTCCGGCCTGGCGTGGGTGAAGTACGCCGAGGACTACGTCGACCATCCCGACCCGCTGAAGCCGGCGCAGCCCGGGCAGCGCGTGTGGGTGCTCACGCGGGCGGGCTGGTGGCGGTACGACCTGCTCGAGGGGCTGAAGGAGGAGCGCGAGGCGGCGGTGGCCGAGTCGGCCGTCTGGCCGGACGCCGTGCGCGGCCGCGTGCCGATGGCCATCTACCATCTCGGGGACGACCACTCGTCCCCGGCGCAGTTCCCGGGCGCCTGGCTCGAGGCTCCGGCGCGCATCATGAGGCGCCTGTACAACCTCCTTTCCGCGACGGCGGCGACCGAGGACAACTCGTGCTTCCCGCTGATGCGGTACCAGTGCCACTCCCCGGACGACCTGTCGACGATGGCCGCGGGCGACTCCACGGTCATCCCATTCCCCATCGAGGCGGGTTCCCCGCCGGACTTCATGTCGTACGACACCGGCCCACTGGAGGTGCTGAACGCGAAAGCCTCCACGCTCATCCGGCAGTTGAAGGAGCTCGTCTCCCTGGCCTTCGACGAGACGTCGAACGACACGGGCATCGCGAAGAGCTACTCCTTCCTGCAACTGAACGTCACCGCCTCGAAGCTCATCGGCTCGGCCGAGCGCCTCGAGCGCCAGGTGGTGGATCTGGCGCTCCGGTTCATGGGAGACCGCGCCGGCCTGCCGGCCGAGGCCATCCCCGGCTGGCCGCGGAAGTTCGACCAGGTGGACGCGATGGCGGACATCGAGGCCGGGTGGAAGGTGCTCGACATGCAACCCGGGCCGCTCGCCCGGGGAGCCATCCTGAAGAGGATCGTGCTCGGCCGGTACCTGCAGGACCTGTCGGCGAAGGACAAGAAGGCCATCGAGCGGGAGATCGACGAGGAGTCCACCGGGGCCGGGGCGGACGGCCGCCTGGACGACGGCATGGACGACCAGGAGGACGACCAGGAGGACGACGAGCCACCGCCCGAGCCCCCTGCCCTGCCTGCCAGGCGCCCCGAGGCCCCCCTGCCGAAGAACGCTCCCCGGGGGCTGGCGGCCCAGGCGCGGTAGCCCGTGCCCGCCGCGCCGAAGCCCCGGGACCTGCCCGAGTCCCAGCGCGTCCGCCTCGAGTCCATCCGCGACCAGATGCTCCTCGACGCCCGGCAGGCCTTCCGGGAGTACGCTGCGGACCTCCGCGGCCCGGCGGACGCCCTCTGGCAGCAGGTATGGGACAACCGCTCCAACCCGGCGAGGGTCCGCTCCGCGGTGGGGCGGTTCTACCAGGGCACCTCCGCGCGGCTGTACGACGTGGTGACGTCGCAGGTACTCGACGCGGCGCTGTACGCCGAGCGGTACGACGAGACCCTCCGGGCGTACAAGGTCGGGCAGCGCCATCCACTCCGCGACGTGCCGGGTCCAGGCGAGGTGAAGGCCATCTCCGACTACGACGCCTACTACTCCCTGAACTACGGGCAGCCGGGGGCCGACGCCGCGGCCGCCTACGCCATGCGCCAGGCGCGCACGGCCGAGGAGCGGGAGAAGCTGCAGCGGGAGCTCGAGCGGACGAAGCGCCAGCGGGTGGGCCCGGCCGGGCGGGAGGCGAAGCAGCGGCTGACGGAGCTCGACCGGGTGGCGACCGCGCCGCAGACCGAGGGCGACCGGCTGGCGAAGAAGCACCTCATGCCCTTCGACGACGAGTTGCCCCTCTCCGAGCGGCTGCACGGGCGGGCGGTGTCCGACTCGCGGGAGGCCTCTCGGGTGATGCTCCGGGCCATCCGGGAGACGGAGACCACCTCCCGGGCGGCTCGCGACCTCCAGCGCCTGCTGAAGGACGAGGGGCAGAAGTTCGCCCGCAACGACCGGACGCCGAAGCTCATGCGCGAGCTGTCGGAGGCTGGTGCCCGCCTGGCCGAGCTCCCCGGGGACGAGGGCACGCGCCGGAACTGGGCCCGGGTGATGGGCAAGCTCGACGGGTACCAGCGCACCCTGAAGGCGGGAGGGACCGTCCAGAACGGCTACGTGGAGCTCCTGCAGCAGCTCCGGGACCCGGACTTCAACGCCGCGCAGCTCCACAAGACCGTGGAGCACTGGTCCTACTGGAAGCAGCGGTACCGCGCCGAGGCCTTCATCTCGACCGAGCAGGCGACCGCCTACCGCCTGGCCCAGATGGAGCGCGACAAGAAGTCGACCTGGGTGACCGGGTACCGCTGGGTGATGGGCGGCAAGCTGCACGGCACCTGGCTGAAGCGCGCGCCCGGGAAGCTGAAGGCCCTCGGCGGGAAGCACTGCATCTGCGAGGCCCTGAACGGGGAGATCTTGTCGAAGGAGATGGCGCAGCACTACCCCCGTGGTGGGCACCCGCACTGCCGGTGCACCCTCGAACCGGTGGTCGACGAGGCGGCCATGATGGCCGCGCCCACCACGGCCGAGGAGGAGGCGTGGTTCCAGGAGAACTACCCCGAGCTCTCCGGCACCCCGGGAACTGGTGGCGCCCCGCCCGAGTCCGCGCCTGGCGGACGACCGCCGGTACCCCCGACGCCCGAGCGGCGGCTGGCGCAGCGGGTGCACGACCTCGAGCGCCAGGCCGAGGCCATCAACGTCGGAAAGGTCGGCTCCTACGGTCGGTGGTATCGACATGAGCAGCACCCCGCGCGCCTGGACGACATGGCCGCGCACGCCGCCGCTGCAAGCCGGCTGCTCGAGGCGGAGTTCTACGACCGCTGGCCCAGCGAGTCTGCCGTCCGGATGGCCCGGGCACATAAGATCGCGACAGGGGACCCGGCGATCACCCGGGAGCACGTGGCCCAGGGTCTCCTACTCCAGGACCTGCATCGCGAGGTCATCGTCAACCTCGGCCCCATGCCGCGGACTCGCCTGACCTCGTGCATCGACACGTCTGACGTACTGCGGCCGGTACGCCACATCGACGGGCGGGGCAACCTGAGGGCGGTAGAGGAAGCCCGCGTGGGGGTGCCAACCAGAGAGGTCCGGCGGCTCATCGACACCGGTCTCGACCTGGTGCCAAGGCTCATTTCGAAGGCGTTCCGGCCCAGCGGCCGAGCGACCTTGGCCGTCTCTGACGACATCGTGTCCGTCACCACTAGCAACCTGACGGAGATCGCGGTACGCTTGAACCCGATGAACGAGTTCATCGGACGACTGGCGCACGAGTTGACGCACTTCGTCTCGAAGACGTCGGCACTGGCCGGGAAGCCACCACCACTGACCTTCCGAGACCACTCCGAGGCCGAACTCGCGGCTGAGGCGTTCATCCTTTCCCGAGCGCAACGAGAGCTCGGCACCACCGAGAAGCGCATCTTCGCCTGGCTGAACCACCAGGAAGACTACCGGCCGAGCGACGTTGACGAAGCAGCCATGAGGGCCAACATCCACTATCCCGCCATGACGACGATGCGCGGCAGCCGTACCGGGGTGGAGTTCGTGCCCTACGGCGTGGGACTCCTCGCCGCCGGCCCGGGGCGCCTTGGGTACATGTGGTCCCGCGGCAATGCCGACGTGATCGGCGCGTTGCTGTCCATCCTGGGAGGCCTACCATGGAGATGAAGGTCGTCATCACGAAAAACGGAGCGGAGATGCTGCGCGTGCGGTGCCTTGGCGAGCTGGACGACTGCTCGTCCGAGGCGACCGGCCCCGGGGCCGCTATCTTTCGCGAGTGGCTGGGCAAGGTGGATGCCATGTCGCCGGTCGGATCGCCCATCTCCGACCCCCGGTGGTTCCGCGTCGTCGTGGCCACCGCCCAAGCCTGCTTCCCTCCCGATGACGGCTGCGCCCTCGACTTCGGCATCGTTTCCCGGTAGCCCCATTCCCCTCGACCCTTTGACCCCCTCCCCTGCTGGCCCGAACCTGGCATCAGCCGCACCCCGGGCATCGTTCGGGGAACGGGTAGCGCCCGTAACAGCACGAGGAGAGACACCGAATGGCGACCGAAAACGTGAGCCCGAACACCAACACCCCGCCCCCGCCCGCATCCGGCGGAAGCCCCGGCCCGGCCCCGACCCCGGACCCCGGAGCGCCCCCGTCCGACCTGCTGGCGGTCATCAAGGGCAACGAGCAACTGCACTCGCAGTTCACGAGCTTCGTCTCGGGGAAGCTGCGGGAGCAGGACGCGGCGCGCCTGCGGCAGATCCAGGCCCTCGAGGCCCAGGTGTCGCAGGTGCCGCAGTTGCAGGCCAAGCTGGCCGAGCTGCAGGAGGCCGCGGAGGGGAAGACGAAGTCCACGGAGCAGCGGTACCAGGCGCAGCTCGCCCAGCTCGAGCAGCAGCGCCAGGCGCTGGCCCAGCAGAAGGACCAGGCGGAGGCGCGCGCCCGCGAGCTCGAGCAGCGCCGGGCGGACGACTACCGCCGGAGCTTCCTCATGGGTCTGGCGGCCGAGTCTGGCGCCGCGCCGTCGGCCATCGCTGACATCCCGTTCGTGTTCCCGACGTCTCACGTTCAGGTGGAGGCCACCCCGGAGGGTGGCTTCCAGGCCAAGCTGGTGGACCCTCAGACCGGACTGGCCCATGCCGACCCGCGCGCGGCCTTCGCCGCGTGGCTGGGGACGAAGCCGCACCTGAAGGCGGCCATCCCCGGAGGTGCCGGCCAGCACGGGGGAGCGCCCCCGACGAACAAACCCATCGACTTCGACGCCCTGCCCATCGACCAGCAGATCGAGCTCGGTCTGAAGGGCTACCGGGTGCCGGGGTAAGGATCGAGGAGCACCATGACCGCGTACCCGCTCACCTGGGCCGAAGCCGTGAAGATGACGAACCACGCGCTGACGCGCAGCGTGTTCAACACCTTCATCAACGAGTACCCCTTCCTGGCCTCCATCCCGCTGGACCTCTGGCCTGGCGGGGACGAGCTGAAGTACACCCAGACGGCCACCCTGCCGACGGTCGCCGGGGTGGACGAGACGTCCACCTTCGAGGCCACCAAGGGCACCAAGCGCGAGCTGTGGGTCCGCCTTGCCCAGTGCGGCGGGCAGATCGAGGACCCCATCTTCCTCGTCTCGACCGTGGGCAACGAGATCGACCTCGCGCGCGAGAGCGTGAAGGACCTCGTCCGGGCGTACGCCCGCTACCTGGCCACCCAGCTCATCACGGGCGCCTTCTCCTCGGTGGCCATCGGCACCACGGCGGGGACCAAGGGCGTCGACGCCTGCAGCCCGGGCCCGCGCACGGACGGGAAGAAGGGCGCCGGCTGCCTGAAGTTCAACGACACCGGGGACTACTTCTACTACAAGGCCCCGGGCGACTCGGACTACGGCACGGGCGTGGCCGTGGCCGCCGACGGGACCTACGTGCTGCGCTCGGCGAACGAGTCGCAGTGGGTGAAGGTCACGATCGACATCTCCGACTCCGCCGCCGGGGGCAACTGGGAGGACACCGTGGGCCTCGTGTTCACCGACGCGAAGTCCTTCGATGGCCTCTCGACCCTGGTGGACCCATCGTACCGGTGGTACGCGAACGGCTCGGCCACCACGCCGAGCACCAACGGCGACGCCCTCACGCTCGAGATCTTCGACCTCGTCCTCGACAACCTCGAGGGGTCGCCGGAGAACCAGTGCTTCGTGGCCCGGAAGGGCATCCGCCGGGCGTTCAAGACGCTCATGCGGGGCAGCCAGATCCAGATGGTGGACGAGTGGATGGGCCTGAAGCTCCGCCGCCCGGCCATGGCCTGGGAGGGGGTGCCCATCTTCGCCGCGGAGGAGGTCACCAAGGCCGAGACCGTGGGCTCGACGACGACCTGCACGAGCCTCTTCGGCGTGCACCTGAACCGCGTGGACGGGTTCCACCTGTTCTACGGGGCGCAGCGGTCCCGCGCGAACATCTGGAACCAGCAGCAGGTGACGGCGGACATCCGCAAGGACGGCGGCCTGATCACCCTGCCGGCGTTCCTCCGCGGCCTGCCGGAGCCGGATGACCGGGCCGTCGAGCCCGTGCGCCTCACCTCGGCCATGGCGGCCGTGGCGCGCAAGACGCAGTGCATCGTCGAGGTGCACGGCCTGTCGAACGCGACCTGATGACCCCCGAGGGGCTTTGACCCCACCTTCCCGGGGCTCGACCATGAGCCCATGCTGACCTTCCTCTTCGAGCGCACCGCGAGTTACCTCGTCACCCACGTGTACGGCTTCAACGCCGACTGGGCCGGCGCGAACTTCGTCAACGGCGTCGCCGGGCCGGTGTCGGCCGAGGAGGCCCGCCGCCTGGCCTGCGCCGGGTGTCGGACCTGGAAGGTCCTCCCGGGCCATGCCATCACCTGGCGCCAGCGCGGGGACATGTGGGAGGCCTTCTACGAGCCCGAGGCGCCCGCGGACCCCTCCCCCGACCCGGCTCCGCCCCGGCGGACCCGGAGCAAGCTGTAGGCCGTGGCCGAGGGGAAGTTCATCGGCGTCCAGTGGGCAAAGGGCTCCGGCCCTGACGCCCTCCTCGCGGCCTTCGCCCGGGCCCCCAAGCGCACCATCATCCTCCTCTCCCGCATCCTCCGGGCCGGGGCCCAGCAGATCCGGGGCTCCGTCTCCATGGGCGACTTCTTCGACGAGCCGTCCGGGGAACTGCAGCGGTCGACCTGGGTAGGGAAGGTCGAGCGCGTCGGCGACGAGCTCGCCGTGGAGATGGGCTGGGCCCACCGGTACGGGCCCGTGCTCGAGTTCGGATCCGAGCTCGCCGGCTGGTGGATCCGGGCGAAGTGGGCCACGCGGCTGCGCTTCCGGGTGGGGGGCTCGATGGTGTACCCGAAGGAGGTCTGGCACGAGTACACCGCCGACCAGATGCGTCCCCACTGGGGTCCGACCATCGAGAAGAAGTGGCCGGAGGTGCAACGCCAGCTCGACCTGGTGCCCGAGGAGGTGTTGAAGTGACCGTCACCGCCATCACCGACGACGCGGACCTCGAGGCCATCCTCCCGCCGCACACCATCAAGCGGCTGACGCCTCAGACCTGGACCGACTGGACCCTCTGGCACCAGGAGGCCTGGTCCGACATCAAGCGCCACCTGGCGGCCCAGGGCGACCCCATCGAGGAGGACGACCTCTCCGACCCGACGGAGTTCGCCCCGGCGGCCATCCACCACGTGGCGATGCAGGCCTTTGCGTACGGCAGTGACCACGCGAAGGCCGACTACCACAAGCAGCAGTACCTGCGCATCCTGAGCCACATCAAGCCGACCATGACCGGCTCCGAGGAGCTCGGCACGGTGTCCATGGCCTGGGGCCGGACCTTCGACATGGAGCGCGGATGACCCTCGCCACCCCGCGGTACCTCCAGCTCGAGGCGCTCCTGGACTTCCTCTACGAGTCCCTCCGGGCGGACGAGTACCTCATCTCCTACCTGGCCCGGGAGCAGTCGTCCGAGCCGGAGCACCCCGACCCGAACCTGGACGACATCGTGGCGTCCACGCTCGAGCACAGCCCCTTCCGCCTGGACGACGCCGGCGACGCCCGGGTGGTCCGGCTGTACGACACGGAGCTCCCCGTCCTGGCCATCTGGGAGCGGGAGTCGGAGCAGGTGCGGGTGGGCCCCTTCGACGGCGAGCGCGTGCGCCTGGGGCTCGTCTACGTCTTCCGGACGCAGGTGGGCACCAACTCCACCGTCTCCCCGGAGGCGTGGGCCCAGCGCATCTCCAAGGCCCTCTGGTGGCGCCTGGTGCGCGCCCTCGACCGGCACACTTTGACCGGGTGGGGCACCACGGGTGACCTTCTGGTGGACGGCAAGATCCACTCGCTGGCCGTGGTAGGCAAGGTCCAGCGCCTCGGGAACCCCGAGTACGAGGGTCTGGCCACGGAGCTCGAGATGGTGCACGTCCACCCGCCTTACGCCGAGATGACCGCCGGAGTGCTCGACACGGTGGCCTGGGAGGGCCACCCGGACGTCACCCACATCGACGACCCGCCCGTCGGCCTGGTCGTCGCAGGAGACTTCGATGTCAACGAGTCGCACGATCCGACCCCCTAAGGTCCTCTCCGTCGAGGGGCCCTACCCGGCCGGCCGCCTGGTGCCCATGCCGCCCAGCTTCGGCTTCCGGCCGAAGGCGCAGCGGTTCCACAACTGGTCGACGGACCCGGAGACCGGCCGCCCGGTGGGCGTGCCCTTCACCGCCGAGGTCCCGGACATCACCCACTACCGCGAGCTGCTCGTCGCCGGGCTCATCCGGCTGGCGACGCCCGCGGCCCCCGCTCCCGCGGCGAAGAAGGAGAAGTGACCATGGACTGGCTTCAGGCGTTCTACTGGATGGCCTCGCTGAGCATCCTCTTCATGTTCGGGACCATCGCCTTCACGGAGGCGGTTGGCGGGCCGGTCCCCGGCATCGAGCAGGAGCTGCACTGGGCCCAGGGACGCAACCTGGCCACCGGGCAGCGCATCCGGAGCGTCATCTTCCTCGGCGAGAAGGTCACCGCTGGCACCCTCGCCGCCGGGACCCTCGGCGGGCCCTACGCCACCTACTCCGACCTCGAGGCCGCCGCCGGCGCGGGTTCCCCGGTGGCGCTGCTGGCCCGGCGGTTCTTCGACTTCAACAACTCGAAGGTCGGCAAGGCGAAGGCAAAAGTCCGCGTCGCGGTGATCGTCGAGAAGTCGGACGGCACGGCCGCGGTGCAGACGTGCACCTTCGCCACCACGGCCACCGGCGCCGGCACCTGGATCTTCCTCATCGGCGGCTTCCAGGTGCGGGTGAACGTCACCGTCGGCATGACCGCCATCCAGCAGGCGGCGGCCCTGAAGGCGGCGTTCGATGACCTCGGGTGGGAGGCGAAGCCGCCCCTGGCGTGCACCATCCCGGCGAACCCGAACGACCACAAGGCCACCTTCACGGCCACCGTGAAGGGCGCGCACCTGAACTCCATCGGCCTGAGCACCCTTCAGGACGCGAGTTGCGGCACCACGGCCACCTGGTCCGGGTCCTACATGGGCGCGGCCGGCGGCA
>JALOLB010000114.1 GCA_025456225.1 Thermoanaerobaculaceae bacterium
CACCATCTTCTCTCTACTCACGGAATCCTCCCTTGGATTGAGAGCCCTCAGCGGGGCTCGGCGGCCAGGCGCGACACGTCGGCCAGCCGCAGGAACAGGCCTTCGATGCGGGCCAACAAGGCGAGCCGCGCATCCTTCAACTTGGAGTCGTCACACAGCACCATGACATCGGTGAAGAAACGGTCGAGCGGCGCCGCCAGCGGCGCGAGGGCGTGCAACGCAGCCTCGTGGTCGCCCTCGCTCAGGTACTCTCCCACCCGCGCCTCGGCTTCCTCGAGGCCGGCCATCAGCTCCCGCTCCGCTGGCTCGGCGAGGAGCTTCGCGTCGAAGCTCCCGCCGCCGCCCTTGGCGACCATGTTGCGCACGCGCTTGAAGGCGATGGCGAGGGAGCCGAAGACCTCGTCCTGCCGCACCGCCTCGAGGGCACGGCTGCGCGCCACGTCGTCGGGCACCACGCCCCAGCGCGCGGCCAGCACGGCGTCCGCCACGTCGGGCCGCACGCCCACCGCGGTCGTCAGGACGTGGCGCAGGCGATCCTGGAGGAAGTCCTGAAGCGTCTTGAGGTCGCAGCCGGCCCGCTGGGCCGCGGCGTCCCGCGCCGCCTCGTTGAGGTCGCAGGGGAGCGGGAACTCGGCGCAGATCCGTACCACGGCCAGGGCGGCCCGGCGCAGGGCGTACGGGTCCTTGCTGCCGGAGGGCTTGTCGCCGGTGGCGAACAGCGCCGCCATGGTGTCGAGCCGGTCCGCCACCCCGACGATCGCGCCGATCAGGGTGCGCGGGATCGCCCCCTCGAGCCCCGCCGGCCGGTACTGGTCGGCGATGCCCATCCACACCTCGTCGGGCTCCCCGTCGGCGCGGGCGTAGATCCCGCCCATGACGCCCTGCAACTCCGCGAACTCGCCGACCATGGCGGTGACGAGGTCGGCCTTCAGGAGCTCGGCGGCGCGGTCCAGCCCCGCGAGATCGACGTCCAGCTCGGCGCGCTCGGCAAGCTGCCGCGCGAGCTTCCTGGTGTGCGCGGACTTGTCGAGGTAGGACCCCCAGTTGCGGTGGAAGGTGACACCGCTCAGTGCCGGCACGCGGCTGGACAGCGAGTCCCGCCGGTCCTGGGCGTAGAAGAACGAGGCGTCGGTGAGACGCGCCCCTGCCACCCAGGAGCACCCGCGGGCGATGTGGCCCTCGGGATCGTCAGGGCGGTCGGTCACGGCCAGGAAGTAGCCGGCGACGCGCCCGCCCTTCTCCAGCACCAGGCCCTTCTGGTGGTGCCGGAGCGTCGTCACGAGGACCTCCTCCGGCAGCTCCAGGAAGCGCGAGGAGACCTTGCCGCGCACGAGGCCGGGGTGCTCCACCAGCTCCACCAGCTCCTCGACCAGAGCCTCGTCGGGGCGCACCGTGCACCCCACCTCGGCGGCCAGCTCGTCGGCGCGTGCCAGCATCTGGCGGTGGCGGGCATCCGAGTCCACGACCACGCCCGCGGCCTGGAGCCGCGCCGCGTACGCCTCGAACCCTGCAGTCCCCCGCATGTCCATGCGGGCCGGGGCGACGACGCGGTGGCCGTAGGTGACGCTCCGCGAGGTGACGCCGAACAGCTCGATCGGCACGACCTCGTCGAGAACCTCCTCGCCGAACAGCGCCAGGATGTTGTGGAGCGGCCGCACGAAGGTGTGCTCGCCCGCGCCCCAGCGCATGGTCTTGGGGAAGTGCATCGCCGGCACGAGAGCGGCGACCAGCTCCGCCAGCACCTCGGGGGCGCTCCGGCCCTTGACGAGCCTGGTGACCGCCACGACGTCGCCCTTGGGTCCCTTCACGACCTTGAGCTGGTCGACGGTGACGCCCTGCCCTCGGGCGAATCCCAGCGCGGCGGCAGTGGGCTCACCATCCGTGGTGAAGGCCGCCCGGGTCGGCGGTCCCGTGACCTCCTCCTGGCGATCTCCCTGGCCGGCGGGCAGCCCGGCGACGTGCGCCACGAGGCGCCTGACCGTCGAGTGGGTGCGCACCTGGCAGCCGGCGAACCCCGCCTCGTTGAGCCCCTTCGCCAGGCCCTCGGCGAGCTGGGCGCGGGCGCCTGGCAGGGCGTTGGCGGGAATCTCCTCGCACAGCAGCTCGAGCAGGAACTGGTGGCTCATGCCTCACCTCCCTGCCCGCCGAGCAGCGGGTGGCCCAGCCGCTCCCGCTGCTCCACGAATGCCCTGGCGCACCGCACGGCCAGCTTGCGGACCCGGCCGATGAGCGCCACGCGCTCCGTCACGGCGACCGCGCCCCGGGCGTCCATGAGGTTGAACAGGTGGGACATCTTGAGCGTCGCCTCGAGCCCGGGGACGACCAGCGGCTCCTCCTGCTCGAGGCAGCGCCCGGCTTCCCGCTCCCAGTCCTCGAAGTGGCGGCGCAGCATCTCCACGTCGGCCACGTTGAAGGCGTAGCGCGACAGCTCGACCTCGTCCTGATGGCGCACCCGCCCGTACTCCACGCCGCCGCCCCAGGTGATGTCGTAGATGGAGTCCTTGCGCTGCAGGAACATGGCGATGCGCTCGAGCCCGTAGGTGAGCTCGGCGGCGATCGGCTGCAGGTCGATCCCTCCGGCCTGCTGGAAGTACGTGAACTGGGTGATCTCCATGCCGTCGAGCAGCACCTGCCACCCGACGCCCCAGGCGCCGAGGGTCGGCGACTCCCAGTTGTCCTCCTCGAACCGCACGTCGTGGGTGCTGGGGTCGATCCCCAGCGCAGTCAGCGACTTCAGGTACAGCTCCTGGACGTCGGCCGGGGACGGCTTGAGGATCACCTGCATCTGCAGGTGCTTGCCGAGGCGAAAGGGGTTCTCGCCGAAGCGCGCGTCGGCGGGCCGGCGCGAGGGCTGCACGAACGCAACGTGGTACGGCTCGGGTCCGAGCACCCGCAGGAACGTCTCGGGATGCATCGTTCCGGCCCCCACCTCCAGGTCGTATGGCTGCTGGAGCACACACCCGTGCTCACCCCAGAAGCGGGACAGCGAGAGGATCAGGTCTTGCAGGTCCACAGAAGGTCACCTCACCGGCGCAGGACACGCCGATGGGAGCGGAGTGTAACACACGAGAGGCGTGGCTCGAGGCCAGGCTGCCGAGGCCCATGCCCCATTCGCCGGCTCGCACGGTGCAGGTGGTACGGGACACCGGCGGGTGCGTGAGAGACTGGGAGCCTGAGGAGGCATCCATGACGGCTCGCGCGTTCGGGCGAACTGGGCTGGTGGTGCCGCACGTCGGGCTGGGGGCGGGGCCGCTGGGCGACCCGGCGCTCGACGAGCGCGAGGTCGAGATCCTGCTGCTGGGGGCGCTCGACGTGGGGGTGACGCTGGTGGACGCGGCGCGCTCCTACGGCCTCGCCGAGGAGCGGATCGGGCGGCACCTCGGCCGGCACCGCTCCAAGGTCGTGCTGTCCACCAAGGTCGGCTACGGCGTCGAGGGCCTTCCCGACTGGACCGGTCCGTGCGTCGCCGCCGGCGTCGACGCGGCGCTGCGGCGGCTGCGCGCCGACTGGCTCGACATCGTCCACCTGCACTCCTGCCCGCTCGAGACGCTCCGCCGGGGCGACGTGCTGACGGCGCTCCTCGACGCGGTGGTGGCGGGGAAGGTGCGGGTCGCCGCCTACTCGGGCGAGGGCGAAGCCCTGGCCTGGGCGGTCGCCAGCGGGGCGTTCGGCGCGGTCCAGACGTCGGTGAGCCTCTGCGACCGTGCGAGCCTCGCGTCGGCCATCCCGGCCGCCCGGGAGCGGGGCGTCGGGGTCCTCGCCAAGCGGGCGCTGGGCAACGGGGTCTGGCGGTACGGCGAGCACCCCTCGCAGCCCGACCTCGCCGAGTACTGGCAGCGCTGGCGCGCCCTCGGGCTGCCGCTCCAGGGCTGGGACCCCCTCGAGCTGGCGGTGCGCTTCGCGGCCCACGCACCGGGCGTGGGCTGTGCCCTGGTCGGCACGACCCGCTTCGAGAACCTCCGCCGCGCCGTCGAGCTGGCCGATCGCGGCCCGCTGCCGCCGGATGCCCTGGCGGCTCTCGACGAGCGCTACCGCGCCGTAGGCGCCGCGTGGCCCGGGGTGGTGTAGGGCCCGGGTATCCGGATCCGGCGTGCCCCGAGGCGCAGGCTGGCCGCGCCGGTTCAGGGGCCGTCTGCGACCCCCGCCTCCCCGGCTGGATCACGCGGGAGGGCTGACCGTCCTGATCAGGCGGATCTCCCCGCGCAGGAACAGGAGCACGAACGATACCGCGTAAAGGATCAGGGCGAGCAGGAGCAGGGCGTTGAGCCCGATCACGAAGGACAGCGACTCGAGGGTCCCGCCGACGATGGCGCCGATCAGGTTCGAGCCCAAGGCCACGCTGGACTCCCCGGTTGCGGCGAATGTCCGTGAGAAGAGCATGCCTGCGAAGAACAGGGGAAGTGCGGTCACCAGCCCTGCCAGGACCACTCTTGCCGGCCCCGTGACGGCCAGCAGCACGCTCAGCCGCACCTGGAAGCTGACGAGAAGGCTCAGCGCCAGCCCGAGGAAGAGCCACCGCAGCGCCTGCGGCCCGAGCCTCGACGCGCAGAGGTTGGCGCCCAGGGCCATGACGAGGACTGAGCCGATGACGACGGCGTTGACCTCCCAGGTGTTGCCGAACAGGAGCGTCATGCGGCTGATGCTCTGCACCTCCAGCAGCAGGAATGCCGCGCCCAGCACGAAGAAGTGCCCGTCGAGACGGCGCAGCCGACCCACGAAAGGCCGCACCGACACCGCAGCGATGAAGACGATGACGCCCATGACGATGAGGTAGAGGGTCGGGATGGCACGGTCCCGGACGTACAGGTATGGCCAGTCGTCGCTCGCCAGCAGCACCTGGCCGCGGGCCGCCATGCGCGTCGGCCCGACGATCGCGCGCAGCAGCGGTGAGGCGTCGACGCGATCCGCCATGCGGCCTTCGAGGTCAGCCACGAAGGTGCCGCCGCCCCCGGCCGGGGCGATGAGCTTGATGTCCTGGTTGTAGAAACCCACCGGCGGGGCTCCGAACGCCGCATCGAGCATCCCGTACAGGCGGTCGCCGATGTAGCCCTTCTCGAACGCGAAGAGGAGCCAGACGATGCCGCGCGGCTTGAGGCAGGCGCGAGCCTCCCGGAACGCCTCGACCGTGTAGACGTAGGTGTCGATCCGCAGGTTCGACATCGCGGAGTTGAGGGTATGCGAGTCGAGCGCCCCGAACACGATGAGGTCGTACTTCCTCTGGGTCCGCTTGAAGAACGATCTCGCATCGTCGATCACCACGTGCACCCGGGGATCGTCGTAGGGCCGCTCCGGGTGGAGCCGACGGCCGATCTCCAGAATGCGCGGATCGATCTCCACCGCGTCGACATGGCGGGCACCGTTTCGCAAGGCGGCCGCAACGTCGTTGCCGGTCCCGGCCCCGACCACCAGCACCTCGGTAGCTCCCGGCTGGAAGCGGTAGGGCGTGTTGTAGCCCAGCACCCCCGAGATCCGTGCGTCGGGGAAGATGTCCGCGTGAGAGCTCAGAAACGCCGGCGAGAAGTCCAGCATGTTCTGGTGGAACGCCTCGTTGACCCGGACCCGGTAGCCGGCCCTGACCACCGCCCCGCGGGAGTCGGTCAGCTCGAGTGGCGTGTAGGTGACCTTTTGGTAGGGCGACCAGACGCTGGCCCAGCCTCCCGAAGGCTGGAGCAGCAGCAGTCCGGCGATCAGGGCTCCACTCGCGACCGTCGCGACAAGCTCCCGCCGTCCTGTGGTCAGGGTCAGGCCGAGCAGCGCCGCCAGCGCGAACCAGGTCGCCGGCGGCAGGGACAGGTACGAGACGATCTCAAAGAGGACGATGCCGACAAGACTCCCGGCGATGTTGCTCGCGTACGCCAGGTACTTGTTCGAGCACGCGTTCATCGAGGTGCCGAGGACCTCTCCGGGCGGCACAAAGACCGCGGCGATGACGACGAACAGCACCGCCAGAAGCAGCAGCGCCAGCATCGCGCCCATCACCGTGGTGCTCTTCTGGCTCCAGACCCAGAGCGGCATGTCGGACAGCTCGGCCAGAAAGCTGTTGACGATTTGGAAGAGGTCGAAACCCAGCGACTTCGGAACGATGACCACGGCGGCGAGCCCGGCCAGCAGCGGAAACACCCAGACCAGCCGCCGACCGATGCGGCTCGCGGCCAGGCAGCCGAGGCCCATGCCCAGGAAGCAGGCGATCAGGGTGAGGTTCTTGAAGTACGCGAAGGCGCGAATCTCGGTCGCCAGCCAGCGGATCAGCAGCAGCTCGACAAACAGGATGAACGCGCCGACCGCCGCCGGTTGGTAGTAGGGGGAGCGCATCATCGCCACCACCCTCCCTCCGCTCCCGTCCCCCATCGAGCCATTGGCATCCCGCATCGCCCCCCCTCGTGCCCCACGTCCCGGCCGGGCCGAGCCGGGCGCACGCGCCAGGCCGACGCGCCGCCGTCCGGGAACCGCGGCGCGATGATTCTATCCCGCATTGCTTCGCTTCATCCTGCCGCGCGGCACGGGCCGGGGTGGGTGGGGGACTCTCAACCCTCGACTCTCAACTCTCGACGCGCGGCCCTGCGGCCGCGTTTGGTTGCGGGCGCAGGGCCGCGCTAGGAACTGTGAACTGCGAGCTGCGAACTGCGATCTGTCTTCAATCCAGGTCGATGCGCGCCACCTCGTCCCAGGGGACGTACCGCGGCTCGCCCTCCGGGCCGGTGACGACCAGCACGCCGGAGTTCTCGTCGCTCACGTCGTGGCTGTCCTCCAGGCGCAGCTCGGTGCCGTTGCGCAGCGTCACCCTGGACCCGTGCCGGCCCTGCGGGTTGATGCTCGCCACCATGCCGAAGGGGACCGAGTACTCCACCCCGTCCATTGACCCGTCCAGGATCTCCCAGGACTCCGACTCGTCGACGTCGAAGACGATCTGGCCAGTGAACGCCTTCCCGTCGACGTCCTTGACGGTGCCCCGCAGCGGCTTCGGAACCGTGAAGGCGTCGTAGCCGGGGCCGCTCGACGGCGCGCGGGAGAACTCCGCCCGCCGGAAGACCTCCCACGAGATCTTGACGCGGCCGAACCGCGGGTCCTCGACCCAGACGCCCCGGATGTCGTCGTTGACGTCGTTGGTGCCGGACAGCGTGACGCTCCGCCCGTCCGCGAGCTCCACCTTGGACCGGCTGCGGCTGAGCCGCTCGATCGCCCGGATGCGCCCGAACTCCAGTGAGAGCCTCCCGTCGTCCGACTCGCCGTCGAGCTCGTCGGTGGACAGGCACTCCTCGCTGTCCCACTGGATGAAGCCCTCGAACGTCCGGTCGAGCGTCGTCACCTTGCCGAACAGCCTTTCGGCGTAGGGCTTCGCCCCGGCGGGCACCGGCATGAAGCGGATGGTGTCGATCTTCCGCCACGACAGCTCGATGAGCCCCATCTCGCGGTCGTGCACCACCACCTCGGCGCCGAGGTCGTTGGAGCCGCCGCTCACCTCGAGCACCGTGCCGTTGCGCAGCTTCAGCTCCGCGTCCTCGCCGCGCAGGACGTCGATGCGCTCGATGTCGCCGAAGCGCACCACGAGGTGGCGGGACTGGTCCGTCCAGTCGCCGCGCACGCCGATGCGGACCCCGAACACCTCCACCGGCACCCGGCGCTCCCGGCGCGGCACACTCCTGAGGTACGGGAGGTCCTCCTTGGTGGAGTTGAAGTGATCGCCCCAGAAGGCCTCCTCGTCGCTCCACCGGATGAACCCCTCGTAGGTCCCGCCGGAGCGCGTCTTGACCTGGCCGTAGATGAACCCTGCGCCATCGGCACCTGCCTCGGCCGCCGCCAGGGGAACGCCGATCAGAAGGCCTATCGCCACGGCCCCCACCACTGCCACAACCATCGCCTCGTTGCTCATGTCCGTGCTCCCTTCCCGTGCCTGTCAGTAGTACTGCGCCGGGGAGCGCCCGATGTCGCGCCCGGTCTGGTCGTCGAGCCGGTCCGTCGTCGCCGCGGCCTGCCGCAGCGCACCGCGCCGGTCCTCCCCGGAGGGCGGGGTCGTGTCGACCGCCGCCAGGATCTCCAGCATCTTCTCCCGGTACTTCCGGTCGGCCCTGAGGACGCTCACCGCCAGCTCCACGAAGCGGGCGTCCGTCATGTGGCCGCTGTCGGCCCCCATCGTCACCTCCATGCCGTCCCGCACCGTCAGCCCGGACGGCAGCCGCAGCATCCCGGCAGCCCACAGCCCGAGCGCCACCAGCACCGAGGCGGCGACCCGGAGCGCCCAGCGCACGGCCGGTCGCAGGGTGAAGGGCAGCACCGCCGCCAGGCCGCTGGAGGCCTCGACCCGCTCCCAGACCTCGGGCGGCACCTCGACCGCCGCCGGCCCGGTCGCCGCCTCGGCCAGGGAGTCCAGGGTCCGCACCTGGCGGTAGAAGTCGCGGCAGGACGCACACACCGCCAGGTGGTCCAGCACCTCGACCCAGGTCGCCGGGTCGCCGGCGCCGTCCGCGATGGCGGAAAGCTCGATCTCGATGCGTTCACACTCGTTCATGACACCCTCCCGAGCTCGGGGACGACCCGCGCGAGGCCGGCGATGAGCCGCTTGCGCGCCCGGTAGACGTTCACCTTCACCAGCGACAGGCTCCACCCGGTGCGCGCCGCGATCTCCGCGTACGGGAGCTTCTGCACCGCGCCCAGCTCGAACGCCTGCCGCAGAGACGCAGGCAACGCCGAGAGCTCGGCGGCGAGATGGGCCGCCAGCTCGCGCTCCGCCACCGGCGCGTCCGGCGCCGCCGGACGCGGGTCGGGATGCTCGGCGAGCTCCTCGGCGAACATCTCGCCCTGCTCCGAGAAAAGGGGCTCGCGGCGGCTCCGATGGTGGTTGAGGAGCTGGCGGTGGGCAATCGACAGCAGGTAGGACCGCACCTTGCCGGTGTCGCGCAGGGCGTCGCCGGCGCGGATGGCGCGCACGAACGTCTCGTGGAGCAGGTCCTCGGCGTCCTCGCGCCGCCGCAGGCGGGAGCACAGGAACGCGTAGACGGCGGTGCCGTGCTCCGCGTACGCGGTGCGCCAGAACCCCGCCGTCGAACCGCCGCCTCCGCTCACCAGTGCGCCTGCCGTGCTCACGTAGGGTAAGACACGCGAGACCCCCCGAGGTTACAACCCGCCGGCAGCGCGGGTCGACCCTCGAAACCCCGGGCACCACCCTGGACCTGGACGTGGACATGGCCGTTGACGAGGACCTGGACGTGGACATGGCCGTTGACGAGGACCTGGTCGTGGACGTGGTCGTGGACGTCGTCGTGGACGTGGACGTGGCCCATCCACCCGGCGAGGCCCGACAAGGCGGGAGCGAGGCGGACCGTCGGAACCAGGTGATGTGCGTGCGCTCTTCTCGTGAAGACCTCCTGCTCGCGATCAAGCACCCCGTCCACGTCCACGACGACGTCCACGACCACGTCCACGTTGAGTGACGATCGGCGCTGCGGACGCCCTCGCGCGGTCGGCTCGCACCCTCTCGGCTCGACGCGATCGCCCCCCTACGGCTGGGTCAGGTGGCGGCGGACCGGCCTCCCGGCCCGCACATCGACGACGCGCCAGGCGTGGCGGGCCGCGGCGCCGGCCGGAGTTGCCGTGGCCTTGACCTGGTACCGGCCGAGTGTCACGCTCCGCGCGTCCCACGCGAATGACGCCGTCACCGCGCCGTTGGCAGGCACCGAGACGGTCAGCGGCTGGAGGGTCTCGATCGGCTTCCCGCTCTCGGAGAGGATGGCGATGCCGAGCTCGACCTCTGTGGCCTCGGCCCGGAGGCTGGCGTACGTCACGGTGAACGTCCCGTCGCTGCCCGGCACGACCACCGGGGGCGTCCTGAGCTCTCGGATGAACCCCGTGGTCGCCTGCAGGCTGTCGTCGATCCGGCTCAGCTCGCTGCCACCGCGGAGGACCCGGACGTCGACGTCGAACCCACCCTCCGCCTGGACGAGTGGGAGGGGTGCCGCGAGACGGGCCGTCGCACCTCCCGCCACCGTGAACGGGCCGCCCGTGGCCCGCGCCACCTCGCTTCCATCTGCGTCGCGGAGAACCGCCAGGGTGGTGACCTCGACTGGCGCGCTCGATGCGTTCACCACGTCGGCCCATCCGGTGCCCGCCTCGCCCGGGACCTGGCGGTGCTTGTCAAGCCCCCCTTCGATCACCCCGATCGGCTCCGCGGTCGCGTACGCGATGCGCACCTGGAGGCGCCGGTACAGCGTGGTCTGGCCGGTGGCCGCGTCATAGACCACCGGTACGACCTTCACCTGGAGCATCGTGTGCCCCTGCGCCGGGACCACGCCGAAGCTGAAGGGCTGTGCCGGCACGGTGCCGATGGTCGCCGGTGTCGCCTCCCATGTGGACTCGGTTCCGGGACCCACAAGGTACACGCCAGGCTCATACCTGGGAATTGCGAGCGTCCCCAGGCTCAGAGCCTGCTCGCCTCGGACCTCCACGGCCGTGACCTCGACCCCCTCTGGCAGAGGGGATTGGAGCATCCGGCCTGGGAGGGTCGGGCCGGCGTTGGGGTCCTGCGCAAAGCCCTCTATCTCGATGAGAGCAAACCCCGGCGCAGTGGTGCGGTCGATGCTCCAGGAGGGGATGTCGATCGTCGAGGTCAGCTCATAGCTCCCCTCGGCCATGGCCCGAATCGAGTCGGCCAGGGGCTCGGCCCCGGCCGCGGCCCCGGCCGGGCGGGCGCCGCTCTCGCCCCTGGGGATGGTCATCCACGGGATGCCGAACAGCGTCGCCTGCTGGACGGCCGTCTCGTGTCGGCAGTACCAGGATGTGGGGTCGTGGGCGATCTTGGCCCGGCGCAGCGCCGTCCCGACGCTGCGGGTCTCGCCGGAGTCGGGCATCGTGCGGCGCCAGAACTTGTTCATGACGTCCTCGGTGTACCACTCCGAGCCCTCGGGGGAGTGCCAGGTCGTGCCGTAATGGGCGACCACACCCGAGACGCCTTCCCCGGCGAAGTAGTCGAGCATGCTGCCGCTGACCAGGCTGTAGCCGCTCCGGCACCCCAGGATTCCCACGAACGGGCGCCGCGCCGCACTGTCGACGTTGTCCATCGCGTCCACGAGCTCGTCCCCGAACAGCCCTCCCTTCTGCGGCTTGGGAGGCGTGCCGATGCCGTTCTGGTTCGCGTGGTCGCCGAAGGCAAAGATCGCGAACTGGTCGCCCAGCGCGGCCAGCAGGTCGCTGCCCCGCCAATCGAGGTTGTCGACCATGTCGGAGGCGGCGCTGTACCCCCAGGCTCTGATGTGATCCAGGACCCCCTCGTCGCCGGTGAAGTCCAGGTCGGGCCCGTCGCAGCTCGCCAGCACCGCCCTGGGGTCCGGCCCCGGCGACGGCCCGGCGAGGCCGTTCTCGAAGAGGTTCTGCATCTGGATGGGGCTGTCCCCGATGATCCGCCCGACGTTCAGCTCCAGCCGCCCATGGTCCCACCCGTCATGGTTGGTGTCCCCGTAGTGGTTGTCGGTGCCGATGTAGTCGTTGGCAGTCAGCAGGTTAAGTGCCGGGTGGCTGGTGTCGGTATGACCACTCTCCTCGCCCTCGCAGGGGCACGTGCGACGGAAGAACGGGATGACGTCGTCGTCCCCGAGAATGACGACTTCCTCGTTTCCGTCCGAGTCCTCGAGCCAGTCGTCGAGCAGCTCGTCGATCGCCCGCGTGACCACGTTCGCGGTGTCCTCGCTCGAGGGATCCCACGACTCGTTGCACCAGTCCCGTGCGAGCTCCGAGTAGTCGTCCACGAAGTAGACGGCCGCCGTGAGCGATCCGGCGGGACCTCTCGGCGGCCCCTGCGCGGCCTGCGTCACCGTCCCGAGGAGGGTCGTCGCCTGGGCGAGGTCGTAGCTGCCCTCGTACAGGTGGTGGCGGCTCGTCAGGATGACGGCCGACACCTCATCGACCAGGTGCAGCTCGGGGGATATCCCGGTGCCGATGACGGACCCCGCTCCGGTGAGCTGCGCCTCCGCGCTTACCCGCAACGAGCCGACCGAATCCCCCGACCCGACGCCGAACCGCATGACCACCTGCCGGCGGAACGGCGGGGAGTCCCCCTCGAGGTGCACGTTGACCCGGTAGCGACCGCCATCGAGGTCATCGACCCAGTGGTCCGTCCACTCGCAACCGGTGCAGTCCCTGCCGTGCGCCCATGCCGGCTCCCCGAACTCGTCGTCCGGCACCACCACGGTCAGATAAAGGTCAACCGGCTCGGAGGAGTCGACGGACAGCTCCGCTACCACGTCGAGCCAGGTACGGCTGGCCGGACCCGCGGCATCCGGGATGAGCTTGTAGACCTCGGTGTCGTCGAACCACCCCTCGTCGAACCACATGGCGATGCTCGGCGCCATCGGCCGCACG
>JALOLB010000331.1 GCA_025456225.1 Thermoanaerobaculaceae bacterium
CACGGCCGAGGTCTGGAGGTGACCGTTTCTGGGGAGCTGCCACACCAGCTTGCCGACGAGGTCGGGCACCTGATTGATGGCCTGGCCCCCGGTGATCGAGGCAGTGGGGTACTCGATCGCCAGTGAGAGCCTCAGACCCTCCCGCAGCGTCCTTCGCCAGCGGATCTGGGCCTGCCGCTGGACGTTCTCGGCGTTGACCCCTTCGAGGTCGATGTCCCAGTGGTCGGCGTCGGGGTCCGAGAAGGTCGACCACGTGTGGCCGATGATGAGGTCTCGAAACTGCCCGTAGGCGTGGCGGAGGCGGAACGTCTTGCCGTCCCCAGCGAAGTCGCCTTCGATGAAGGCGCGCATCTGGCCCACAGCGGTGGGTGTGCGGACGTCGAAGTTGAACCTCGACGGTCCCGCCCACAGCGACAGCCGGCTCCCCTTTCCGGCCTCCGCGGTACCTTCGACGGGGATCGAGTAGGTGAGGAAGCGGTCGTCCGAGCCGAGCGCGTCCATGGTCTGGATCAGGCTCGTCCAGACCATGCCGCCGATCTTGATGGCGGCATCGGAGCCGGGGATGCGGAACGACCCGGGGAAGTTCCCCGCCGAGACCACCTCCGGGGGGAGCTCCGGACGCTCCTGCACCGAGCTCTCGACCTTTGCCAACCGCTCTGCGAGGTCCTTGGCGGTGGCGGTCTCGCCCTCCCTGGCCTCCAGCTCCTGGAGGCGGCGGTTGAGCGACTCCATCGTCTGCCGCATCGCCTCGAGCTGCTCCTGCTGGGCCTTGAGCAGCTTCTCCTGCGCCTCGATCTGCTTCCGCTGCTGCTCGATGAGGTCACGGAGGTGTTGCGTGCTCGTGGGTTCGGTGACCGGCGGCGAGACCTCGGGAGTGGGGGGCGGGGCGTGCTGTGGGGCCTGCGCATGGACCTGTGTGGCGGACAGCATGATGAGGCCCAGCAGCACGCCAGCCCTCCCTGCCCGGAAGGTGGAGCTCAAGGCAGGGTACCAGCGCACGCCGCCGGGACGTGGACGGAGCCCCGGCGCCACAACGCCGGGGCTCGCGGTATTCGACGATGGACGCACAACGGCCTCGCCCGCTACTTCTTCTTGGGCAGCTCCTGAACCACCCTGATGATCTTGAACGGATCGGTGCCCAGGGTCTCGAACTCGACCACGCCCTGGTCGCTGATCTTGGCCGTCATGGCCGGGAGGAGCTTGCCCTCGCCCTTCCCGTCCTTGTCCAGGTCGAGGACGATCATCCCGAAAGCGTAGTCGCGCGACCGGGTGCCGCGGTGGGCTTCCCAGAACTGGATCGGCCGGTCGGTGAGCCCGATGACGAGCCGGCCCTTCTCGGTCGGCCGGCTGCGGAACACGGCAATCGGGTAGCCAAGGCTCGGTCCGATCCGCACCCACCCGCGGTCCTTGAGGTCGAACATCGCCTCCTGCAGGCCGGGCTGGCCCTTTTCCGCGAGGATCTTGGCCAGCCCGAGGACCTCGTCGTCGGGGGAGTACGACTCGATGTGCATGACGACACGGGCCGTGCCGCCGCCTTGCATGTTGATGACGTTCCCGGTGAACTGCTCGGGCATCTCCTGGGCCGGCGACAGGGCCGCGATTCCCACGACCCCCATCGCGAGAACGAGAGCTTTTCGGAGCATCATAGAGGTCCTTTCTGGCGCTGGTGGGTCGCCACCACGCCCTGCCGTGCCTACTTCGCCGGCGCTCGTTCGACGGTGAGCGCCACGGCCTCGCTGTAGGTGATCACGACTGTGTCGCCGATGTTCAGCTTGCCGAGGATTGCGCGATCCTCGACGAACACGTCGAGCAGGCGCCCCTCGGGTCCCTTCAACGTGACCACCGAGTCGATGGCGTTGATGGCCTCGACGAGGGCAGTCCTGGTGATCTCCTGCCCGATGTACCCTCCGGGCATGCCGCCCGGGGCGTTGCGCGAGCCCCCGACGGTCTCCTTGATCGCAGGGGTGCCACCCGTGGCCTTGTCGATCCGGACCGACACGGCCTCCTGGTACTGGAGCTTGATGATGTCGCCAACCTTGACCTGGGCGAGGTTCTTCACCTCGGGGCCGGCGACAACAGTGCGTACCGTCCCGTCCGGACGCTTGAACGTCACCTCGCGGGTCTCCTGGTTGATCGCCTCGACCGTGGCGGTGACCGCGACCGAGGTGCTCGACAGCGTCTTGCCCGTGGGGATCTTCTCGAACGTTGTCGTGCCCGGGCTCTGGGCTCCAATGGCCGTTGCGAGCAGCGTTGTCAGTACGGCGGCGATGAGCTCATTCTTCATTGTCCCCTGCCTCCTTTGGCATTGTCGATCACTGCGTCCCTGGCGACACGAGCGCCAGGAAGGGTCCTGTGGTGGCTTCGGCATGGAGCACCCTGGCGCTCGTGCCGGGCCGTGTTCGCCCCACCGTCGCGACCTGTCACCGATTCCAAGCGGTCATCGCTGTCCATGCGCGTCCACCCTCGATGCCCTCGCAGATCCCATGCCACTCCAGGACGGTTCCGGCAGCGCATCGTAAGTTGTACCTGCATAAGCACCGTAGCGACCATCGTGATACTCCTCGGAGGCGCATCCCGCCGGGGGGCGGTGACGAAATAGTAGCAGCGTGGCGAAATGTCGTCATCGGGTCGCGGATGCCTCGCGGGCGAGCAGCAGGAACCCGCGGGACCTGGCATCCCCGGCCAGGGTCGTGAGCGTGCTCGCGCCCTCGGGGCGGCGTCCGGCGGCGAGCTGGGCGCGGCCCAGCTCCAGGCGGGCCTCCAGCGCCACCGCGATAAGCCCTCGCCGGGTGGCCTCGGCCACGACGTCCTCAAGGGCGCGGGCAGCGGCTGCCGGCTGCTTCCTCGAGACCAGAGCCCGCGCCGCGGTGATCGCGGTGAGCAGCCTGACCTGGGGCACACCACTGGCCGCCGCCGACTCCCGGGCCTTGCCGGCAATCGCGACGGCAGTGACGACGTCGCCGCGGGCCAGGAGGGCGCGTGCCAGCACCGACTCCGCCTGGGCCCGTACCCAGGCGACCGGCTCGCCCTCCAGCATCGCGATGCCTCTGCGGGCCGATGCGGCGGCGGATGCGGCGTCCCTGCTGGCAAGGGATGCCTCGGCGGCGGCGACGTGAGCGAGGGCTCCCCAGAGGCCGTTCTCGGTCGACTCGCCGAGGGCGACCGCCTCCCGTGCCGTTCTCGATGCGACATCCCGGTCATCCGCGACGAGGCGGCAGCGGGCCAGCGAGCCAAGGACGATCAGCTCGAGAAACCGCAAGTCCGTGCGGCGGCAGACCGCGAGTGCCTCCCGGAGCTCGGCCTCCGCCGCGGCCGACTGCCCGCTCGCCAGAAGACCCTCGGCGAGGACCCAGCGGGCATTGGCGGCGATGGCCAGCTCGCCGTTCGCCTCGGCCTCGCCCTGGACCCTGCGGGCCCCCGCAACGGTGGTCTCGAGGTCGCCCTCGAAGAGGGTGAGGACCGCCAGGTCCAGGCCGGCCATCGTCACCATGCTGCGATTCTGGGCCTGATCGGCCGTCTGGCTGGCCTCCTCGCCGAGGCGCCGGGCGGAGGCGAGGTCTCCGAGATGGAGGTCGATGAGCGAGAGGTTCGTGAGGCCGATCACCTGGCAGGGAGCGTTCTCGACCTGTTGTAGTGGACTCCGCCGATGGCGTTGACCGCGTTGGCCTCGTGCCAGCGGTCGCCGTCCGTTGCCCAGATATCCCGCGCCTGCTCGAGCAGGGGCAGGGCGGGGGTTGCCTCACCTCGCCGGACCCGGGCGAACGCCTCGAAGTAGAGGGCCTGAGCCAGGAGGAGGCGGGTCCCCTGTTGCCTCGCTCTGAGCTCCGCCCGCTGGGACATCTCCAGGCATCGTGGGAACTCACCGGACGTGCAACCGATGCGGGCCTCGGCCAGGTCGATCTGGGGATCCTCGCCAAGTGGCGCGGGGAGCTTCCGGAGCTCGGCGAGGTGGGTGTAGGCGTCGGCAGGCGTCCCTGCGGCGAGCAGGGCGTCGGCGAGCCGGATGCCGTGGTCGAGGCGGTCCGGGAAGAACGCCCGCAGCGCCCGGAGGATCTCGACGGCCTTGGCAGGCTGGCCGCTCAGGAGCCAGTGGTCGGCCTCGATGGCCAGTCGTGCCTCCCGTGGGAGGCCGGACGAGCTCTCGTAGGCGCGCCGTGCCTCCTCCCTGGCCAGCCGCTCCTGGCCGATGCTCGAGAAGGCGCGCGCCAGGGCCCGGTGGATCATGGGGTGGTCCGGCTCGATCCCGGCAGCCCGCGCGAGCAGGTCCCGAGCGGCCATGCCGTCCATCGCCCAGAGCCTGGCGATGCCCACGGCATACAGGCGCGCGGCTTCGGGGTTGGCAGGGAACTCGGCCCGCGCCGCGCCGACCGTCTCGCCGGGCACCGACCCGACGCCCAGCCTCGCCCGCAGGGCGGACCCGACCCGGGTCGCCAGCTCGGGGAGATCCCCTTCGGTCCCGGTCTCGATCAGCGTGTCCCTGGACTCCCCGGTCGCGGTCTCCTGCACCCGCAGGTCGAGCCTCAGCTTGCCCCCGGCCTCCTGCGGCGCGGCGAGGTAGGACCCGACAACCACCAGGTCCGCCCCGGTGCTCTGCCTGATCGCCTGCAGCGTGTCCGCGGCGAGGGCGCCCGTCTCCGGGATCCGCAGGTCGGCCCTGAGACGGGCCACGGTCTCGCCTGCGATGAGGCGGAGGGACTCCCCGGCAGCCAGCTCGGAGGACAGCATCTCGCCCAGCGCCGTGGAGATCCAGGCCGCCTCCGGGCGACCCGTGACGTTGTGGAACCCCAGGATCGCGACACAGCGGCGCAGCGGGGCGGTGGGCCCGCCAGGGGACGTGCCCGCCTCCGCCGGCTCACCGGCGGGATGCGGTCTGAGGGCGAGCCAGCCAGCCACGCCGAGGGCGGTCGCAAGGGCCGCGGCGGCGACCAGCCCAGCCCAGCGGACCCTCCGCCTCGACCGGGCCGGCGCGACGCGGAGCGCCGCCGCCACGTCGGCGACGCGGGCAAATCGCGCCTCGGGCTGCCGGGCCAGGCAGCGGAGGATGACCTCGTCCCAGGCGGCAGGGAGGTCCGGGGCCCTGCGGCTCGGGGGTGTCGGGCTCTCGCCGAGCCGCTTCATGGCCTCGAGCACGGCGATCTCGGCCCGGAACGGCCGCTCCCCGGTGACCATCTCGAACAGCACGATGCCGAGGGCATAGACGTCGGCGGCGGGACCGGCCGGGCGGCCTTCCACCTGCTCCGGCGCCATGTAGGCCGGCGTGCCGACAAACGCCGCGAGCGTGCTGGCCTGCTGGCCCGTCGCCTGGGCCTGGCGCGCCAGGCCAAAGTCGGTGATGACCACGCGCTCGCCGCCTCCGGAGAGGGGTGCCAGCATGATGTTGCCGGCCTTGAAGTCGCGGTGCACGACCCCCGCGTCGTGGGCGGCCTGCAGGCCCTCCGCCATCTGCTCCACGAGTGGCAGGGCCTCGTCCGCCGGAAGGCGCCGGCGGCGCCCCACGCGGTCGGCCAGGGTCTCGCCCTCGAGCAGCTCCATGGTCAGGAACGTCAGCGGCGGCCGGTTGGCCTCCTCGTGAACCCCGAGGTCGAAGATCCGGCAGACGTTCGGGTGGGTGACCTGCCGTGCCAGCAGCACCTCGCGCTTGAAGCGCTCGCCGGCGCCGGGATCGACCCACCCCTCGGCGCGGATGGTCTTGAGGGCGACGCGCACGCCCAGGTGAAGGTCCTCGGCCTCGTAGACCTCGCCCATGCCGCCGCTGGCGATGAACCGCGTGATGCGGTAGCGGCGCGCCAGCACGCGTCCGACGGCCAGACCCGACCACCCGGAGCCCGGCTCTCCGATCTGGGTCGATGCGGCCTCGTGATCCTGGTGGGGCACAAAACGATTATAGGCGCGAGGGAAAGCCCGCCTACGCCCGGGCGAAGTCGATGAAGCCGGCCTCCACGTCGGTCCGCACGAGGCGGACGGTGACCCGGTCGCCGACGTCCATGCCGTGCTCCCCCTCGACCACCCGGCCCTCCACCGGCGGGTCGAAGACGCGCACCCACGTGCCCTTGTCGGCGGCACCGGTCACCAGCCCGTGGAAGCGCCGCCCGCGCTGGCCCTCGAGCAGCAGGGCCGCCGCCGACTTGCGCACCTGGCGCTCGACCTTGTTCGCGTCGTCCTCGCGCCTGGTGCAGAGACGGGCCACTGCAACGAGCTCGTCCATCGAGTAGCCTGCGGGCTGGCCGGAGATCGCCGCCTTGAGCAGCCGCTGGGTGACCACGTCGGGGTAGCGGCGGTTGGGCGCCGTGGAGTGGCCGTAGTCGCGCACCGCGAGCCCGAAGTGCCCGGGCGGGTCCTCGCCGGGCGGGTCGGCCATGTACTCGCCGGCGCCCAGGAGCTTGACCACGGCCAGGGAGAGGTCCGGAAAGCGCTGGGGATCCGCAGCGCGCCGCTCGCCCAGGAAGTCCTGCAGCGCCCTGGAATCCGGCCTGCCCGGAAGGCGCGTCCCGAAGCCGGCGGCGAGCTGGACGATCCGATCCCACCGCTTCGGCTCCCGCACGACCCGGCGCAGGGACGGCAGCCCCCTGGCTTCCAGGAAGCGGGTCACGACGCCGTTGGCAGCGATCATGAAGTTCTCGATGATGTCCTTGGCCTGGTTGTCGTCGTCCACCTCGAGGCGGCGAATGGTGTCACCCTCGAAGACCGCCTTCGTCTGCAAGGTCTGCAGGTCCAGGGCACCCTGGCGGAAGCGCTGGGCGCGCAGCGCCTGGGCAGCTCTGTCCTGCAGGCGGAGGTTCGCATCGAGCCCCGGCACCGCGGTCAGGGCCGGCGGGGCCGGGGCCCGCCCGTCGAGCCACGCGTCCACCGAGCGGTAGGCGAGCTGGGCGTGGTTGCGCACGAGAGCGCGAGCCACGCTGCTCGCGGCGACCTCGCCGTCGGGCTGGACGGTCATCTCGACGACCACGGCCAGGCGGTCCCTGCCGGGGTTGAGTGATGTCATGTCGGTGGAGAGCTCCTCCGGGAGCATGGGGAAGATCAGCGCCGGAGTGTAGATCGATGTGGTGTTGTGATGGGCGTGGGCGTCG
>JALOLB010000332.1 GCA_025456225.1 Thermoanaerobaculaceae bacterium
CAGGTTCTCCGACCACCCGACCACCCGGCCTCAGGCCTCAGGAAAAGCAGGCCTCAGATGCTGCGCCGACCCAGCCTTGTCTAGTCCTGCCTGAGGCCTGAGGTCGGGGGCCCGAGGCCTGTTTCTCCTGAGGCCTGAGGCCTGAGGCCCGAGGCCTGTCTCTCCTGAGGCCTGAGGCCTGAGGCCCGAGGCCTGTCTCTCCTGAGGCCTGAGGTCTGAGGCCTGAGGCCTGTCTCTCCTGAAGCCTGAGGCCTGAGGCCCGAGGCCTGTCTCTCCTGAGGCCTGAGGTCTGAGGCCAGAGGCCTTGGCGGGGGGAGGGCGAAAAGGAAGGGGCGCCCGGATGGGCGCCCGCCGTTGGATGGAGCCTCCGGCGCCGCAGCGCCTGTCTCCGCCCCTAGAGCTGCAACTGGACGAGAACGTAGACCTTCGTTGCCTGGGCCAGGATCTCACCCGGGACCTGGACGGCCTGCTTCTGTGCGAAGGCCTTACCAGACTTGACCTTGAACGCGTCGATCAGGATCCGCCCCCCTTGCAGGCCCTTGGAGGCGGCGTCCTCGAGGAGCAGCACGGCGCTCATCTCGACCTTGCCACTGGACATGTTGTTGCCGAGCAGCTCCACCTCGCACTGGATCGGTCTGCCCGCCTGCACGGCCTCGACTGCGACGAGCGAGATGGCGTCGAGACGCACGCCCTGAACATCCGCCCGCAGCTCGATGACCCTTCCAAGCGAGAAGTCGTACTCGTTCTGGAAAGGATTCTCTGAAGGCGTGTAGGCAGTCTCCTGCGCCGACGCCAGCACCGCGAAGACCGTCAAAGCGATCGACGACACCATGCGTCGCATGCCCACCCCCGGAGGCCTCGGCACCCGTGCCTCAGGCCTCACTTCACAATGTTACCAACATCCAGGCCAGATCCGTCCACGATGGTGCACTCGGAGTACTTCGGTCCCTTCACCGCGACAACCTTGATGCGACCGATCTTCTTCTCGTCCTGGCCGAGAACCTCGCCACTGTCGGGGTCCTTGATGGGCTCGCCCAGCCGGAAGACGGCATAGGAGTCGCCGACATTGACGCCGTTTGCCGAGCCGAGGTTGATCCACACCGTGTTGCCCTCGATCTTGGCGATCTTGCCGGACTTCACCTCGGCGGCCGCGACCGGGCCGCCGCTGCTGGCCAGATCCAACGCCGTGACCTTCTTCGACAGCTCCTCCACCACCGGTCGCAGCACCTTGTCGAACATGCGCTGATCGTCGACGCCGCCGCCGCTCCCGAAGACGAAGACGTTGACGTTGCTCTCTTCCTTCTTGCCGGTGTCCGCCCACACGATCTCGCCGGTGGTCGTGTTGACCAGCCGGCAGTCGAGGGCGGCAACGAACTTCTTCTTGCTGACGTCAACACCGAATCCCCAGCCGACCTTGGCCTTGTTCTCGGTCTCGCCGAACTCGGTCACGTTCCCGAACAGGAAGTACTCGACGCCCAGCAGCTTGCCGGCCTTCACCGCGGTCGACGGGTCGACGTCGCCGCCCAGCGAGAGGTTCTTCTCCTGCAGAAGGGCATTCAGGCGCTCCCGGTCGATGACCGAGAACTTGCCCGACTTCACAAGCTCGGTGATGAACATGTCCTGGGCCGCACCGCCCGATCCCCACCACTGGGAGTTCAGCGCCTTGTGCCCGAACTCCAGGACGGCGACCCGGGGCTTGCCCGCCATAGCCGAGGTCGCGACCAGCGCCACCGCAAGTGCGACCAGCACGAGTTTCCTTCCCATACGTCACCTCCCTTGCGTCACATCTCTGCGTTGATTGTACACGGCACAACGCTCCTGCAACTACCCAACCCCAACCGCCGCACGACCTCATGTCTTCCACCCACCAACCGACCACAGTGCGCGAGAGGAGGTCATGGGGGAACGACTGGTTGGCCCTCGCACGCTCGGGGGCCTGGTCCAGGTTTCCATCGGTACCGAGTGGCACCGTGGCCACCCAGGCGCGGTTCCCTGACGACAACTCAGGCCTCGGGCCTCAGGTGCGACATGAGCAGTGGGATCGCGCTGGTCGAGCGGGGAAGCTGATGCGTGAGGTCGGTTGGTGGGGTAGCTGGGTGGGGGCCACGGATGAGCGGGCGGAAGGGCATGGCATACTGTGCAACCGATGTGCGTGCGAGTGGCCAGATCACTGCGTGCCGTTGCCGGTCTCGCTGCGGTGCTGGCCACGGGCTGCGCCACGGTGCGGCGGTATGAGTACTACCCTCCCCTGACGTCGAGCGGCGCCGACATCCAGGCGGCGCTCGCCATCGCCGCCGGCAACGACGCCGTGGACGGCAACCGGGTGGACATCCTCGAGAACGGCGACCAGGTGTTTCCCGCCATGCTCGACGCCATCCGCCAGGCCAAGTCCAGCATCCACCTGGAGCCGTATATCCTCACGGACAGTGCCGTTGGCCGGGAGTTCATCGACAGCGTGCTGGAGCGGGCACGCGCCGGGGTGAAGGTGCGGCTGCTGTTGGACTCCTTCGGCACCCCCGGGATTGGCACCCTCAACGAGAAGCTCCTCAGGGACGCCGGCGCGCAGGTCGTCTTCTTCCACCCCACGAACGTCTTCAACCTCCGCAAGATCTTTCTCCGGACCCACCGCAAGATCCTGGTGGTGGACGGCAAGCTCGGCTTCACCGGCGGCATCTGCATCGACGACGAGTGGACCGGCGACGGCACCGATTCCGCGCACTGGCGGGACACCATGGTGCGGGTCCAGGGACCTGTCGTGCGCCAGATGCAGGCCGCGTTCGCCCGCGCCTGGCTGGAGGCCACGGGCGAAGTGCTCGCCGCCCACGTCCTCTTCCCCCGCCTGCCCGCCGCCAACGGCCAGCGCTGCCAGCTCATGGAGTCCACGCCGGGGTTCGACGGTAACCCGGCGCGCATCTCCTTCCTGGTCGCCGTCAACTCGGCCCACTCCACCATCGACATCACCAACGCCTACTTCGCCCCGGACTCGGTGGCGCTCTCCACGCTCGAGCGCGCCGCGAAGCGCGGGGTGCGGGTGCGGCTGCTGCTCCCCAGCCGCCTGACCGACGCCCGCCCCGTCCGCTACGCCGGACGGAGCGACTACACACGCCTCCTGCGCGCAGGGATCGAGGTCTACGAGTACCAGGCCGCCAAGCTTCACGCCAAGACCATGGTGGTCGACGGCACGTGGGCCAGCGTCGGCTCCACGAACCTCACGTCACGTTCCCTGTACTTCAACTACGAGGCGAACCTCAACGTCTTCGACGAGCGCTTCGCCGCCTCGATGTGCGAGATGTTCGAGCGGGATCTGACCCGCGCCCAGCGGGTCACCCTCGAGGCGTGGAAGGCGCGCCCCTTCAAGGAGAAGCTCGCCGAGTCCTTCTGGGGGCTGTTCAGGAAGCAGTACTGACCCCGCCTCCCCCACCCACCCTCCCAGGCCTCAGGAAAGACAGGCCTCAGGCCTCAGACCTCAGGCAAGACTAGGCAGAGTCGGGTGGGTGGGGGAGCTGAGGCCTGAGGCCGGCTGGAGGGTTGGGCGGAATCCCTGAGGTCTGTTCTTCCTGAGGCCTGAGGCCTGTCTTTCCTGAGGCCTGAGGCCAGCCGGTTGGGTGGGGGAAGACCTGAGGCCCG
>JALOLB010000115.1 GCA_025456225.1 Thermoanaerobaculaceae bacterium
TGTCTCTATGCCTAGCTCGTGTTGCGGAGCATAACGCTCGCGCTGACTTGCCGGGCGGGTAGCGGGACGTTGGTTCGAGGGGGTGTGGCCACGGAAGGAGTGTAGCCGACACAAACCTGAGTGGTGGCAAGCCCGGGCAAGTCCAGCGCGCCGTTCGGCGGCGAATCCAACCGCGATAGCACTGCTCGAATAGCTAGCACCCAGCTCGTTGTCGTCTGATCGCGCAGGCTAACAGCATATCCAGCGCTCGCTCGAACTCGAAGACGTGGCCAATCGACGCCCCGTCGCCAAATTGAAATGTGGCTGTCTCACCGTCTGTCTCGTCACCGAACCGGACCCCGCGGCGATAAGATTCAGAGTCTTGGAAGTAGACTTGGCCCCTATCCTCAGGAGACAGGTCCCAGCCCACGAAGACGACAGGTTCTAGGTAGGGAAGAAGCAGCTCCTCATCCGCATAGTTCAAGGTGAAATAGGTCTCGCCCTGTCGCAATTCCGCAGCGCTGACGGGCTCTGCGTAGGACTTGAGCTCGCGACCTTCAAACCGCAGCTCATCATTCATTTGCGGGTCCGATCTGAGTCCGCCGAACGCCATATAGACTGCGGGTGTGGGGATGCGAAGCAACGTGAGGCTGGTGTGTAAGATCCGAAGCGAAGCGCGGTCGGGGAGGCGCCAAGGTGCTGACTGTGGCGGTGTTGGGGTTTGGATTGGATGAGGAGGGGGGGCGATAGGCTGCGAGGGGGGGCTGCATAGCGTCCGAAGAGGTGCGGATCGACGGTGTGGTGCGTGGTGGCTGATGCTGTGGGGAAGATCGCATCCTTGTCGTCCTTGCCGGGAGTGTAGCGGATCGCTCGGGACCCGTCATCCCTGGCTCGGCCGTCTCGCCGGTCCCTCCGGGGGTGCGGTCGCCCCGAACGCACGGGCGGGCGGCCTGCGCCGCCCGCCCCCACGCCGGCCGATGGCCATCGGCCGCTACTTCGTTGTGCCGTAGGTGATGCCCTTCTTCGCGGCCTGGGTGCGGATGACGGTCTCGACCTGGGCGTCGAAGCCGTCCCGGGCGGCGCCCTTCTTCTGCTCGGCCTCGATGTAGGCGCGGCGCTTGGCGAGCAGGTCATTGATCTGCTTCTGGACGGTGGCGCGCCTGGCGGCCTGCTCCTTCACGTAGGCGTCGCGCTGGGCCGGGGTCATGGCCTGCATCTCGGCCGGGAGCTGGTCCTTCTTGAGCTCGCCGACCTTGACGTAGCCGGCGCCCACGGCGTCCACGAGGTCGCCGCCGCCCTGCACGACCTTGCCGGTCGCGGCGTTGAACTCGAGCCGGTCCGCGGCCGCGGCGGACGGGGCGGCCTCGGCCATCGCCTGCTTGGCGCGCACCTCGCCCTTCTCCCGCTCGTCGCCGTACGCGACGATGGTCTTCCCGACCTCGGCGTTGAGCTTGGCGATCTCGTCGTCGAACGGGGTGGCGACGACCTGCACGCCGCCGGACTGGGCGATCGCCACGTACGAGCCCTCGGCGAGGGAGGCGATCTCCTTCCAGATCGGCGTGGTGTCGCCGTGGTCGCCCGCCTGCACGGTGTTGACGACGATGTCCTTCTTCGCCGCGAGCTGGCAGGTCTGCGGAAACTTCACGTCGTCGGAGTAGTTCATGTGCGGCGGGCAGTCGCCGACCAGGAACACGGCCTTGTAGACCTTGCGGTCGGCGCTCCAGGAGATCTTCGTGATCGCCTCGCTGAGCGCCTGATTGACCGACTCCGGAGTGTCGCCGCCGCCGTCCGCCTGGAAGGTCTGCAGGTTGGCGTACACGGCGTCGATGTCCTCGGAGAGGTCGAAGAGCTTCGTCACGTAGTCGTCGCCGCGGTCGCGGTAGGCGATGAGCGCGACCTTGAGCCGCGGGGCGGGCCTGGCGGCGATGAGCTGGTTGGCGATCGACCAGATCTTGGCCTTGGCGCCGGCGATCAGCCCGCTCATCGAGCCGGTGGTGTCGAGGACGAAGCAGACCTCGATCTGGGGCTGGGCCTTGGCCGGGGCGGCCGGGGTGGCGGCGTGCGCCGACACGGCCATGGTTGCGAGGATCAGGGTTGCCGGGACGAGGGATCGGGTGCGCATGGGGTCCTCCACGTTCTCTTTCGTTCACTCGCTGATTTCGTAGACGACGTCGCCGAGCAGCACCTGGACCTGCCGTCCGACGGACAGCCAGGCGGAGGCGTCGGGGTGCGTTGCGAGCAGGTCGAAGTACTCGGCCGAGCCGAGCTTGACCTGCTGGCGGCGGGCGCCGGGCTTGCTCTGCACCTGGGTGTCGATCCACCAGGGGCCGTTCTGGATGAAGGTGCGCCCCTGCCGGAAGCGCGTGGCCTGCTGCTGGATCGCCTGCTGGACGCGCTGGGTCTTCTCGATCGTTGTTCCCGGGAGCGCCATCGGGCGGCCGCGAGTGGGTGCCGGAGACGACACGGTGACCTCCTCCTTCATGGAGTCCATGGCCATCGCGCCTCCCACCGCGCCCTCGCCGCTCTTCTCCTCCTGCACCGCCCGGAACGACCCGCGCACCGCCTCGTTGACCACCCGGTCGCCGTCGATGACCTGGAGGCTGCGGCTGGCCACCGGCACGTTGCGGTCCTTCTCGTCCTCGACGATGAGGTACGCGGTGTAGGGCGTGACGATGCCGTAGCGGCGGGCCAGGTCGGTGACCTCGTCCTTGAGCTCCTTGCTTTCGCCGTGGAGGCGGACCTGGTCGAGCAGGAAGCCGACCCGGCGGGTCGCCCACAGGCGCGCCAGGGCCTCGTTGCCGGAGGCGCGGCGGGGGAAGGCGGCCTCGGTGGTGAAGCTGCGCGGCTTGCCGTTGACCGAGCCCGACAGGGTGAGGGCGGTGTCGCCGGAGCCCGAGTAGCGGCCAAACACCACGAGCTGCTCGCCGCGGAAGAGGTCGGGCAGCTCGGCCGGTGCGAGCTTGGAGGCGCGCGCGCCGCCGGTCAGCTTGAGCTTGAGGTTGGCCAGCACCGGGGCGTTGATCTTGGTGAAGAAGGCCGACACCTTGACCTCGATGTCCTCGTCCGGGAGCACGTACTGGCTGGCGGCGTGGGTCGTCTCGGTGAGGCGGTCGAGGAGGTGGGCGTTGACGTCGACGCCGATGCCGAACGAGAAGACGCGCACCAGGCGCTCGCCCATGGCCTTGCGGACGCGGCCGACGATCTCGTCGTCGTTGGTGGAGCCGATGGTGGGCTTGCCGTCGGTGAGGAAGACCACGACGTAGGGCCGGTCGGGGCGGCTCTGCTCGGCCGCTGGCTCGAGCGCCCGGGTCAGGGCGTCCTCGATGGCGGTGCCGCCCACGGGCCTGAAGCCGTCCACGAACTCCTCGGCGCGCTTGCGGTTGGCCGGTGTCGCGTCGACGAGCCTCTCGAACAGCGGCTCCGCCTCGGTGGAGAAGCGCACCACCTCGAAGCGGTCTGCGGCGTTGAGGTTGGCGAGGCAGAAGCGCAGCGCCCGGCGGGCCTGCTCGAGCTTGCCCTTCTCGGCCATGGAGCCGGAGGTGTCGAGGACGAAGACGATGTCCTTGGCCACGACCTGCTCGCGGCCGGGGTCCGAGTTGGGCGAGGCGAGGAGGGCGAAGAACCCGCCGTCCGGGTCGCCGTCGTTGTAGGTCAGGACCGACAGCCCCACCTCGTCCGTGGCCTTCGGCGCGTAGTAGAGCTGGAAGTCGGTGTCGGGCCGGATGTCCTTCGCCTCGAAGCCGACCGTGGCGCGGGTGGTGCCCTTGCGCGAGATCTCCACCTCGTGGCTCGGGGAGAACAGGGAGCGGATCCCGTCCTTCACCTCGAGGTCCACCTTGACCGACACCGACTGCAGCGGCTGGGCCGAGAACTTCTCGGTGTTGAGCGGGTAGGTGTACTCGACCATGCCGCCGTCGGCGCGCAGGAGCTGGCTGTAGGAGAGCTTGATCCGCTTCTCCGAGCGCGGCTCGATCGGGAAGATGCGCACCTTGTACAGCCCCTGCCCGGCGTACTCGAGCAGCGCCGGGTCGCGCATCCGCCGCACGATGTCCTCGTAGATGCGGCGCGCCTTGTCGGCGTCCAGGAGCTCGGCCTCCACCATCGTGCCGTTGATGTCCATGGCGAACCTGTCGATGTGGGCGCCCTTCGGGATCGGGAAGAGGTACGTCCCTTCCAGGCGGGCGTTGTTGGGGTTCCAGAACACCTGGTCCACCGAGGTGGTGGCGAGCTGGTCGGCGATCTTCACCGTGACGTGGTGGTACCGCACCTCCATGGGCGCGAAGGCGTAGTGCCCCGGCGGCACGCCGGGCGGCCGGTCGATGACGATGAGCCCGTCGGCCAGGGCGGCCACGGGAAGCGCCAGGAGCGCGAGGAGCAGGGCGGCACGTGCGGTGCGGGTCATGGTCGGGGTCCTCCGTTCAGGCGAGCCGTTCATGGCCCATTAGACACCCGTCGCCCGGAGAAGTTCCCCCCACCCGCCCGCCCGGTGATCAGTGGTCGGTGATCGGTGCTCGGAGGTCGGTGATTGGTGGATGGACTTCGACGGTTGGAGGTTCCCACTACCGAGCCGGCAGGTACACGTTGAAGCGAGGTGCTGCTCCTCCTCCGACCACCGATCACCGGGTGGGCGGGTGGGCGGCGAGCATCTGCCTTGTCGCGGCGTGGCCGGCGGCGATGGCGTCGTCGACGCCGGTGCAGTCGGCCCAGTGGAGGTGGTTCACGGCCGGGGAGATGACCACGTCGGCCTCGGCCAGGATGCGGCGGCGCAGCGCCTGCCAGCCCATGGCGGCGGCGCGGAACATCGCCTTCGGGGCGCGGTCGAGGTCCGGGTCGCCGGCCGGGAGGCCCTCGCTCACCTCGACGGCGACCACCGGGCCGCCCATGGCGCGGGCCGCGACCACCGGGATCTCGGCCACGGTGCCGCCGTCCTGCAGGCGGCGCCCCTCCCAGTGGAACGGGGCGACGAGGCCCGGGACGGCGGACGACGCCGCGATGGCGAGGCGCAGGGGACCGCGGTCGAGCCACACTTCCTCGCCGGTGGCGTGGTCGGTGGTGACGATGCGGAAGGGGACCGGCATGTCCTCGATGCGCCGGTCGGGCACCAGGAAGGCGACGAGGTCGAGAAACGCCTCCTGGCGCATGGCATGGCGGATGAAGACGATGCGGAGCATGCCCAGGGCCCGCTTGACGCGCGCCACGGTGGCGGCCACGCCGGTCCTGGCGTCGATCTCGCCGATGTCCGGGATGGAGGCGCCGAGGCCCCGGCGGGCGAACTCCTTGAGCCGCTCCTCGGCTCCGGGGTCGCCGAGCAGCAGCCACATGGCGCCGAGGGTCGCGCCGGAGCTGGTGGCGGCGATGCCCTTGATGGGGACGCCGGCGGCCTGCAGCTCCGCCAGCACCCCGAGGTGGGCGACGCCGCGCATGCCGCCGGAGGCCAGGGCCAGGACGACGCCCTGACGGAGGTCGAGTGGGGAGGCGTGGGAGGAGTCGCTGGTCACAGGTGTCGCCTCAGTCCCACGGGAAGCGGTAGTGGCCCAGGCCCAGCTCCCCGCGCATGAGGTCGATCTCCTTGCGCAGGCTCGGGTTGACCGGCACGCCGAGGTCCCGGTTGGCGAGCCAGTAGAGGTGCTCCTTCTCGCCGGCGGTGTAGATGCGCTCGGCGCCCGGGGCCTTCTGGGAGGCCCGGAGCTGCCGGCAGATGTCACCGGCGGTGCGCCTGAAGTGGTCGAGCGGCACGAAGTGCTCGATGTCGATGGCGATGAAGAAGTGACCGAGGTGATAGGGGACCTTCTTGCCGTCCTCGAACCCCAGCAGGTCCTTGAGGTAGCGGCCGTCCTGGAGGGCGGCCGAGAGGATCTCGACGAAGGTGGCGAAGCCGTAGCCCTTGTAGCCGGCGGTCTCCTCGCCGAGGCCGCCGAGCGGGGTGAGGGCGGCCGTTCCCGCCACCAGGTCCTTGAGGACCTTCTGGGAGTCGGTGCAGGTACGGCCCTCGTGGTCGATCACCCAACCCGCAGGCAGCTCCTTGCCGGTCCGCGCGTAGACCTCGATCTTGCCGCGCTGGGTCACGGAGGTGGCGCAGTCGAGCATGAACGGGAACGCCTCGTCGGTCGGGCATCCGATGGTGAGGGGGTTGGTGCCGAGCATGTTCTCGACCCCGAACGTGGGCGCGATCGACGGCCGGGCGTTGGTGCCGCTCATGCCGATCATGCCGTTCTCGCAGGCCGCCAGGACGTAGTAGCCGGCGATGCCGTAGTGGGTGGAGTTGCGCACGGCGGTCATGCCCATGCCGAACCGGCGCGCCTTGTCGATGGCCATCTGGTTGGCCCGCTTGGCGATGGCATGACCCATGCCGTCGTGACCATCGATGACGGCGGTCGTCTCGGTCTCCTTCACCACGTCGAACGGCGCGACCGGGAACTGGATCCCGTCCCTGATGCGGTCGTAGTAGATGGGCTTGAGACGGCCGACACCGTGGGAGTCGATGCCCCGCTTGTCCGCAACGATCAGCACCTCGGCGCAGGTCGCGGCGTCGTCGGGCGGCACGCCGAGACCCAGGAAGACATCCCGCATGAAGTGCTCGAGGGTGTCGAACGGGACCCGAAAGACGGTTGCGGCGGATGCGGTGTCGCTCATCTGTCTTCTCCCCGGCCCGAGCCGCCGGAGGGAGAAGCACTCGCGATCCGGGGCCCAGTGGTGGCGGTTTGTAGCACAAAGACCGGCAGGTGGCCAGCGCGCTCGTCCCCCGCCGCGGCGTCCTGTCCCGCGCGAGGGTCGAGTCGTCACCGGCGGAACCCCGGCCGTCAGGAGCGCGTACTATGCTGAGAAGCCCCGGTTGGGGTGAGGAGGGGTCATGACCAAGGTTGCCCCAGCTCGAGTGCTCCCGGTCATGCTGCTGGCAGTCGTGGTGGCTGGCGGTGTCCGGGCCCAGCAGCCACAGCCCCTCGACACCTACCGCGCGACGGCCCAGGTGAACGTGGTCAACGTCGAGGTGATCGTCACGGACCGCGAGGGGAAGATGGTCCCGGATCTGGCCGCGGGCGACTTCGAGCTGCTCGAGGACGGCACGCCGCAGACCATCAGCAACTTCGTCGTCGGGGCGCGATCGGCGGCGGGTGCGGAGCCTGACGCGGGGTCGGCGGACGGGGCCGGGAGCGCGAGCTCCGAGCTCGTCTCGCTGGTGCTGTTCGTCGACAACTCCAGCCTCGCGCCGGCGCAGCGCGACGATGTGCTCAGGCAGGTGAAGACGCTGCTGCAGGGTGGGTGGCCGGGCGCCGGGGTGCAGATGATGCTGGCCTCCGGCAACCGCGCCATCCGCGTCGTCCAGCCGCTCACGTCCGACAGCCAGCGTCTTCTCGAGGGCCTGGACAAGCTGTTTCGGGAGACGACCGGCGGCGGGGTCAACGGCGTGACGGGATTTGTCAACAAGATCATGGAGACCTCGTCGGCCGGCGGCGGCTCGGGCGGTGGGCTGGCTGCGTCCTCGGACTTCGAGGCCCGGGAGCGCGAGGCCCAGATCGAGAGCGCCCGCGGCGCCGCACAGGAGGCCTACGAGCGCTCACGAGCGTACCTCGCTGCCCAGTCGCAGTTCATCGACTCGCTGGCCTTCCTCCCCGGCCGCAAGCTCGTGGTCTATCTCGGCGAGGGGTTCAACACACGCCCCGGGGAGGCCCTCCTGCAGCGCTTCGAGTCGAAGTACGGGAGCGGCGGCGGGGCGGGCCTGTCCGCCACCAGCGAGGCGACCCGCTACGCGCTCGGGGCCGAGTTCCGCGCCTTCCTGCAGCGCGCCAACGCGAGCCGTGTCACGTTCTTCTGTGTGTCCGGCAGCGGCCGGGGCGGGGTGGGCCAGGGCGCAGACCAGCGCTTCATGGAGCGCGATGCGAGCATCGGCTCCGGCGAGGCCATGAACCAGCAGCAGGCGCTGGTCAGCATGGCCCAGGCCACTGGCGGCACGGTGATTCCCAACAACGAAGGCGTCGGCCAGGCGCTCGTCAAGGTGCTGCAGGACGTGCGGGTCACCTACCTCCTCGGCTATGCGAACCCGAACCCGGACACCGGGGCCTACCACACCCTCAAGGTGCGGGTGAAGCGTGACGGGGTGGTGGTGCGGCACCGCGAGGGCTACCTCAACAAGACGCCGGACGACCGCATGGCGGAGCGGGCGCTGGCTGCCGTGCTGAGCGAGAGCTCGTCGAACCCGCTCGACGTGAGCGTGTCGCTGCGGTCGGCCAGCAGGGAGAAGGACGACGTGTACACCAGCGTGATCCTCGCCGTCATCCCGCTCGGCAACGTGCTGCTGCAGCCGAAGGGCGACGTGCACGAGGGCCAGCTCTCCCTGTGGGTCGCGCTGCAGAACCGGGAGGGCACGATCACCCAGGCAGCCAAGCAGATCTTCCCCCTGAAGGTGCCGAACGACCGCCTGCTGTCGGCCCAGGGCCAGAGCGTCGGGTACACGTTCGGGTTGAAGCTGCGGGAAGGGGAGTACCGGGTTGCGGTGGCGGTCCGGGACGACATCGGACAGATCGACTCCACGGCCGTCGGGTCGATCCAGGTGGGGCCCGGGCCCGCCGAGGCAGGCAGGTAGTGCGGCACACGTGGGCCGGATGGCTGGTGGCGGGGTGCTGCCTGCTGCTGCCGACGGCGGCTCGCGGGCAGGAGCTTCCTGCCGTCCCGGCGAGCGGTGACCCGCAGGTTCGGACCGCAGCCCCGGCGCCTGCCGGGGGCTGCCAGCTCCCGCTCACGGCGCACCGCCGGCGCGGTCTCCCGGCGCGCGCCGCGGCGTTGATCATGAGCGGCCAGCACGGCGGCGCGGTGGCGTTCTCGTTCGTCACGGTTCCCCTCGAGTCGAAGGCGGGGACGGTCACCCTGGCGTACCTGCTGGACATCGACGGGACGTCGCTCTTCGGCGAGCAGCCGGGGGTGGTCGTCCCGGTCGAGGTGGTGGTCTACGCGATGGCTGCCGGAGGTGGCGTGAGCGCCTCCTCGAGCCTGGTGGTCGACGCCGACCCGGGTGTGTGCCCCGCGGTGCTCAGCCCTGCGGGGCTGCGGGTGGTGGGGGCCCTGAGCCTGCCGGAGAGCGAGCACGCCCTGCGGGTGCTGGTCCGCAACACCGTCACCGGGGACTTCGGAGTGGCCGAGCTGCCGCGCGCCCTGCCGGCGCTGGGTGAAGGCGGTGCTTTGCTGGCGACACCCCTGGGGGTGGAGCCGGCGGTGTGGGCGCTGGCGGTCGAGGAAGGCTCCGCCGAAGTGCTGCGCCCGGTGCTGGCGCCGACGTGGCTCGAGGCCGGCATGACCGTCTCCACCCGCCCGGTGGTGGGGCCCGGCATGACCCTGCCGCTGCTCCTGCCGGCGCGCGGCGTGTCTCCCGGCACCCGCACGGCGACGACCCGCGTGCTCGATCGGCAGGGGAAGGAGGTCGCCAGCGGCGAGCTGGCGATGGGAAGCCGCGAGACCGGAGCTCTGGGGTCGCTCGATCTCTGGAAGGTCGAGTGGAAGGTCCCGGACCTGCCGCCGGAGCTGTACTTCCTCGAGGTGACCGCGCCGGGAGTGCTGGCCGGAAGCAAGGTCGTGGGGACCGTGCCGTGCCTGCTCGTCGAGGCCGCGAACACCCCGAGCCCGGCCGTCTGGGCGGCCCTGGACGGCGTGGTCGTTCCCGAGGAGACGTCCCGGCGCGCCGCCTATCAGGCGGGTCGTGGTCGGAAGGGCGAGGCCAACCCGAAGGTCAAGGCGGGGTACCGGGCGGCGCTCATGCAGCTCAAGACCGGCGGCCTCGACGCGGCGGTGGCCGCTGTGGCCGACCTCGAGCGCCCCCTGCTCGCCAGCGGATCCAGCGGGGAGCTCGAGGGTGTCATCTGGGCCGAGCTGCAGGTGGCCAGGGACCTCGCCGGCAGTCGACCGGAGAGTGCCCTGTCGCTGACGCTGCTGCACATGAAGCTGTACGACCGGTACGCTCGGGCCCGGGAGCTCCTGCCCATGGCCCACACACGCCGCATCCTCGAGGCGCTGACCGAGCTGTGGCTCGACCGCAGCCGGCGCCCCGAGACCCGATCCCAGGCCGCCGATCTGCTGGCGAACCTGGCCGCCACCCTCCAGGACGCGGGTCTCGATGCCACGGCGGCGCGTCTGTTCAAGCGCTCGATCGACGTGGACAAGGGCTGCGCTGCCGGCCTCATCGGCATGGCCGCCGGCCTCGAGCGCTCGGGGGCCTACCGACCGGCGGTGCGTTTCCTGGAGCAGCTCGTCGACGCCCACCCGGACCATGCCGAGGGGAAGCTGCGGCTCGCCGTCAACCACCTGCGCGTGGGGAGCGCCGCCCGGGCCGAGAGGCTGCTCGACTCGTGCCTGGGCAGCGATGCACCACCCTGGGTCCGTATCGTGGCGTACCAGGAGCTGGCCCGGGTCGAGGTCGGCAAGGGGCGGCTCGACGCCGCCAGCTCCCTGCTCGGCAGGGCTCGCCGGGAGGGTCTCGAAGACGAGCAGATCAGGCTGTTCCAGGCCTTCCTGCTGGATCGGCAGAACCGGACCCGGGAGGCCTACGACATGGCGGCGACGGTGACGGCGGTGCCGACCGGGAGCGAGGGCAGTGCCCGGCTGCGCTACAGCCAGTGGCCGCGCGACGACCGGGAGGTCATCCGGAGGCGCCTCGACGAGGCAGCGCCGGCAGCGTGGGAAACGCTGCGCGAGGCGGTGGGGGCGCTGCGGTGGGAGGCTGGCTCGTGAAACGCATGCTGGCGGGGGTGCTGGTGGCCTGGGCGGTCGGCGCCGAGGCCGGCGTGGAGGTGGTGATCACCCGGCCGGCCGCCGGCGAGGTCGTGTTCGGGGAGGTGTCGATCGCTGCGGAGGTGACGTCCGGGGAGCACATCGCGAAGGTCACCTTCATGGTCGACGGACGGATCGTACGGGAGCTCACCCGCCCCCCCTGGGAGGTCGTCGCAAGCATGGGCCAGGACAACACCGAGCACCGCCTGCGCGTGCTGGCCCGGACCGCCGGCGGGAGCGTCGGCGAGGCGACCCTGGTGACGCCCAGGATCGTCGTGGACGAGGAGGTCACCTTCGAGCTCCAGCAGCTCTACGTCTCGGCCACCAGCGACGGGACGCGGGTGCTGGACCTCGAGAAGGGCGACTTCGAGGTCTTCGACGAGGGGGACAGGCAGGAGATCCTCAACTTCGCGCGGGGCGACGTCGCCCTCACGGCGGTCGTGCTCGTGGACGCCAGCCTCTCGATGCAGGGGCCGCGCCTGGCGGCGGCGCTGGCCGGTGCCCGGGCGTTCTTCTCGGGGATGCGCGGCCTCGACGAGGGCAAGCTGCTGATCTACAACGACCACACGGAGCTGAGCACCCCGTTCACCAACGTGCCCGAGGTGCTCCTGGCCGGCCTCGCCGGGGTGAAGGCGGGGGGCGGTACGACCCTCAACGATCACCTCTACCTGGCTCTCAAGCTGCTCGAGCAACGGCAGGGGCGGCGGGTCGTCGTGGTGCTCTCGGACGGGCTCGACGCCAACAGCGTGCTGTCCGCGAGCGACGTCCTTCTCAAGGCCCGCCAGAGCCAGGCGCTGGTGTACTGGATTCGCCTGCGGGAAGGGGCGAAGGGCGGCGACACGGAGCCTCCGCCCCTGTTCTCCGCCTGGCGGAACGCCGCGTGGTACCGCGAGCAGCTCAGGACTCTCGACGAGATGGTGGTCGAGGGCGGGGGCCGTGTGACCATCGTGCGCGAGCTCTCGGAGCTCGCTCCCGCGTTCGCCGAGGTCATGCGCGAGCTGCGTGAGCAGTACGTGCTCGGGTACTACCCCAGCAACCAGAAGGACGACGGGCACTGGCACAGGGTGAAGGTCAAGGTGGGGCGCGACGGTGTCAGGGTACGGACCCGCGAGGGCTACCTCGACATCTGACGACGCAGGTCGCGGGTGACTGCTCGCAGCGTGTGAACGCATCGTGATGGGACGACTGCCAGGATCCTGAGGGCTGCTTCGACCCAGACGTGGACGTCGACGTGGACGTGGTCGTGGACGTGGTCTTGACCCCGGTCCGTCTTCTCGGCATGCGCCGAAGGGGACACGTCGCCCTTCAATGCGTTCCGGTCACGTCCAAGCAGGAGCTGTCAGGCTCGCAGCCTCTCGGCCCAGGTTCGGATCCACGTTCACGTTCACGTCAACGTCCACGACCACGTCCACGGGGTCGATTGCAGGAGGAGGAACGTGCCCTCCACGATGCTCCTTCACACCCTCCGAGCAGTCGTCCTTTCGCGGGTTCTTCGCGCGCGCTGAGCCGGGTGAGGGAGAGCCAGAGGGTGTAGAATGCGCCAGCCAAGGGAGGGGGAAGATGAGCTCGCGATACGGCATGGCCGTAAGGTCACCCCGGACACCCAGATCCCGTCGGACCTCAAGGATGGCGCGGCCGTCACGGTGGAGTACGCCCTGGTGGCCAAGGTGGTCACGACACGGCCGGAGCCGCCCAGGTCCACCAAGCCGACCCGCCCGCGAGCCGACTAGCCAACAACCCTAGAGCGAGCCCAGCCCGCGCTGGCGCAGCGAGACGAAGCCGCGGGCGGCAACCACGATGTGGTCGAGGATGCCGATGCGCAGCAGGCGACCGGCGTCGGCCAGACGTCGGGTGAGCTGCACGTCGTCGTCCGAGGGTGAGGGGTCGCCGCTCGGGTGGTTGTGCCAGAGGAGCACCGCGTGGGCGCCGTCCACGATGGCCCGGTTGAAGATCTCCGAGGGCTCCACGTCGGCATGGGCGCGCCCGCCACGGTGCAGCTCGTGGCTGCGGATGAGCTGGTGGCGGCTGGTCAGGGTCAGGCAGCCGAAGACCTCGACCCGCTCGCCGGCGTAGAGAGGCGTCAGCCAGTCGGCGACCAGCTCGGGTCGGTCGAGCAGCGGGGCGGAGGCCAAACGCCGCCGGGCCAGACGCCGGCCGAGCTCGAGCGCCGCCGCGAGCACGCACCCCTTGGCCGGCCCGACACCGTGGCGCCGGAGCACCTGGGTGAGGTCCTGACTGGCCAGGCCGCCCAGGCCGCCGGCCTCCTCCAGCCACTGCCGGGCCATCTCCACCACCGGCAGTCCCCGGGTCCCGGTACCCAGCAGCAACGCGATCAGCTCGGCATCCGAGAGAGCGTCCGGCCCGGCGGCGAGCATCCGCTCGCGGGGGCGCTGGTCCCGGGGAAGGTCGGCGATGCGCATGTCAGGACGCCGCCAGGGTAGCGGCGACGCGCGGCAGCAGCTCCCCGGCCGGGCCGCGCAGCACGACGTCGGCGAGGTGTGCCAGGGCGCTCGCCTGGGGGTTGACCTCGATCACCGTGGCTCCCGCTGAGGCTGCGATCTCGACCAGGCCGGCTGCCGGGTAGACCACCGCCGAGGTGCCGACCACCAGGAGCACCTGGCAGTCCCGGGCGGCCAGGCTCGCCGCCTCGAGGACGTCGCGGGGGAGCATCTCGCCGAACCACACGATGTCCGGGCGCTCGATGCCCCCGCAGGCCGCGCAGCGCGGCGGCAGCTCGGGGAGCGGCACGGTGCGGTCTTCCCGGTGCCGGCCGCAGGCGCAGCACCGGACCCGCCAGAGCCCGCCGTGGAGCTCGAGGACGTTGCGGCTTCCCGCCGCCTGGTGAAGCCCGTCGACGTTCTGGGTGGCCAGCGTCCAGCCTGGGAAGCGGTCCTGCCAGGACGCCAGGGTCTCGTGGGCCGGGTTGGGCCGGACGGTGCGGGCCTGAGTGCGGCGCGCCTCGTAGAACCTCCAGACGTGCAGGGGGTCCTTGCGGAAGGCCTCGGGCGTGGCGACCTCCTCCACCGGCTGCCCTTCCCACAGCCCGCCGGCGCCGCGAAAGGTCGCGACGCCGCTCTCGGCGGAGACACCGGCACCGGTGAAAGCCATCACCCGTGACGCCGGGCCGAGGGCGCGCGCAGCGGCCAGAATGGAGTCCTCGATCATCGGCCGATTGTGGCGCAACCTCCGAGCGCGGCGCAACCGGGTCGGCTACAATGGCGCCAACACTGCGGGAGGGCGCTCACCCATGTCCGATCCGGTCCTCGTTCAGCGTCACGGCCAGGTCGTCGACCTGGCGCTCAACCGTGCGGAGCGACACAACGCCCTCGACCTCACGACTGTCGAGGCGCTCCTCCAGAACCTCCAGGAGCTTGTCCAGGACGCCGGCGTGCACGTCATCGTGATGCATGGCCTGGGTGACGGCTTCTCGGTCGGCCTCGACCCGGCCCTGATGGGCGAGATGGCGCGCGGGAGCGACCCGTCGGCCGTACTCCTGCCGGTCGTGGAGGCCACCCAGAAGGTCATCTCCCTCCTGGCCACGGCCCCCAAGGTGACGATGGCGGCGACCCACGGGTACGTCCTCGGCTGTGGGCTGGACCTGGCGTTGGCGTGCGACCTGCGTGTGGCTGCCGCCGGCACCCGCTTCGCGTCCGAGTGCGTGCACTACGGGCTCGTGCCCGAGGGCGGCGCCACGTGGTCGCTGCCCCGGCTGATCGGGCTGGGCCCGGCGATGGCGATGCTGCTGTCCGGGGACCCGGTGGATGCCGAGGGAGCCTACCGGCTGGGGCTGATCCACCGCCGTGTGGCCCTGGGCAAGCACCTCTCCGAGGCCGTGCGCTGGGCCGAGGAGCTCGCCTGCAGCTCCCTCGCCGCCCAGGTCGCCGTGAAGCGCCTGGCACGGGTGGATCCCCGTCTGTCCCTCGACGCCGCGCTGAAGGAGGAGA
>JALOLB010000333.1 GCA_025456225.1 Thermoanaerobaculaceae bacterium
GCGCCGGCGGGGCGGTCCGCCCGAGCTTCCGCCAGGCACCCCGCGGCGGACCGTCCAACCTGGTGGTGCACCCGTGCCGGCCCGTCTCGGCGCGGGCCCTTCTCGACCGGCTCGACACCGGCTTCTGGCTGGACCTGCCCGCCGGCGGGGTGCGGGTCGACCCCACGGGCGACCGGTTCGCGCTGCGGGCGGCCGGGGTCGCCGTGGTCTCGGGTCGTCCGGTGGCCAGCTATCCCCTGGTCGAGCTGCGCGGCACGTTCCGGCGCCTCCTCACGGGGCTGGCGGGCACCGGGCTCGACACCCAGAGCTTCTCCCTCGGCTGCGCCGTGACCACGCCCTCTTTGCTCTTCCGACGCCTGGAAATCTGCTAGCTCTTCTCCTGGAGGCGACGCACCAGGGCAATCACCCACCGCCGAGGCATGAGGCGGACCGAGAGCACCCCGAGCTTGTTCACGACTCCCGGGATGATCAGGCGCGAGCCGCGGCTCAGACCGACGAAAGCAGCCCGGGCCACATCCGGGGCGCTGGCCATCCGGGTGACGCGGTTGACCAGGCGTGTCCCCCCCACGTCGGCTCGTGCCACGAACTCCGTCTGCGTGGGACCCGGGCAGAGCGTGCTGACCACCACACCGGCGTCCCGGAGCTCCGCCGCCAGTGCCTCGGAGAACGAGAGCACGAAGGCCTTGCTGGCGTAGTAGACGGCCATCAGCGGGCCGGGCTGGAACGCCGCCGTCGACGCCACATTGAGAATGTGCCCGGCACCGCGGGCGGCCATGCGGCGGCCGAGCAGCTTGCACAGGTCCATTACCGCCACGACGTTGAGCTGGACCATCTCCTGCTCGGTGGCCAGATCGGTGTCCAGGAACGGCCCTGACCCCCCGAACCCCGCGTTGTTCACCAGGACGTCGATGCTCAGGCCCCGGTGGTCGAGCTCCTCAACCAGGCGCGCGGCCGCACCTGCCACCGCGAGGTCGGCAGCCAGAACCCACACGCCTTCTGCCCCGGCCTTCTCCAGCTCCCTGGCCAGGGCATCGAGCCGGTCCTGTCGGCGGGCGGTGAGAACCAGCCGGCATCCCTGCCGTGCCAGCAGACGGGCAAGCTCCTCGCCGATCCCGGAGCTGGCACCGGTGATGAGGGCGGTCGATCCACGAAAGTCCCGCATGTGTCCACTCCCAGGGGTTGCAACCCCGAGCGGGGGCAGTATGCCCGACCTCGAAGCCGGGCTGCGCTCGTGGCTACTGGGCGGCTGCCGCCGCAGCCGGCTCCTCGCGCGCGATATGGGCGCGGACCATGTCCATGTCGAGGGCGCGCACCTTGCCGATGAGCTCCTCGAGGACCGGCGCCGGCAGCATGCCGGGCTGGGAGAAGACCAGCACGCCCTGCTTGAAGACCATCAGGGTCGGGATGGAGCGGATGCCGAAGGCGCCCGCCAGCTCCTGCTCCTCCTCGGTGTTGCAGGCCGCAAAGGTGAGGTCCGGGTGCTTCGCGGCCGCGGCCTCGAAGATCGGCTTGAAAGCCCGGCACGGGCCGCACCAGGGGGCCCAGAAATCGACGAGCACGGTGTCCTGCTCGCGGATCAGTTGCTCGACATTGGCGGACGTCAGAGTCGTGGTTGCCATGATGCCTCCCGAGTCAGCATGGTCTAGTTAGTCGTTTCATAACCATGCAGTGATATAATAGCTCCCGTCGCTGTCCCTGTCAACGTCCCCAGCGCGCCGGCGGCCGACCGGCTTCGCGCAGCAGACCGTGTGCTGCAAACCGCAGCCCTCGCTGCACGTCCGGAGGTCCCGGAGCTACAATCCCCACCAGCGCGCATCGGCCCCTCGCAGCAGCTCGCCCCCCGGGCCGGCCAGGAGGCATCGTGGACCTCGGCAACTACCTGCTCTCCATCCTCATCTCGCTGGCAGTCGGTCTCGGCGGGTTTGTCCTCGCCTTCAAGATCTTCGACTGGATGACCCCCGGCATCGACTTCGGCGCGCAGCTCACCTCCGGCAACCGCGCCGTGGCGATCTTCCTCGCCGGTCTCTTCATCGGCCTCGGGCTGCTGCTCGGCTCTGCGGTGAAATGAGAGCGGGCCTCGTGGCCGGCGCCCTGCTCCTGGCCGGGCTCGCCCTCGGCCAGGCCGGGGATCAGCCTCAGGCCCAGCCCCCTCCTGCCGCTCCTTCCTGGGAGCCGTTGCGGCAGGTCATCACCCGCCACCTGGGACGACCCTACGTGTGGGGCTCCTCCGGCCTCAAGAGCTTCGATTGCTCCGGCTTCCTCTGGCGGGTGATGCTCGACTCCGGGATCTTCGTCAAGCGCACCACCGCCCGCCGGTTCTTCTTCTGCCTCCCGAAGATCGACGAGAAGGCGCAGTGGGAGTTCGGGCGCGTGGTCTTCTTCTCCGACCTCGAGCACGTGGGCATCGTCAACGACCGCAACACCTTCTACCACTCCCAGTGCAGCAAGGGCACGAACCTCTCCCAGTTCGACCCCTTCTGGCGCCCGAGGATCTACGGCTTCCGCGCCCTCCCGCCACCCCCAAATCCCGCCCCCACCCCGGCCCCCTGACCCCCTCCCAGGCCTCGGGCCTCAGGCCTCAGGCCTCAGGAACTGCAAAGAGATGCCTGGGTGGGCGGGGGAGCTGAGGTCTGAGGTCTGAGGCCCGCGAGGGCGGGTGTGTAGTGGTAGCCTTTCCCATGCGCATCTACCTCGCCCGCTGGGTGTGCCTGGATGTGGAGTCCAACCTGCGGCGCCTGGTGGCCGAGGCGGCCGCCGCCGCGACCTCCGGTGCCGAGCTGGTGGTCTTCCCGGAGAGCTTCCTGCACGGCTACACGCGGCAGGTCGACCCGATCCGGGTCCGCGCCGCCTTCGCCACGGTCTCGGCCGCGGCGCCAGCCACCGCCTTCGTCTTCGGCTCGTTCACCGAGGGGCGCCGCAACCGCATGACCGTCTGGCGCGGCGGCCGGGAGCTGGCCTCCTACGACAAGGTCCATCTCTTTCCACCCCACAACGAGCACCTCCTCTGGGATCCCGGCGAGCGGTACGTGGCAGTGGAGCTCGACGGGCATGTCCTGGGGCTGCTCAACTGCAACGACCTGCGCTTCCCCGAGCAGGCCCGGGCGCTGCGCCTGCGGGCACGAGCCGACGTCCTGATCGGGGTCGCCTGGTGGCCGTGGCGGCGCGACCACGTCTGGCGGGTGCTGCTCCAGGCCCGCGCCATCGAGAACGCTGCCTGGGTGGTCGGGTGCTGCGTGGCCGCATCCGAGCATCCCGGGGAGTTCTTCGCAGGAGCTGGCAATCATGTCTTCGACCCCCTGGGCGAGCCGGTGCGCACACCCGACGACCACCTCTACGAGCTCGACCCCGAGCGCGCCCGGGCCGTGATCGTCAACCCCCTCACCGCCGCCGTGCCGATCGACGAGGTGGCGGTGTTCGGAGCAACCGGAGGGGGCCCCGGGCGCGCTTGACACCCCCGGCGCAGGCGATATGCTCCGGTTCAGGGGTCCCTGGCCCGCCGGGAGGGGACACGAGCGGAGGCTGCATGGATCTGAAGGAAGCCCTCACCGTTGCCATCGACTACGAGCATCGCGTGCGCGACCACTACGCCCGGGGCGCCGAGGCGCTCTTCGACCCGCGCGG
>JALOLB010000334.1 GCA_025456225.1 Thermoanaerobaculaceae bacterium
TCAGACTGGCTCCATACCGCGGCGGACGCCCGCCTGGGCCACTTGACCCCTCATCTGCACTTGTCCGCGTCACAAGGAGGCACGTAGCGCTTGGGCGCGACAACCGACAGCAGGACATCGGATTCCGCCTATAAGGACAAACCCGCCCTCGTAGCAGATTTTTCACAAACTCTGAGGCCTGGGTGGGGCGGGTTGGAGAGCTGAGGCCTGGGTTGGTGGGTGGCACGGAAGCGGAGGAAGGGGGATATCATTGTCCCGTGACTGACCCAGGATTGCTCGAAAGACTGGTCAAGGCGGCCCGTCTCAAGGGTGGTGAGCGCCTCGACTTCACGGCGGACCGTCCGGCGCTCCTGATCCGCGGCGAGTCCAGGATGCAGGCCGGCACGAATCCGGTGGCGACCGAGGACCTGGAGGCCTGGCTCGATCAGGCCGTGCCCGAGGAGCGACAGGTGTCGTTCCAGCTCGGCGAGGAGGTGACCGGGTTCGTGGTCGTCGGCGGGGAGCGATTCCCGGTGCGCGCCCGGCAGGTGGGCGGGGTGTTCCGCATGATCATCGAGCTGACCCCGGTCTCCGACTCGGCGTCGGCCCCCTCCCTTGGGTCACATCCCCGGCCGCTCGCACCGCCTCTTCAGGCCGCGTCGCCGGCGCCGATGTCGTCGGGCAACATGCGGCGCCCGGCGTCGGCCGGCGCGGTTTTGGAGCGCCCCCTCGACCGGATGCTGCGGACCCTCGTGCAGGCCGGAGGCTCGGACCTGCACCTCTCCGCTGGATGCCAGCCGCTGATGCGTCTGCACGGGGACATGATGGCGCTCCCGGGGTTCTCGCGGGTTCTCTCGTCGGAGCACGTGCTCCTGATGTGTGACGAGATCGCGCCGGGCGCCAACCGCGGCGAGTTTCGCGAGGACAACGACACCGACTTCGCCTACGAGATCGCGGGCCTGGCGCGCTTCCGCGTCAACATGTTCCGCGACCGGCGCGGCGTCGGCGTGGTGCTGCGGGTCATCCCGAGTCAAATCATGAGCTTCCAGGACCTCGGGCTGCCCGAGTCCACGAAGGCGCTGTGCATGCTCAACAAGGGGCTGGTACTGGTGACCGGGCCGACGGGCTCGGGGAAGTCCACGACGCTGGCCACCATGATCGACTACGTCAACGCCAACCGCTCGGACCACATCATCACGATCGAGGACCCGATCGAGTTCGTGCACGAGAACAAGCGCTGCCTCGTGAACCAGCGCGAGGTCTACGGCCACACCGAGTCGTTCAAGCGCGCGCTGCGCGCTGCCTTGCGCGAGGACCCTGACGTCGTGCTGGTCGGCGAGCTGCGCGACCTGGAGACCATGGCCATCGCCATCGAGACGGCGGAGACGGGTCACCTGGTGTTCGGCACCCTCCACACCAACACGGCGGTCTCGAGCGTCGACCGCATGATCGACCAGTTCCCTCCAGACCGTCAGGAGCAGATCCGGGTCATGCTTGCCGAGTCGCTGAAGGCCGTGATTGCCCAGCTCCTGCTCAAGAAGGTGGGCGGTGGCCGGGTGGCGGCCTACGAGATCCTGCTGGGAATCCCGGCGGTGTCCAATCTCATCCGCGAGGGCAAGTCGCACCAGATCCCCACCATCATGCAGACGTCCAAGCGGCTGGGCATGCGCCAGATGACCGATGCCCTCGCGGAGCTGGTGAAGAAGGGGTTGATCGACCAGGACGAGGCGCTCTCGAAGGCGGTGGACAAGGACGCGCTGCGCAACCTGCTGAAGGTCGGCCAGCCGGATGGACCCGCCTCAGGGGTATGATTGGGTCGATGCAGCGCGAGAGAGCACGCTCCGGTGGCCGATGCTCGTGAGTACGGGTGCGTCCGCCACCGGTGACCTGTCACGGTGAGGGAAAGGACGTGATGTCATGCACATCAATGACATTCTGAAGGCCGCCACGGAGCGCAAGGCCTCCGACGTGCACCTCAAGGTGGGATCCCACCCCATCATCCGCGTGGACGGCGTGCTCTTGCCGCTGGTGGAGTTCAAGCGCCTCATGCAGGAGGACACCATCGCCATGGCGTTCTCCATGATGTCCACGCAGCAGAAGGAGAAGTTCAAGCAGTTCCTGGAGATCGACATCGCGTACTCGGTCCCGGGGCTGGGCCGCTTCCGCTGCAACATCTTCCAGCAGCGCGGCTCGGTGGGCCTGGTGCTGCGGCTCATCCCGGCGCGCATCCTGACGATCCGTGAGCTGCTGCTGCCGCCGGTGCTGGAGCGGATCTGCGACGAGGAGCGCGGCCTGGTGCTCGTGACCGGCACCACGGGATCCGGCAAGTCGACCAGCCTCGCGGCCATGGTGGACTACATCAACTCCCGGCGGAACTGCCACGTCGTGACGATCGAGGACCCCATTGAGTTCCTCCACCGCGACAAGAAGTCGATCGTCAACCAGCGCGAGGTGGAGGTCGACACCCGCAACTTCGCGGTGGCGATGCGCGCGGCGTTGCGGCAGGACCCGGACGTGATCCTGGTCGGCGAGATGCGCGACTTCGAGACGATCGAGACCGCCCTCCACGCCGCCGAGACGGGCCACCTGGTGTTCTCGACCCTGCACACCCTGGACGCCACGGAGACGATCAACCGCATCATCTCCGTCTTTCCCCCGCACCAGCAGAAGCAGATCCGCATCCAGTTGATGACGGTGATCAAGGCGGTCATCTCCCAGCGGCTGCTGCCCCGGGCCGATGGGCTGGGGCGCGTACCGGCGGTGGAGGTGCTGATCTCGACGCCGTACATCAAGGATTGCATCGAGCAGAAGGAGAAGACCAAGCTCATCCGCGATGCCATCGCCCAGGGCACCTCCCAGTACGGCATGCAGACCTTCGACCAGTCGCTCTACTCGCTCTACAAGAACGGTCTGATCACGCTGGAAGAGGCGATCCGGAGCGCCTCCAACCCGGACGAGCTCAAGCTGCGCGTGCAGGGCATCCAGTCCACCTCCGACGTCTCCCGCGAGGAGATGGAGGCGACGCTCGAGACGGCGCAGGAGCCGTCGCCGTTCTCTGCTGACAGCCCGTTCGAGTTCGGCGGCAAGGAAGGCACCGACCGGCTGCGTTGAGCGCCTCCCTCCACGAGACCGCGCTGCGCATGCTGGGCCGTCGCGCGCTGTCGCGCCGGGAGCTCGGTGACCGTCTCCGCGACAGGGGCTTTGCAGACGGGCCGGTGCGGGCGGAGGTGGAGCGCCTGCAGGCGGCGGGGCTCCTGGACGACCTCGAGCTGGCGCGCGCCATCTGCCGCGCGCGCCTCCGGCAGGGCAAGGGGAAGCGGGCCATCGAGACGGAGCTGTGGCGTCGTCACGTCGAGCCGCAGGCCGGAGCGCGGGCGGTCGCGGAGCTGGTGAGCGACGAGGTCGCGGGCGCGCTCGACGCTGCGGTGGCACGGGCCGTCAAGCGCTGTCCCCGGTGGCGGCAGCTTCCGCGGGAACGGGCGAAAGTGGTACGGTATCTGCTCACGCGCGGCTTCGACGCCGCCGAGGTGCGGCGGGTGCTGGGCCGCGAGCCCGACGAGGAGAACGATGCAGTCACGACCTTCGACACACCAGACCCGTAAGGCCTTCCTGGACTTCTTCGCCGAGCGCGGCCACCGCTCGACACACCAGACCCGTAAGGCCTTCCTGGACTTCTTCGCCGAGCGCGGCCACCGCGTGGTGCCGTCCTCGTCGCTCATCCCCGGCGGGGACAGCACGCTGCTGTTCACGAACGCCGGCATGAACCAGTTCAAGGACCTCTTCGTGGGGCGCGAGACGCGGGACTACACCCGCGCGGCGTCGTGCCAGAAGTGCGTGCGGGCCGGCGGCAAGCACAACGACCTCGACAACGTCGGGTACACGACGCGGCACCTCACGTTCTTCGAGATGCTGGGCAACTTCTCCTTCGGCGACTACTTCAAGGCCGAGGCGATCCGTTTTGCCTGGGACCTGCTGGTCGGCGTGTACCACCTGCCGGTGGAGCGCCTGTGGTTCTCGGTCTACACCAGCGACGACGAGGCGGCGAGGCTGTGGCAGGAGGTTGGGGCGCGGCCGGAGCGCATCCTGCGCTTCGGCGACAAGGACAACTTCTGGGCGATGGGCGAGACCGGCCCCTGCGGCCCCTGCAGCGAGATCCACTACTACCAGGGCGACGACCTGGCCGGCAACCGCCCCGAGCTGGTCAACGGCCCGGGCGACGACACGGTCGAGATCTGGAACCTGGTGTTCATGCAGTACGAGCGGGATGCCGCCGGGCACCTGCACCCGCTGCCGCGGCCGTGCGTCGACACCGGTGCCGGCCTGGAGCGGGTGGCCGCGGTGCTGCAGGGCGTGCGCTCCTGCTTCGACATCGACGTCTTCGCGCCGGTTTTCGGCCGCATCCAGGAGATCACCAACCAGCCCTACGTGCCGACCAACGACCTCGGGCCTGCGTTCCGGGTCATCGCCGACCACGCCCGCTCCGCCGCGTTCCTCATGAGCGACGGTGTGGTGCCCTCCAACGACGGCCGGGGCTACGTGCTGCGGCGCATCATCCGCCGGGCCCTCCGCTACGGCCGCCAGCTCGGCCTCGACGGCGTCTTCCTGGTCGACGTGGTTCCCGCGGTGATCGCCGCGATGGGGGCCGCGTACCCCGAGCTGCGCGACCGCTGGCCGCTGGTCGAGCCGGCGCTCCGGGCCGAGGAGGAACGGTTCGCCCGCACCCTGAACCTCGGCACCGACGTGGTGGGGCGCGAGCTGCAGCGCCTCAAGCGCGCCGGCGAGACCGTGATGCCCGGGGCACTGGCGTTCCGGCTCTACGAGACCCACGGCATCCCGTACGACCTGCTGGTCGAGTTCGCCCAGGAGGAGGGGTTGCCGGTGGACCGCGACGGGTTCGACGCGGCACTGGCGGCAGCCCGGGAGCGCGGGCAGGAGGGCTGGAAGGGCGACCTGCTGGCGCACTTCCGGGAGGAGCACGAGAAGCTCGCGGAGCGAGGCGTGCACTCGGAGTTCGCGGGCTACCGCGAGCTGGCGCTCGACGGCACACGGGTGGTGGCGCTGCTGGGCGAGCACGGCGAGGTGGAGACGCTGCACGGTCCCGGCGAGGTGGTGCTCGACCGGACACCGCTGTATGCCGAGTCGGGCGGTCAGGTCGGAGACCAGGGCAGCCTGCTCTGGGACGGCGGCAAGGCCAGGGTGCTGGACACCCAGCGCCCGGTGCCGGGTCTGTTCGTTCACCGGGTGGATGTCGTGGAGGGCACGCTGGTGCTGGGCCAGGTGGTGCGCGCCGAGGTGCACCTGCGGCGGCGCCTGGACACCCAGGCCAATCACACCGCGACCCACCTCCTGCACGCGGCGCTGCGCGGGGTGCTCGGGCCGGGCGCCCAGCAGGCCGGGTCGCGGGTGGAGCCCGAGCGACTGCGCTTCGACTTCCAGTGGGGCCAGCCCCTCCTGCCCGAGCAGGTCGAGGCGATCGAGGCGCTGGTCAACCAGGGTGTGCGCGCCAACCACGAGGTGACGACGGCGACCATGGGCATCGAGGAGGCCCGGGCGGCCGGCGCCATGGCGCTGTTCGGCGAGAAGTACGGCGAGACCGTGCGGGTGGTGTCGGTGAACGGCGGCAAGATCTCGCGCGAGCTGTGCGGCGGCTGCCACGTGCAGCGCACGGGCGAGATCGGGGCCTTCAAGATCGTCGCCGAGCGCAGCGTGGCGGCCGGGGTGCGCCGCATCGAGGCGGTCACGGGGCGAGGGGCGATCGAGCTTTTCCAGAATCTGCACCGCGTCCTGCGGAGTGCGGCCGGGCGGGCCAACGTGGCGGTCGACGAGATTCCAGACTACATTGCTGGTCAGGAGCGACGGGTACGCGAGCTGGAGCAGGAGGTCCGGGGGCTGAAGCTGAAGCTGGCGTCCGGAGGCAGCAGTGAGCTGGAGGTGCAGGACGTGGCAGGCGTGGCACTGCTGGTGCGCGAG
>JALOLB010000116.1 GCA_025456225.1 Thermoanaerobaculaceae bacterium
TGAAGAACAAACAACCCCCGCATCTCGATCAAACAGAATCTCTTACCTCGGAAAAGCCACCCCGCCGGGCTGGAACTTCGGGTTAGGGCCTCAGGCCTCAGACCTCAGGCCTCAGATACGACAAGACAGGACTGGTGGGAAGGGTACATGACCCGAGGCCTGCTCCTCCTGAGGCCTGAAGCCGGGTGGGCGGGTGGGAGGACAACCCGAGGCCTGCCTTTCCCGAGGCCTGAGGCCGGAGGGGGGTGGGGGGCGGAGAACCTGAGGCCGGGTGGGCGGGAGGGTGGTCCCTACCAGGCATCCCGGCCGCGCGCGGGGTCGGCGGCCGGCGCGGGCGAGGGAGGCGAGACGAACGGCCCCAGCCGTTCGAGCGGCGAGGTCAGGCAGACCTCGGTGGCCGAGCGGGCGATCCCCGTGACCTTGTGGATACGGCCGACGAGCAGTTGCTGGAGGTGCTCGGTGTCGCGCGCCCGGACCTTCACAACCAGGTCGTACTCGCCGGTCACCACGTGCACTTCCTCCACCTCGGGAATGGCGTTGAGGCCCTCCACCGTCTTGCCCACCTCGGCGGCAAGCCCGGTCCGCAGGTGGATCAGGGCCGTCACCGTGTAGCCCAGCAGCCTCGGGTCCAGCCGCACGCAGAAGCCCTGGACAATGCCGCTCCTGCGCAGCTTGGCCAGGCGCTCGTGAACCGTGGCGGGGGCCACTCCAGCACGCCGCGCGATCTCCGACAGCGGCATGCGACCGTTCTCCTGAAGCGAGGAGAGGATGCACGTGTCGATGGTGTCGAGGCTCATGCAGCAATTGTAGAACGATTGAGCCTCTCGCAGAATCCGACTTCTCAAGGGCTACCGCTGCGGTCCTCTCGCTCCGCAGGCCGATACACCTCCCTGCTTGCCCCCTCGCCCCGCGAAGCGGGGAGAGGGTAGGGTGAGGGGCGCTTTGTTCTTCAGCAGCAAAAACTTGGCCCCATCACCCCAACCCTCCCCCCTGCTGGGGCGAGGAGCAGGAACGCAGCGCCGAAGGTCTTGCAGGCGCCCCGACTGATGGCCGCTATTGGGGCATGAACCAGATCCGGCTCACGGCGACGCCGAGCTGGCGCTCGTCGCCCCGCCCCGGAACGAACACGCTGGACCGGAGCTCCAGCTCCACCATCTGGCTGCTCGCCCGCTCGCCAGGCACCGGCAACGCCACCTGGGCTCCCTCCGGCCCCACCACGACCCTGGCCTGCACGTCGCCGAGACGGATCTCGACCGTTGCGGGCTCGGGCCGCGGCGCCAGCATCTCCACCCCCACAAGACCGGCGCTGGCCGGGAACCGCACCCGCGCCACGGGGCCAGCCCAGGTCGCCGGTCGCGCCGGGATGCCCATCAGCTCCGGCCCGAAGAACCCATCGATCTCCGCGACGGCCGAGAAAGCCGAGCTCTCCTCCGGGAAGAACGCAGCCGGAGCGGCGCGGTGGGGCGGTGCCTCCACCGAGGCACGGAAGACGCGGAACGCGAGCGAGCGGTAGTCCCCGTGCACCCGCACCTCGCGTCCCGCCTCGAGCGCCACCGGCATGATCTGGGCCAGTTGATTGCGTACCGGGTGCGCCGGGAGCGGGATGCGGACAATCTGCCGCCCGGGTCGCAGCACCGTGTCCAGCGTCGGTGTCCCGGCCACCACGGCCCGCAGCGGGAGGTCCGGGAGGGCGGGGTGCACCTCCACGGCCAGTGCCAACGTTCCCGGGCCGCTCACCGGGGGGACCAGGATGAGCGACCTGTCCTCGAACCACAGGAAGCGGTCGCTGCCCTCCAGCTCGGGGATCGAGGCGCCGCGCCATGCCAGGACCGGGTTGCGCACCAGCCGCACGTGGAGAAAGCGCTCCTGGGACAGCCGGACGACCCGGGGCTCGCTCACACTGCTCTCGACGACCCTCGACACGGTGCTCGAGAGATCCTGCCCGGCCGACTCAGTGAGGAACCAGATGGGCTGGCCGCCGAGGTTGAGGCGGCGCCGGGGGATCTCGCTCACCCGCATCGAACGAATGCGCACCTCGCGGGTGCGGTAGGTGAGGGCGCGGAACGAGAAGAGCTGGTCCTCGAAAACCAGCACGCCGCGGCCCTCGTCTGCCACCTGACGCAGCGCGGCGACGACCGGCAACGGCCGCTCGTGCATGTAGACGAGAGCCGGCCACACCCACCACGCGCTGGCTGTCACCCCCAGCAGCGCGAGGGGTGCCGCCAGCCGCGGTGCTCGCACGAGCCGGATCGCGCCAGCGAGGGCCGGTGTCGCGGTCAACAACCACGCCAGCACGTAGTAGCGCGGATACGTCGGGTTGTGGACGAACAGCAGGAGGTACGCCAGCCACCCGCCGGCCAGCGTTCCCGCCCACCAGGCACTGCCCAGGGGGCGCCTCCAGGTCCACCACCCAAGCGCCGCCAGCGCCGCGAATCCCAGCCCCACGGGCACCGTCCCGAGACCGCGGACCCAGCCCAACCCCTGCAGCGCACGGGACATGTCGGGCAAGCCCACGAAGTGCTCGCCGGCGTGCGCGCGCCCGGCGTCCCAGTACATCCGCCAGCCGCCGGCCTCGCCCACCAGTGGCAGCACCACCAGGAGGACCAGCGCCGTGGCCGCCAGCCCGCCGGCGCCGAGGCGACGCCACTCGCCGCGCACGCGCCACGCCGCCAGCGCCACGGCCATGATGAAGAACGGGGCGAGCGGCGGGCGCACGAGCGCCGCGGCGGTCATGGCCAGGACTCCCGGCAGGAAGCCTCTCCGCCCCCCGCGCAGCCAGAGGCCCATGGCCACGAGCGCAAACGCCGCGGACGGGGTCTCCGAGAACGCACGGCCGGCGTGCGCCCAGACGCCCGGCAGGAACGCCGCCAGCGCAGCTCCTGCAAGCGCCAGCGTGCGCCCGGCCGGACGGTCCCAGAGCCCGACCAGGGCCCAGAGCCCAAACACGGAGAGAAGGCTGCTTGCAATCTGGAGGGCCAGGATCGGATCGGCCACCCCGCAGAGCCTGACCGCGCGCCCGAGGAAGATCCACAGGGGAAACCCCGGGGGTAGAGGCATGTGGTGGGCCGGGTCGAAGTCGATGACCCCGGCAGCCAGGAGCGCCTCGTCCTGCTCCCAGGGGCCGTCGGCCAGGAGCAGCAGGCGTGAGAGCAACACGCCGACGAGCGCGGCGACGCTGGCGATGGCTGCCACGGCCGGTCGGCGCCCAGGGATGAGCGGCCACGGAAGGACCATGCGCCAGAGCTCGCGCCCACCCAGAATGGCCCGCAGCATTGTGGGAGTCTACCATCCGACAGGATCGGCTTGGCCAAGACACCTTCCACACCGCGGATCGACACGTCAGAGCGTGTGAAGGAATCAGAAGTGATCGATTGGTCGTGCCGTGAAGGTCCTCACGGCGTCAACCTGGACGTGGACGTAGTCGTGGTCGTGGTCGTGGTCGTGGACGTGGACCCGGTCCCTTGCGTCGGGGCGTTGTGAGGCGAGAATTGGCCCCACGAGGTGCTTCGGTGACGGCCTTGCGGTGAACGTCAGGCTCGCAGCACGTCCGTCCACGTCCACGTCCACCTCCACGTCCACGCTGTCAGCGGTCACGACCGGCGGGACGCCCTCGCACGATTGGTTCACACCCTCTCATCCCTCACCACGTCCGGGACGGCCTGATTGTCAAAGACAGCGAACTGGTATCAAATGCGCGCGTGGTGACAGTCCGCTTTCGTGACGTGGCCAAGCGCTTCGGCGGCCAGAGGGTGCTCGCCGGGGTGTCGGGGGAGCTGCGCCCGGGCCGGGTGCTGGTCGTCGCCGGTCCGAACGGCTCGGGCAAGTCCACCTTCCTCAACATCCTGGCCGGCCTCCTGCGCCCCTCGCGCGGCGATGTGCAGTACCTCGAGGACGACCGGGTGCTCGACCAGGAGGACTGGTACCCCACCCTGGGTGTGGCAGCCCCGGACATGGCGCTCTACGAGGAGCTGACCGCCTTCGAGAACCTGCAGCTCTTCGCCCGCCTACGCGGGGTGCACGCACACGACCACGCCGCGCTCCTCGAGGAGCTGGGCCTGGCGGCAGCACACCACCACAAGCCCCTGGGGGCGTTTTCCTCGGGCATGAAGCAGCGGGTCAAGCTGGCCCAGGCGGTGCTGCACCGACCGTCCGTGCTGCTGCTGGACGAGCCTTCCGCCAACCTGGACGAGGACGGGCACCGACGGGTGGCCGGTCTCGTGACGAGACTGCGATCCGAGGCAGCCATCGCGGTGGCCACCAACGACCCGCGAGAAATGGCCTGGGGTGATGCATCGATCGACCTTGCTGGCTGAAAGCCTGGCGGTGCTGGGCAAGGAGGTGGCCTCCGAGCTGCGTCGCCGCGTCGCGCTCAACGCGATTGGCCTCTTTGCCGTCACCACCCTGGTGGCGGTGGCCTACCAGATCGGTCCCTACGGCCTCGCGGAGCAGGACCGCCCGTTCCTGCTCTCGGCGCTGCTGTGGATCATCCTCTTCTTCGCCGCGACCGCCGGCCTGTCTCGCGTGTTCGTGAAGGAGGAGGACGCCCACACCGCCAAGGCGCTGCGCCTGGCCGCCCGCCCCCTCGCCGTCCTGTACGGCAAGCTCCTCTTCAACCTGCTGCTGCTGCTCGCCCTCGAGGCCATCATCGTGCCGTTGTACTGTGCCCTCATGGGTTTCGCCGTGAAGAGCGTGGGCGGGCTGGTCCTCGTCATGGTCGCGGGCGGGGCGGCGTTCGCGGTGACGTCGACGTTCGTTGCTGCCATCATCGCCCGGGCCTCCGGCTCCAACGCCCTCTTCGCAATCCTCGCCCTCCCGCTGCTCCTGCCGCTTCTGGTGGCGGTCATCGCCGGCACCCGCGCCGCCGCGGGAAGCCCGGAGCTCCTCGCGGTGTTCCCCGCCCTGAGGGCAGTGGTGTCCCTCGGGGGCGTGACCATGGTGACGGCGATCCTCCTCTTCCCGGTGGTGTGGCGTGACTGAGAGGACGTGGCAGAAAAGTCTGAAGTGGCTCCTCGGGTTCTGGCTGGCCGGCGTGACGGCGGCGGCGCTGCTGTGGGCGCCTGCGGCCGCGGGCTTCCAGGGCCACTCCTTCCGCATCGTGTTCTTCCATGTGCCGCAGGCGTGGGTGGCCGTGCTGGCGTTCTGCGTCAACCTGGTGGCTTCGCTGCGCTACCTCCGGGGGCGCAAACCACTGGACGATGTCCGGGCCACAACTGCGGCCCGGTTGGGACTGCTCTTCGCGGTGCTGGCCACGATCACGGGCTCGATCTTCGCCAAGATCGAGTGGGGGATGTTCTGGAACTGGGACCCCCGCGAGACCTCGATCGTCATCCTGCTGCTCATCTACGCCGCGTACTTCGCCCTGCGACAGGCCGTGGCCGACGAGGAACGGCGTGCCGCCCTGGCCGCTGCGTACGCGATCTTCGCCTTCGTCACCATGCCGTTCCTCATCTTCGTGGTGCCGAGGGTCTACGCGTCGCTGCACCCGAACCTGGTGGAGGCGGCGCGTGGCGCGGTGCGCTTCAAGATGGACCCCGCGATGCGCATGGTGCTGCTGGGCGCGCTGGCGGGATTCAGCGGGCTCTTTGCGTGGTTGTACACCCTTGAGGTGCGCGTCGCCCGCGTCATGGCGGCCCGGCGCGCCAAGGAGGAGGCCTAGGCGATGAGCGAGTCATCGAGCATGCTGTGGGTGGCCGTGGTGATGGTGGTGATCTGGGCGGGCATCTTCGCCTACTGCCTCGGGCTGGACCGCCGCCTGCGCCGCATGGAGGAGCAGCAGTGAAGAACCGGCGTACTCTCTGGACGATTGGCGGCGTGGGAGCGATCGTGGTCTTCCTCGCCTTCGGAGCTGGCGCGTTCAAGTCGAATCTGACGCCCTACGTGACGTTCAATGAGGCCCGCGCGTCGCACACCGCCGTGCAGGTGACCGGCAAGCTCGTGCCTGGGACGGACAGCTTCGAGCCCAGCTCCTCGCGCTTCCTCCTCACCCTGCGCGACGACGCCGGCGACACCCTGCGCGTCGCGTACCGCGGAGCGGTCCCGGGTAACCTCAAGGAAGCCGAAATGATCGTGGCCGTGGGCCGCTACCGCGAAGGCGTGCTCGAGGCCGAGGGGCTGCTCACCAAGTGCCCGTCGAAGTACGAGCAGCAGGGCGAGCGCCACCCCGACGACGTCACCAGGGCCAGCTCGTAGGCACGTTCCCTCACTGGAGGTCGCATGTTCGTTCCCGGAGTCGTTGCCCTTTGGGCCGCCTTCCTGGCGCTGCTGGGCTCAACCATCTACTACTGGCGCGCCCTGCGCGGTGACGAGACCGCCCGGGAGCGCGCCCGGCAGGCCTACTCCCTCGCCACCTTCGCCGTCGTGCTGGCCACGGGCGTCCTGCTCTTCCTCATCCTCGTGCACGACTTCCGGGTCCACTACGTGTACGCGTACTCGGACCGGGCGTTGCCGACGCCGTACCTCATCTCGACCCTCTGGGCCGGGCAGGAGGGCAGCTTCCTGCTGTGGCTCCTGTGCGGCATGCTCATCGGCCTGCCACTGGCCCGCTTCGCGCGGGAGGATGAGCCCCACGTCCTGATCCCCTACAACCTGGCTCAGCTCTCCCTGGTCCTCATCCTGCTCCGGCAGTCGCCGTTCCGGTTCCTGGAAGGCCTCGCGGCCGGACAGATGCCCGCAGACGGCCAGGGGCTCAACCCGCTGCTCCAGAACCCCTGGATGACCATCCACCCACCGATCATGTTCATCGGCTACGCGGCGACGGTGGCGCCGTTCGCCCTGGCAATCGCCGCGCTCTGGCGGCGCCAGTACGACCAGTGGGTGCTTCGCGCCCTGCCGTGGGCACTGCTGAGCCTGATCACCCTCGGCCTGGCCATCATGCTGGGCGGCTACTGGGCCTACGTCACCCTCGGTTGGGGCGGCTACTGGGGGTGGGACCCGGTGGAGAACTCCTCCCTGGTGCCCTGGGTCACCTCCGCCGCCCTCGTGCACGGCCTGCTGCTGCAGAAGGCACGCGGCCGCTTCCGGCGCCTCAACTTCGCCCTCGCCGTCCTGACCTTCGTCCTGGTGGTGTACGCGACCTTCCTGACGCGGTCCGGCGTGCTGGCCGACTTCTCGGTGCACTCGTTCGTGGACCTGGGAATCACCGGCTGGCTGGTCGGCAACCTGCTGGCCTTCCTGCTGCTGGGGCTGGCGTTCCTCGCGTGGCGGTGGCGGGAGATCCCGAGCCAGCGCGGCGACGAGCCGTTCTGGACGCGCACGGTCCTCACCGTCGTCGGCATCGGCGTCCTGCTGGGCGCGGCCGCCATGATCCTGCTCGGTACCTCCGCACCGCTGCTCACCCGCCTGGCCACCAAGCCGTCCCAGGTCGGGCCGGCCTTCTACAACCAGGTGACGCTGCCGATCGGCATCGCCCTGGCGCTGTTGCTGGCCCTGGTACCCCACCTCGGCTGGAAGGAGACGGGCAACAAGCTGCGGGGCCGGCTCCTGGTCTCCGGGGCTTTCGCGGCCCTCGCCACCGCTGCCGCGCTCGGCCTCGGGGCGCGCGGGGCGCTCTACCTCCTGTTCCTGGCGGCCGCAGTGTTCGCCACCGCCTCCAATGTCTGGCGCCTGGTGGAGGCCACCCGGGCCAGGGCACTCCTGCGGGCCGGAGCCCACCTCACCCACCTCGGCCTGGCGCTCATGCTGGCTGGGATCATCACGTCCTCGGGGTTCGACCGCTCCGAGAAGGTGTCTCTCACCGAGGGTGTCGAGGTGACGGCGCTGGGCAGGACGCTTCTGTTCCAGGGCGTGGATGTCACGTCCGAGCCGGGGAAGCAGCACATGCTGGTCGAGGTCCGCCACGGCTCGGGTGCACCGTGGGTGGCCCGCCCGGTGATGTGGAAGAACCCCAAGTCGGGCCAGCTCGTGGCGAACCCGGACCTGCTCGTGCAACTGACCCACGACACCTACGTGGCTCCCGTCGAGGCCACCCCGGGCCGTCCTGCTGAGCCGGACGGCATGATCGAGCTCGGCAAGGGCGAGTCGCAGGCCGTCGGCGGCATGACCCTGACGTTCACGGGCTTCGACCGCGGCGAGAGTCACATGGAAGGGCAGCAGCTTTCGGTCGGCGCGAGTCTCCAGGTCGCGAGGCCCGGGGAACCGGCGAAGACCGTCATCCCGCGTCTGGGCATGGGCGAGCAGGGCATGACCTCGACGCGGGAAGCCGTGCCGGGCGTCGTGGGCGCCTGGATCGAGGTGGCCGGGATCAACGCCGACCTGGGTCGCGTGCGCCTGAAGCTCGGAGGCCTCCCGGGCGTCGAGGCCGCTCCGGGCACGCCCGCGACGTTCGTCGCCGACATCACCATCAAGCCGGGCATCAGCCTCGTGTGGCTGGGCCTCGCGATACTCCTCGCCGGCGGAACACTCGCGATGGTGCGCAGGGGTCGCGAGACCGACGTCCCAGCCTCCCCTCAAAGCGTGTGAGGGAATGTCGTGAGGGCACGCTCCGCCTCTCGCACGCCATCGAGCACGTTGACGTGGACGAGGACCTGCTGGTGGACACCGCAGGCCACCCCATGGCCACCGGGGTTCGACACGGCGGTCTCGGCAGTGCAGTCGGCACGTCGGGTTCGAGCTGCCTCCCGAGCTTGGCAAGGGTCCCGGTCCACGTCCACGACCACGTCCACGTCGACGTTCACGACCACGTTGCGGCGTGTGCGCCCGATTCCTTCACCGGTTTTCAGGCCTGAGAGCGTTTGAAGAAGTCGCGAGAGAGCGATTGGTCGGGCCGTGAGGGCCCTGACGGCGCCAACCTGGACGTGGACGTCGACGTGGACCCGGTCCCTTACGTCGGGGCGTTGTGAGGCAAGAAGCGGTCCCACGAGGTGCTTCGGTGACAGCCTTGCGGTGAACGTCAGGCTCGCAGCACGTCCGTCCACGACCACGTCCACGTCGACGTTCACGACCACGCTGCCGGCGGTCACGATCGGCGCCCTGAACGTCCTCGCGCCATCGGTTCACAACCTCTGAGCCCCTCCAAGCCACAAAGCGAGAAGGCCGCCCGAGGGCGGCCTTTGCATGCTGCCGGCTGCGCGTGCTACTTCGCCTTGTGCTCGTGCACCGTGGCCTTGTTGGCAGCGAAGTCCACCTTCTTGTGGTGGTCCTTGCCGTCGTGACACCGGTCACAGGCCTTCTGGTCCTGTACGACGAGCCCGGCCGCGACCGACTTGGCGTGGTCCTTCATGACCGACATGGCCTTGTAATCGGAGCCCAGCCCGTGACAGGCCTCGCACTCCACGCCCACCGACGCCTCGTTCTTGTCCGTGGCGTGGCAGGACAGGCAGGACGCGTCATAGGCCGGGGTCTTGGACGCCTTGGCGCCTTCCAGCGCCTTGGAGTGCTTGCCAACGGCCACCCACGAGTCGTACTGCACCTTGTGGCACATCTTGCACTTGACAGCGCCAATGTAGGTTGGCGCGGCGCTTGCCGCGAGTGCTCCCGCAAGCACCAAGGCCAGCACCACAGCTCCCACTACGAACGTTCGTTTCATCTCAGCCTCCTTCGCGGCAGGGCTCAACCGTTGCTGCCCCCCGCTCAACCTTACCGCAGTCCGGACGACTGTCAACCCTCCGTCCCGCCACCCTGACCCATTCAAGTCCCGGGCCACCCCTGGGCCACTCTCCGTGCCCCCGCAGGGCGGGGTTGTCCGTGCCAAGGGTCACCGGAGGTGGACTCTTCCCGCTGGGGGCACATGCGAGCGACTGCATCGCAGCGCCTGACCGTTGCGATCTCGGGACAGTGGATGGGCGCTGCCGTTGCGCCGTCCAGCAGCGCCGGCCACGTCGCCCACGACATTATCAAGACATTGGACAAACGCTTGCACCTGCAGGCGCTTTCTCCACCTCGGGCCGCGGCCGCAGTTGGCGCGTGGGAGAAGCTCAACCACTTCGCCGTGCTTCGGGGCCTTGCGGTGATCGGCTCGATCGCCCTGGCCCTGGGCTACTCCAGGGTTGCGCCGATCATCCACGCGATGCTCATCACCTGCAGGTGACCACCGGGAGGGCGGGGGTCGGAGGGCCTCACCTGCTGACGGTGGTGATGTCCGTGGCCATGGCGCCGACCCAGTACAACAGCACTCCGGTGCCGACCACCACCACCAGCGCCATCACCGCGAAGACCGAAACCCGCCAGAACCGAACTGGCGCCGGCTGGGGAACCTCGCCACGCCTGATCTGCTGCAGCTCCAGGGCGTGCTCCTCGGCATACGCCGCCTCATCCAGGTAACCCGTGAACATCGACGTGTTCCAGTGCCGCACGTGCACGAAGTAGGCGTGCCAGGTGAGAATCGCGAGAAACGCCAGGACCGCCTCCCCACCGTGCGCCGCCTTGGCGGCGAGAATCGCCTCGCCGCCGATGACGGATGAGAAGCGCACCGGGTACAGCAGCACCAGCCCAGTCGCCACCATCAGCGCTGTGCCCCAGATCAGGGCGAGGTACTCGATCTTCTCGGCAAAGCCGTAGCGGGGCAAGCGCGGCGGGGTCGACTCGACCCCCAGGTTGAAACGGATCTGATGGAGGAAGTGCCGCATGTCGGGTAGCCCGGGCATCATGTGCATCGGTACCCGGCGCACGACCGTCAGCCAGAGGATCTCGATGACGTGCCAGACGAGCTGGAAGGACATGATCGTGCCAAGCCAGTGGTGGACGAACCGCACCCGCTCGACGCCGCCGAACAGCATGACGACGGCCTTGGCCCAGGTCTGGGCCGGGTACCGCTGGGGCATTCCAGTGAGCACAAGACCGGCAAAGCACACCAGCATGATGGAGTGGTTGACGATGTGACGCGCCGTGAAGCGGCGAATGCCGCGATCCTCCTTCATGACACCCTCCGATGCCGGCGCCGGCCCCATACGTCCAGGGCGATGTAGGCCAGGAAGAAGCCCACGGTGCTCGGGATCACCCACACGTAGAACAGCCGCACGTAGTAGATGAGCGGGTACCGATCCGGCGAGGGCACGTAGTGGCTGGTCCACGCCCTCAGGAAGGTCTTGGTGGCCTTGGGGTGGCAGACCTGGCAGCGCACCAGAAGGCGGTCCTTCACCTGCTCGACGCCCATTGTGCGGGTCGACTCCACGTCGTGGAAGCCGTGACAGTCGTAGCAGACCGCCTGGTTGAGGGGCTGGTCGGGGGAGGTGGCGCGGAAGAGCTCGGTCGTGGTGCCGTGGAAGTCTGCCACGTAGGTCTCGAGCACCGCCGTGGAGATCCCGTACTTGGCCATCATCTGCTTGTTGGCGTGGCAGTGCCCGCACATCTGCGGCGAGTCCAGCCGGAATCGCACCGAGCGCGCCGAGGCGGTCTTGTGGGCCGCGTGACAGTCGACACAGGTCGGCACATCGGGGTTGTTGCTATCAGACAGGGCCGCGCCGTGCACGCTCTTCAGATACGCCTGCTCGACACGCCCATGGCACGTACCGCACGTCTTGGAGACCGTCCGGCGCGCCACCCGGGAGTTGTCGGCGCCGTGCGGTTGGATGTCGTGGCCACCGTGGCACGACACGCAGGACGCCGCGAAGTCGAGGCCTCCAATCTGCAGGGCATGCCCGTGCTCGCCTTCCAGGTAATCCCGATTGTCGTGGCACGCCAGGCACTGCCCGGCCACGTGGGAAGGGCTGAGATGCGACGCGGCGTCCTTTGCCGGACGCACGTCGTGGGAGCCGTGGCACGACCAGCAGGAGGCGCGCGGGGTAGTGCCGCCGGCAGGGTCCCGATGGGCGCTCTGGTTGATGGCCGCCATGGCGTCGTCGTGACACGCCGCACACGGGTTCTGCGCCGCCAACCCGGCCGGGTGGGGCACCTCCTCGGCCCCGGCGTGGCAGTCCACGCAGGCCATACCCGCGTGGGACGTCCCTTCCGCCATGGGCGCGGCGACAAGCCTGGCCATGCGTGCGTCGTCGAGTGCGAGCTCCATGGCCGATGCGGCATCCCGCACCTTCTCGAGCGAGCCATGGCACTCGAAGCACGCACTGTCGTCGCCCCGTGCTGGCAGCGCCACGACCAGGAGCATGACCGCGATTGACACAATGAAACCAGGTCCGTAACGGGCGTTGTCACCCATCAGCGTCCCCCCCGGCAGCCATTCTGTGCGCGGTCTCTCATGACGTCAACTGGGCGTGAGCATTTCGAGACAGGACGGGCAGTACCTGGGGTCCTTGAGATCGATGCCTTCGGACCACAGGGAACGATGCATGGCACAGCTCGGAACGGCACAGTGCGGCAGCCCCATGGCGTGACCGACCTCGTGCACGGCCTCCACCAGCAGGCGCCGCCTGG
>JALOLB010000117.1 GCA_025456225.1 Thermoanaerobaculaceae bacterium
GCCCGCGTTGAGAGCCTCGAAGGCCTCGCGCTGGTCCTTGATCCCGGGTTGTTCCATGGCCTCCTTGTCGAGCCTGTCCTGGATCTCCTTGACGCTCGTCAGGGTGAAGTTCCTCTCGAGGGTCTGCCCGCCGATCAGGGGCTTCACCATGTTCTCGACGGGCTGGTAGCCAGCGGCCTCGACATGGAAGAGGTACTGCTTGGTGCCATCGGCGACGATGGTCGCGTACTCTCCCTGTTCGTTGGTGGTCAGGGTCCGCACGAAGTTGGTGATCTCCGGGCATGTCATCTTGACGGTGGCCCCGCTGATCGGCTTGCCCGAGGTGGTGCTCACCACCCCCTTGATGCGTCCCTGGGCCTGGGCCAGGACGAGGGATGGGATGAGCATCAACGCGCCAATCAGTACCCGAACGTGCTTCATGGTCAGCTCCTCCGGTGGCGGGGAGTCATGCCCCGCCACCCGCAGTGTACGCCCGGCCCAGGGGTGCCGCAACAACGGTGCCAGCCTGCTCAGGCCTCGTGCGTGCGGCGCGACAAGGCGCGCCGCGATGATGTCCGCCCTGGATGTCAGAATTCAGTCGAAGACCGGTTCCGGCTCGCTGCCGGGATCGGCGTCGGCGACGCCAGTGGCCGTCTCGACGACCCAGCGGTGGAAATTGGGCTCGGCATTGCCGACCGGAAACTCCAGCACCTCTGGCAGCTCGTAGGAGTGGATCTCGCGGATGGCCTCGGAGACCGCCGCGAAGAGCGCCCGGCGGGTCTTGATGAGGAGAAGGTACTCACTGTCCTCGCACACCTTGCCGTTCCACCGGTAGATCGAGCGAAGGCAGGGCACGATGTTGACGCAGGTGGCGAGACCGCGGACCACCAGCTCCTCGGAGATCTCGACCGCCTGCTGCTCGGTGCCGACCGTGGTCACGACCACGGAGATCGGTTCCAGCTCACCCATGTTGGAAACGGTAGCCTGAACGCCCGAGTGCGTCAAGCTGGCGCGCCAATGGGAGCGTGTACGGCTGCGGTATCATCGACCGGATGGCCAACGGCACCTCCGTTCCGCTGTCGGCGATCGGGTGCGGATGGAACCGTCGAGACCCTCGCAGGGCCTTGCGTCCCCGCACGTTTCGAGAGGCGAGGGTCCGGGCACCGGTCGAGACCTGGAGCCCCGTGAGACAGGAGCATCGGCGTCTCGCCCCGAGCGCTTCGCGGCAGACGATTCGCATGCCGAGCGGACACGACCCAGGTCGGGGGCAAGGTTGACCCCGCCGTCCGCCCACCGGGAGACTCTCGGGGTCGTGACCCTGCTCCTGGTCCTGCTCGGGGTCAACCTCGCGACGGCCGATCTCTATCCGGTAGTCTGGGTGGACGAGGCTCTTCACCTCGACCCGGCTGTGAACCTCTACCTGGGGAACGGGCTTCGCTCGACGGCATGGGGCGGGCAGCCGGTATCCGAGACGTGGGTCGGCTACACGCCGCTGTACGCCGTGTTGATGGCCGGCTGGCTCCATCTCTTCGGGTTCTCCCTGCTGGCCGTCCGCTCCTTCAGCCACCTCCTCGGTCTCGCTGCCATTGGAGTCGTGTGGCTCGGTTGTCGGCGTCACGGGTTGCTGCGGTCACCCAAGACCCGCGTCGCGCTGGTCGTCCTCGCCGCCTGCGGTGCCGGGCTGTCGTTCTCCTATCGCTGCGGGAGGCCCGACACGGTCCTCTTCCTGCTTTTCGCGGCCGCGTTTTGCGCCGCGTCCGTTCACTCGCGGCTTCCCCGGGCCGCGATCCTGCTGGTGCTTGGTTCCCTCATCCCGATTGCCGGTCTGCAGGGGATTGCCTATGCCGCCCTGATCGGCGTCGCTGTGACCCTGGTTGCAACTCGCCGGGCCGTCGAGCCGGTGCTGACCCTCGGTGTCGGCTGCGGGCTCGGCATGGGGGCATATTTCGCCGTCATGGCCCATCTCCGGCTGTGGGAGACGTTCCGCACAGTGACACTGGTGCACAACGGCCTCGATGCCAACCTGCTGGACGGCGTGGTCCGACGGCTCACCGCCTTCCCGAAGGTCGCGATCGAAGATCCGAGCGGGTTGTTGCTCCTCGTCGTCTGCCTCGGGATCCTCCTGCGCGCGTCCCATCCCCAGAGCGCGTCCTCCCTGTTGCCGGCCCTCTTCGGGGCGACCACCGCGGTCTTTGTGCCAACCCTCATGTGCGCCGTGGGCCGCTATGCTCTCTACTACTCCTGGATGGCGTGGATTCCGCTGACGATCGGGACGCTGGTCGCCCTGGAGGCTCTTGACCGGGTCACGGTCTGGAGGCACCTCTCGGTGGCCCTGCTGGGCGCTGCCACGCTGGTGGGCCTGCCGGCCCAGCTCGCGCTCGGGCTCCTGGACAGCCACGCCCGCAGCTACCGGCGCGTCGAGGAGGTGGTGCGCGCCGCGGTCCCTCAAGGGGCCGTCGCCTACTGCGACCCGGCTGCGTACTACGCCGCCAAGCCGCGGGCCGGTCAGCTCTTCCTGACTCCGTACAACCCACAGCTCACGGCACGGGACATCGGCTCGATCAACGCCGTGGTGGTGCGCACGGACGCCAGTCTCATCTGGGAGCGACCTGCTCGCGAGATCGAGAGGGACTTCCGTCCTGTCGAGCTTCCGGCTCCGCCAGCAAACCGCCTTCCGGCAATGCGACTCCACTGGAAGTACAACGACTACGCCAGCCTCAGGGGATGGGAGCCTCGGCCGGGAGAGGGCGCCGCCGGGCATCGACCTCGACCGTCCCTCCCCGGCGCAGGACGAGCTCCGCGATGAAAAGCAACCCAGAAAGCGGGATGATCCCCACGACGGCCAGCAGCTTGAGCACTGCCTGGACGGGGTGAGACCGGATCGGGTGCGCCTCGGTGCGGGCGCTCTCGCTCTTCAGGATCTCGTCCTCCCCCGGGGCGGGAGCGGTGGAATCCAGACCGCACGCCGTGCAGCGCGCGCGCCCGAACCCCGCCTGCACATCCAGCAGCGGACGCATCTCTCCACCGCAGAGTCGCCACCCCTCAACCTGGTTGGGAGTCACGCCGATCCTCCCCAAAGGACCGCCGCGCCTTCAGGAGCAGCCCTTCCATGAGGATGAGCACACCCTTGCGCGCGGTTCGAGGGCTGGTGCCGGAGGCCAGGCACCGGCCCCTCGCAAATCGAGGACGCCGTCGAAGGCTGCATCGTGCCGGTCCGGCGTCCTCCCCCTGCTGCCTGGCCTGGACACCGGTCCCCCGCGCCGGTCTCCGGGTCGTCGACTCACGGCCAAGAGCCTGTGAACAGATCGCGTGAGGGCACCTGCAGCGCCAGTCGGCACCGATCGCAAGCCGGACTCGGACCTGGACCGAGAGGTCGGCGTGCCTCACGTGCGCAAGGAGAACCTCAAGCGAGTTACTGGAGGAGGCTGTCTTTGCCTTTGACACAACCTGGGGCCAACGTCGGGGTCCAGACCCGGGTTGGCACCCAGGAGTCCAAGGGCTGACCAACCGCCCCTCGTGGTTTCGTCACACACTCTGAAGGGGCTCGCATCGGGGTACCCGCGTCGGCCCGCGAGCGATCCTCCCCACGGGAGTCAGTGGGTTGACGGGAGCGTATGGACGGGCGGAGACTTCGGGGATGGACAAGTTCCGGATCGGGGGCGGACGAGCCCTGCGCGGCACGGTCATGGTCTCGGGAGCCAAGAATGCGGCGCTGCCCTGCCTCGCGGCGGCGCTGCTGACCTCCGACGAGGTGGAGATTGCCGGGACACCCCGGGTGCGCGACATCGTCACCATGGAGAAGGTGCTGGCGGCGCTCGGCGAGTCGTGCACCCACGCCGGAAGCGTGACCCGCATCGTCTCGGGACACACCGGGACATTTCATGCCCCCTATGAGCTGGTGCGCACGATGCGCGCCTCGGTGCTGGTGCTGGGGCCACTGCTGGCCCGGCGCGGCCGGGCGCGGGTCGCCCTGCCGGGAGGGTGCGCCATCGGCGCCCGCCCCGTCGACCTCCACATGCTCGCCCTCGAGCAGTTGGGAGCCACCCTGCGGGTGGAGCACGGCGACATCGTGGCAGAAGCACCTCGGGGGCTACACGGCGCCGACATCACCTTCTCGAAGGTCACCGTCACCGGCACCGAGAACGTCCTCATGGCGGCGGTGCTGGCCCGGGGCCGCTCGGTGCTGCGCCGCTGCGCCCGGGAGCCCGAGGTGACCGACCTGGCTGAGCTGCTCCTGGCGATGGGAGCGCGCATCGACGGGGTCGGAACGGACACCCTCGAGGTGGAGGGCGTGGACGCCCTGCGCGGAGCCAGGCACACCGTCATACCGGACCGCATCGAGGCTGGCACCTACGCGATTGCGGGGGCCCTGTGCGGTGACCCGGTCACGGTGGCCGGCTGTCGGCCGGACCATCTCGGGGCGCTGCTGGAGACGCTCCGGGCGGCCGGCGTCGAGCCCGAGGTGACTGCCAGCTCCATCACGGTGCGGCGGCCCGCCCGACTGCGCTCGGTCTCCGTGACCACCACCGAGCACCCCGGCTTTGCCACCGACCTGCAGGCCCAGACGGTGGCGCTCATGACCCAGGCCGAGGGCGTGGCGGAGATCACCGAGGCGATCTTCGAGAGCCGCTTCCAGCACGCCCTCGAGCTCATGCGGCTGGGCGCACGCATCGAGGTGAGCGGCCGCACCGCCCGCGTCACCGGCCCGACGCCTCTCACCGGGGCCACCGTGATGGCCTCCGACCTGCGCGCGTCAGCCGCCCTCGTGCTGGCCGGCCTGGTGGCCGAGGGGGAGACGGTGGTGGACCGCATCTACCACCTCGATCGCGGCTACGAGGCGATGGAGGGCAAGCTCAACGCTCTCGGCGCCTCGATCGAGCGCTTCAACCCCGGCCCGTTCGTCTGACCCCCTCCCCCCGTGCTCGGTGCACGGTGGTCAGTGATCAGAGGAGAGAGGAGGACACCCGACACGCCCACGGCCCACCCTCCGACCACCGACCACTGATCACCGACCACCGTCTTTCGGGTATCCTTCCGGCCCATGGACGGTTGCGTCTTCTGCCGCATCGCCGCCGGAGAGGTCCCGGCACGGGTCCTGCTCGCCGACGACGAGGTGGTGGTCTTCCACGACGTGGCGCCCCGCGCGCCCACCCACCTGCTGGTCATCCCGCGGCGGCACATCGCATCCCTGGCGGTGGCGACGCCCGACGACGCCGCGTTGCTCGGCCACCTGCTCCGCACGGCCGCCGAGGCGGCGCGGGTGGCTGGTATCGCCGACTCCGGGTACCGGGTCGTCACCAACACGGGGCCGGGTGCCGGCCAGTCGGTCTTCCACCTCCACTTCCACGTCCTCGGCGGGCGTGCCCTGGGCTGGCCGCCGGGATGATGCCTGCGGGCGCTCCACCACCTCCGCCCGCGCTGGCGGTCGCTGTGCGCGCCGCCCGGTGGGAGGAGGTTCGCGCCCTGGCCATCTCCTCCACGCCCATGTCTCCCGCGGTGGCGGTCGTCGCGGCGCGCGCCGCCCGGGCGCAGGGCCAGCCGGCCCAGGCCATGACCCTGGTGCGCCAGGTGCTCCCGCGGGCCGGGGAGATGGCGGCGGCGCTCCGCCTGGAGGGCGCCGAGGCGGCGCTGACGCTCGGGCAGGATCCGCGACCACTGCTCGAGCCCCTTCTCGCCAAGGCGGCGCCGGGCGCCCACCGGCGCGCGGCCACCGAGATCCTTCGACGCGGGTTCCAGGAGCTGCCCCTGCCGGCCCTGCGTCAGGTGCTTCGCGGCAACCTCCCACGCCACCTGCGCGCGGAGGGCCAGGCTGCCGCCGCGGTGCGGGGTGGCGACCTCCCCCTGGCGCTGCGGGTGGTTCGGACCGGGGACTCGACCCGGGCAGCCGTCGCCGCGGCCCGCTGGCTGGCTGGCAGGCCGCTCGGTGAGGCCGACCGTCTCCTGGTCGGCGACACCCTGCTCTCCGGCGGCGCGTGGCGGGAGGCCCGCGCGGTGCTGGACGCCCTCCCGCCACCCCGTCAGCCGGCCGTTCAGACCCAGTGGCTGTTCCTGCGGGGGCGGGCGGCGTATCGCCTGGGGGACTTCGCGGCGGCTGCAAGCCTGTTCGAGCGCTCCCTCGCGGTCGCCGCGACCCCGGTGATGCGCTTTGCCCCAGCCGTCCAGCGCGGCCGCATCGCCGAGATCGCCGGCGACCACGGTGTCGCCCTCACCTTCTTCGAGGCGGCCCGCACCGCCCAGCCCGGCGAGCCCGAGGGCTGGGACGGCGCCCTGCGCGACCGCGTCGCTCTGGGTCGCGGCGAGGAAGCGAGCCAGCTCTGGTTGCGTGCACCTCCCGCGGTGCAGCGGGTGGTCGGGCCTCGGCTCGCGGGGACCCTGCTCGCCCATCGCGATGCGCCCCGGGCCCGCGCCGTGCTGCAACGGCTCGTCCGGCAGGTGCCGGCGGTGCGGGCGCTGTGGGTCGAGCTGCTGCGTCGCGAGGGCCGGGATGCGGAGGCCAGGGCGGAGCTCCGCACGCTCCTGTCCGACCGCCGGTCCGGGGCCTGGGCAGAGCTGGTCGCCTCGGAGCTACCTGAACGCGAGCCTGGAGGCGAGTGGCCGGCGGCGGCGCGGGACCTCGCCACCCTGGCGGGGGTGGCCTCCGAGCAGGGTCTGACGTCGGCGCGCCTGGCCCTCACCCTGGCCCTGGCAGCCGACCCGGGCTGGGCGGGTCTCATAGCCGGGGCCGTTCCGGACCCGGCGGCCTGGACCGGCCCCGCCGCCGAGCTGGCGACTATCGGGCTCGAGGACGATGCCGCCCGGTGGTACCCTCACCGCTTTCCCGACTCGACCCCCGCCGACCTGGCGTGGAGCGCCCGCACCCTGGCGTTCTGGGGAAACGGGCAGGCGGCGCTCGGCTACGGCGAGCGGCTGTGGGAGCGGCTCGGGGTCCCGGCGACCCTCGTCCCCGACGCGCTGCGGCCGCTCATCCTGCCTCCCGAGCTGGTGGGCGCCTGCGAGACGGCCGCCCGGGCACACTCGCTATCCCCGAGCTGGCTCGTGGGTGTGGTGCGGCAGGAGTCGCGCTTCGATGCCGGGGCCCGCTCCGCCGCCGGTGCCGTGGGGCTCGCCCAGTTCGTGCCGGAGACCCTCCAGCGGCTGGGGATGGACGCAAGCGCTGCAGGGCAGGCGGACGTCTCGCTGACCCTGGCCGCATCGGAGCTGGCACGCCTGGCCACGGCGTTCGGCGGGCGGCTCGGCCCGGCCGCAGCGGCCTACAACGCCGGCGACCCGGTGGTCATCGCCTGGTCGGGCACCCTCGGCGACTCCCGGTCGGAGGTGCTCTTCGCAGCCGCAGTGCCCTACCGGGAAACCTCGACGTACGTGCTGAAGGTGTTCGAGGGAGAGGCCCTCGCCGCTCACCTCAGGTAGCGCACCACCTCGCCCCGGGCCTCGAGGTCCGAGGTCCAGCGGTCGACCTCGGCGACGAGCTTGCGCTCGCGCAGGAGGGTTTCGAGCTCGGAGCGGACACTCTTGAGGTCGGGAGGGGGTGTCCCGGCGGGCAGGGACGGCAGCAGCTCCTCGCGGAAGACCTGCTCGACCTCCTCGCTGGTGGGCCGCACGAAGGGGGCAAAACGCCCGGCCACGTAGGCCTCGATCACCGCGGCGCGGCGCACCAGCTCCCGCAACAGCGGCTCGCCGAGGCCCGCCGCCGCGAGCCTCGCCGCCACCGCCTCGCCGCCGCCAGCCCGCTCGACGACCCCTTTCCAGGCGCGGGCCTCGTCCACCTCGAGACGCTGTACGACCCCGGCCGCCTGGAGGTCCTGCCAGCGCAGCTCCAGGGCCACCAGCGCCTCGACCACGGCGCGCCGGTGGTCGGCGTCGCTCTCCCCCCGCTCCTGCGGCACAAGCTGGGCGATCTGCGCCAGCTCCACGTCGGAGCGCAGCACCGGCACGCCGTTGACGAGCGCCAGCACCCGCTCGACCTCCACCGGCGCCGCCAGCGCCACGATGAGCAGCACGCTCAGCATGCCAGCATCTTACCTCCCTGCCCGCCCACCCGGTGCTCCCGGCTCCCGAACCTGGACGTGGACGTAGACTTGGACATGCACGTGGACGCCAAGAAGCGTGGTTCTTCCGGGCAGCCAGCCAGCCCTTCGTCTCCAGCTTAGACAAGCCCGTTCGCCGCCGATGGTCGACTCCAAGGGGGGGTTGGCTTAGACTCGGGACGGGGAGGGCAGCGTGACGGAACGACCGGTGGAGCGTGGCGAGGTCCCGATCGCCCTGGCGCAGATCGCCACCTGCCCGGGACAGCTCCGGCACAACCTGGACCGCCACCTCCGGATGCTCGAGGCCGCCCGCACGGCCGGGGCGCGGCTGGTGGTCTTCCCCGAGCTCTCCCTCTCCGGGTACCTGCTGGCCCACGGTGTGCTGGAGCTCGCCCTGGCCGCCGACGATCCCCGCCTGGCGCCGCTGTACGAGGCGAGCCGCGAGCTCGCGATCCTGGTGGGGTTGCCGCTGCGCGAGCCCGGCGGGGGGATCTCCAACGCCGCCCTCCTCCTCGAGGGCGGCGAGCTTCGCGGCGTCCACCGGAAGCTGTACCTGCCAACCTACGGGATGTTCGACGAGGGGCGCTACTTCGTGCCCGGGCCAGGGCTGCAGCCGCTGGAGTGCAGCCTCGGGCGCTTCGGAGTGCTGATCTGCGAGGACGCCTGGCACCTCTCCTCCTCGGTCCTGCTGGCTCAGGCCGGGGCGGAGGCATTCCTGGTCATGGCCGGGGGTCCCACCGAGCTGGACGCCGACGTCGAGCCGGCCGGGGGCCGGCGGTGGCACTGGCTGGTGGGCGCCACGGCGATCACCGCGGTCCGACCCGTCTTCTTCGCCAATCGCTGCGGCTGGGAAGAAGGCATCCTGTTCGGCGGTCGCTCCTGGGCGGTGGACGCTCGCGGCCGCGCCCTCGCCGACACCGCGCCGGCTCTGGAGGAGGCCCTGGTCACGGCGCCCTTCTCCCGGGCCGACGCCGCCTTCGCCCGCACCCTGCTGCCGATCCCCTTCATGGAGCGCCTGGACCTCTGGCGCACGGCCCTGGAGCGTCGTCATGCGTGAGCTGCCGCCGGTTCACATCCCCCTGCTCGCCGAGGCGCTCACCCGCTTCCTCGCCGAGGAGCTGCGCGCCGCGGGGCTTCGCCGCTGGGTGGTCGGCCTGTCGGGCGGCATCGACTCCGCCGTGGCCGCGGCCCTGGCGGTGCGGGCGGTGGGCGCGGAGCCGGTCGAGGCACTCGCCCTGCCGGGCCCGACCTCCAGCCCCGAGAGCCTCGAGCACGCGCGGCTTGTGGCCGACGGGCTCGGCATCCGCCTGGACATCGTGGACCTCGGCGAGGCGGGGCGCGCCTTCGCGTCCACCCTCGACATCCGCGAGGACCGGCTGCGTTTCGGCAACCTGCTTGCCCGCATGCGCATGACCACGCTGTTCGACCGCGCCCGCCGGGACGGCGCCCTGGTCCTGGGCACCTCCAACAAGAGCGAGATCCTGCTCGGGTACTCGACCCTGTTCGGGGATGCCGCCGCCTCGGTGCAGGTCCTCGGGGACGTCTGGAAGACCCACATCTTCGAGCTGGCACGGTTCCTGGGCACCCCAGAGGTGGTGGTCAGCAAGCCCCCCACCGCCGACCTCTGGCCCGGTCAGACGGACGCCGGGGAGCTCGGTTTCGACTATCCGACGGCCGACCCGGTGCTGCACTGGCACCACGAGGGGGGCATGACCCGCGACGACCTGGTCGCCGCCGGCTTCCCGGAAAGCCTCGTCGAGGGGGTGCTGCACGCGTACCGCCGCAACCGCTTCAAGTGGCGTCCGACCGTGATCGCTCGCGTCTCGTCGAGCTGCATCAACGTCGACCGCATCCTCCCCCGCAATCCCCGATGAAACAGGGGTCCGGGGTCCGGGGTCCGGGGTCCGTCACGGACTCCCCTCCGGCTCGGTCGCCGATGGAGAGGAATGCACCTGTGTCGGTCATGGGGTCCAAGAAGGCACGAGCTGTCGTCAGGCCAGGTGTCGATGAACGGACCCCGGACCCCGGACCCCGGACCCCCGGGCGGGTGGGAGGGAGGTTGTTCGTGGTGGCGACGCCGATCGGCAACCTGGGGGACCTCTCGCCGCGGGCGGTCGAGACCCTCCGCGCCGTCCGCCTGATCCTCGCCGAGGACACGCGCCAGGTGCGGAAGCTCCTGGTCCACTTCGGTATCCCCACCCCGACCCAGGCGTTCCACGAGCACAACGAGGGGCAGGCGGTGCCGGGCCTGCTGGTCCGCCTCGGAAGCGGGGAGGACCTCGCTCTGGTCTCGGACGCCGGCACGCCGCTCCTGTCGGATCCCGGCTTTCGGCTCGTGCGGGCGTGCCGGGAGAGGGGCGTCGAGGTGCTGGCCGTGCCCGGACCCTCGGCCGTGGTGGCCGCGGTGGCGGTCTCCGGGCTGCCGCCATACCCCTTCACGTTCGCCGGCTTCCTCCCGCCCCGCCAGGGAGCCCGGGAACGCGCCCTCGAGGCCTTCGCTGGCATGCCCCACACTCTTGTTCTCTTCCTCTCGCCGCACCGCCTGGCCGAGGAGCTGGCGTCCTGCGCGAAGGTCCTCGGCAGTGTCAGGGAGGGAGCGTTGACGTCCGAGCTCTCCAAGGTCCACGAGCGGTGCCGGCGCGGCACTCTTGCGGAGCTCGCCACCTGGGCATCGACTGCGCCGGCACCCGGGGAGCACACCCTGGTGATCGGCCCTCCTGTCGCCGCGGCTACCACGATGGTCGATCGGGAGACCGCCGAGCGGGCGCTCGGGGAGGCGCTCAAGGACGGCCTCGCGCTCGGCCCGGCGCGCCAGGAGGCGGCGCGGCGGCTGGGGATCAGTCGGCGGCAGCTCTACGCCTTGCTGCAGGGGGCTGGACCAGGGTCAGAAGAACCCTGCTGAGGGCGGCAAGAGCCAGCTCGGAACGCCCTTCCCGGTCGATCTCGGCCCGCGCCAGGCCATCCAGGGCGGACAGCAGCTCGGCGCTGGAGTAGGGCGCCGCCAGGCGGAAGACCCTCTGGAGCTGCCAGGGCGTCAGACCGGTCAGACCCGAGTCGGGCGCACCGGCGATCGCGTCCTGGAGGCGCGGGAGCAGGGTGGGCTTGAAGACCCTCGGGTACCAGGATGGGTCCGCACAGCGCCCGGGCTTGAGCTCGTTCTCCATGCCCGCCTGCCTGGCGGCCCCGCGCATCGCCACGGCCTGCCGGAGCAGCCTGCCCACCAGGCGCACGAGGAAGCCGCCCTGGTCCCGGGGCTCGACGGCCTCGCCGCGCCATCCCACCAGCACCCCGCCGGCGGCCAGCCGCCCGAGGGTGCTGGCGAGCTGCCCCGCCTTGCGCGCCAGCAGCGCCTCCTCGAGATCCCGTCCCGTGCTCTCGGTGATCCCGGCCTGCTGGCGTACCAGCTCGGCCGTGGGCGTGCCGGTGAGGGCCGCCCGCTGCGCCGCCTGGACGAGCTCCCGGGGCTTGAAGCCGTAGGCCTCGCACAGTGCGTCCATGACCTCGCGATTGGCGACCAGATCGGGCGCCACCCGCTTGACCAGGGACTCGAGGACCGCGCGCTGGGCCGTGGTCATGCGGACGACGTCCCAGGGCTTGGGCGCCTCGGGAAGGGGTGTGTAGCGCACCTCCCCGATGCGACGGACGACCTCCACGAGGGGGCCTTCGGGCGGTCCGTCGACCTCGGCCACCAGGACCAGCGTTGCGTCGGCCAGGCGCACCTTGGCAAGCTCCCCGGCCAGCTCCGCGGCGTCGCCGCCCTTCTTCTTCTTGTCCGGCTTCTTCTCGACCCACCCGCCCGCGTCGCGCACCACCAGGAGACGGGCCGGGGCGAACAGCGACGGACTCGAGAGCTCCCGCGTCAGGTGGAGAGGCACAGGCCTGGAGTCGTAGGTCGTCACCTCACCGTCGGGATGGAGCTCCCGCCAGTGGGCTTCGAGGTCGGTTCGGGCCAGCTCGAGAAGGTAGTCGTCGGCTGCCGCGAGCAGCACGACAGTCGGCTCGGTCAGAGCTCACCCCGGTCCTGCGCCTCCTGACAGGAGATGCAGTAGCGGGCCCAGGGTATGGCGTGGATCCGCGGCTCCTCGATGGGTTGGTCACAGTGCGTGCACTTCCCGTAGATGCCGCTGTCCACCCGCTTGATGGCCTCGTCGATGAGCTTGAGCATGCGGCCCTCGTTCTCCGAGACGGAGAACGAGAACTCGCGCTGGAAGGCGTTGGTGGCGCGGTCTGCAATGTCAGGCACGCCGGCCTCGCCCTCGACGGCACCCATCTCGCGGGCGCGCGAC
>JALOLB010000335.1 GCA_025456225.1 Thermoanaerobaculaceae bacterium
CCTTCAGCTACAGGCCGAGGTGTTGGCCCGATGCGGACTCTCACCGCACTGACCACGCAGACTCCTCGGCGCACGACCGCGGGCCTCCAGGCCCGCTCCCCTCCCCGTTTCTCACCGTGCGGGGCTGGAGCCCCGCGATCCGGACAGCCTCAACACCTCCTGGGTCAGGTTCCAGGGCAGGAGGTCCGGCGTGAGGGTCCGGACGAGCTGCCCCGCCTCGCGCACGGCCACCTCCTTCTGACCCGTGGCGGCGAGGGCCTTGGCCCGCAGGGCGCGCGCGAGGTCCAGGGTCTGACGGTTGCCGAAGTCATCCCTGGCGTCGTACTCGAGTGTTCCGATCAGGTCGTCGAGCGTGTCCAGGGCCTCGGGAGCCCGGCCCCGGCCGAGGAGCGCGGCGGCGAGTGCCACCTTCCCCTCGGCGGCCACCTCGGGGACATCCTTCACGAGCCGGCGCATGGCATCGACGTCACCGTCCCCCGTCTGACCGCGGCGCCAGCGCAGCAGCACGGCGAGGGCGTCGCCTTCCGGCAGGTAGGTGGTCGACCGGATGGACGGGCGGGCCGCACCGGGATCGTCCCACCAGAGCCTGGCACGTCCCCAGGCCGTGGCGACGAGAACCGCCTGCCGCTCCGCGTCCTGGTACCACTCCCCCATCTTCTCGCAGCACATCCTCGTGACCGCCACGTCCCGCGCCTCGATGGCGACCCGGTGCAGCAGGAGGCGCGCGTCATAGCTGGCCCTCGGTGTCTTCGGCGCCTGGACCATCGGCGCCAGGCACGCGATCGCCCGAACGCGGTGGCCGGCGATCGCCTCGAGGTGGCCGAGCCGGTACACGAGGTCCTCCGGCGGGTCGGGCGGCGTCTCGGCGCGCAGGTAGTCCACCGCGCCCCGAGTCTCCCCGGTCCGGGCGAGGGCGCGCGCCACGGCAAGGGAGAAGATCGCCCGGTATGGCGCCTCGGCCAGGAGCGGAGCGACCCGCCCCACGGCCTCGCTGACCTTCTCCCGCACCGCGGGCGCTGTCGACGGCTGCGAGTGCGGCGCGAACCACTGCAGGACCTCGAAGAACGCCAGACGCTCCTCGCCGAGATCGCGGCCGACGTTGGGACCCGGGTCTGGGTTGCGGAGCGCATCGAGCTGGATCCGCCGGCCACCGTCCAGGACGATCCCCCAGCCGCCCTCTGCGCCACCCCAGATCCCGGGGCGCGCCGACGACAGCCACCGGGCCACGGCGTTGGCCTGCGCAAGAGGGACATATGCGATCCAGCGGGACGCCGCACCAAGACCCATCCCCCGGTCGGGCGAGGTCAGTGTCCCGACCTCGACCGCGCCCTTCCGTCCCGGCTCCGTGGAGTCGAGCGAGAGCTCGGCGGCAACCGGCAGCATCCCGAGCCGGTTGTTGACGGCAAAAAACCGCACGCGTGGCCTGCTCCGATCGGGGAGGACCAGCAGGTCGTAGATGTGGCCCGTGTGGTCGAGCACCCACTCCCAGCGGTCGAGGCGCGGCCGGTACAGCAGCAGCTCGGTCGGGTAGAACGTGGGGTGGATGCAATTCAGGAGTATCTCTGAGGCGCCGTCCCGGTCCATGTCCTGGACCAGCGCCGCGCACTGCAGCTCGCGGCTGAAGGGGTGGGACCAGCCGGCCACGAGATCCTCCGGCTGCACCCGCGTCAGCAGCGTGCCATCCTCTGTCACCACCAGAGCCTCAGGCGTGAGCGGGCGCTCCGGCGTGCCCCGTTCCTCGAAGGACGGGTATGCCACGACGACGAGGTCTGGCACGCCGTCGCCGTCGACGTCCGCTTTCTCGGTCTGCCGGATCGTGCTCGCGGTCCCGAGCTGCCAGCGAGCGCGGCCGCGCGCGTCCAGGCCGCGTACCAGGCGTCCCACGCCTTCCATCTTCGTGACCGTGCGGCCTCCGAGCGCGCGCCACCCGAGCACCGACGCCAGGGTCACGATGGCCAGGGCTCCCGCCACCGCAAGCGTGCGCCGTGGCAGGCGGAACGGGACGCGACCCTGTGCCAGAGCCGACTCCACCTGGGCGGCGGTGGGTCGTCGCGCCGGGTTGGGGTCGAGCATCTGCCGCAGCAGGCGATCGAGCCACGGCGGACAGTCAGGCACGGTGCCGCGCAGCGGCCTGGGAGCCGCCTTCTGGCGCCGCATGAGGGTGTCGAGCGCCGTGTCGCCCTTGAGGGGCACGTCGCCGCTCAGGCACTCCCAGAGCGTCAGGCCGAGGGCGTAGACGTCGGCGGCCGGAGACACCTCCGGGTGCAGCCCCTGCTCGGGCGCCATGTAGGCGGGGGTGCCGACGAACATCGCCGACTCGGTGACCGTGTCGCCGTGCCCCAGCGGCCGCGACAGCCCCAGGTCGCACAGCTTGGCAGTGCCGTCCCGGGCCAGAAGGATGTTGCCCGGCTTGACGTCCCGGTGCACGAGGTCGAGGGCGTGAAGGTGCGCGAGCGCCGAGGCGAGCTGGCGCCCCAGGGCCACGGTCTCGGGGGCTCCCAGGCGCCCCGCCTCGACCAGCCGCCCGCGCAGGCCACCGCCCTCGACCAGCTCCATCGACAGGAACAGCAACCCGTCCGCCTCGTGCAGGTCGTACACGCTCACCACGTTGGGGTGGGCCTGGCGCGCCGCCTGGACCTCGCGGCGGAGGCGCTGCCGGGTGGTCTCCTCGGCGAGGTGCGGCAGGATCACCTTGACCGCGACCTTCTGGCTGAGGCGCTCGTCGAATGCGGAGTACACCATCCCGGACGCCCCGCTGCCGAGCACGTGCCCAAGCACGAACCGGCCACCCAGCACCTGCCCGGGCACCGGCAGCGCCACCGGCGCCGGGGGCGGCGCCTGATCCCTCCCCGGGCGCGGCGACCAGCTCGCGGTGGGGTGCTCGGGCTTCATGCAGTCGTCCACATCAGCGCCGCGATTCTACTTCCATCGAGACTGCGGGGAACCACGCCAGGTTGTCGCTTCCGGACATGCCGCTGTCGCGCACGGGCATTCCCGTCGTGCCCCGCCGGTCCCATCATCCGTACAGAGAAAGCCGCTGACCACGCGATTGCCTTTGTCGCGCACGGTCCACGCACTCGGAGGACAGGATGACTCGGCAGACACGCACAACCCTGATCGGCATGCTCACCCTCGGCCTCTCCCTCTCAGCCCTGGCGTCGTTCACCGGCACCGACGTCTTTCTGCCGTCGGTCGGCCGCGGCCCCGGCTCCGGCACCTCCCAGTGGTACACCTGTGTCTGGGTCCACAACCCCAACGCCTCGGCCGCCAACGTCCAGTTCCGCCTGCTCCTCCGCGACCGCGCCAACCCCGCCGCCGAGGTCTTCAACGACTCCATCCCCGCCGGCGACACCAAGCGCTACGACAACGCCGTGGAGACGATGTTCGGCGAGGCCTCCTTCGGCGCCCTCCGCGTCACCTCCTCCCAGAAGCTCCTCGTCAACGGCCGCATCTACTCCCAGGAGCCCGGCCAGGAGAACCGCGACTCGGTCGGTCAGTTCTTCGCCGCCATCCCCGCCGACTTCGCCATCGGCTCCGGCCAGTCCACCACCATCCTCGGGGTCTACCAGACCTCCCCCCAGGCCGACTCGCAATTCCGCTACAACTTCG
>JALOLB010000336.1 GCA_025456225.1 Thermoanaerobaculaceae bacterium
CGGGCTCACTCAGCAGGGAAACGCCGAGGTGACCGATGGGGTGTGCGCCATCCTGGAGGCGGCGGGCAGGACGCCGCTGCTGGCCCTGTCGTCCTCGACCCAGGCGGCCATGGACAACCCCTACGGCGCATCGAAGCGGGCTGCCGAGGCGGCCGTCCTGGGCTTCGGCAGCCGGACCGGCGCCCGGGTGCGGGTGTTTCGCTTGCCGGGCGTCTTCGGCAAGTGGTGCCGACCCCACTACAACTCGGTAGTTGCGACTTTCTGCCATTGCGTCGCACGGGGCGAGCCGATCAACGTGTCCGACCCCGCGCGGGTGCTGGACCTCGTCCACGTCGGCGACGTGGTGCGGGCCTTCGTGGGTCTCCTCGATGGCGTGGAGCCCCCGATGCAGGGCCAGTACTGCGGCGTGGAGCCGGTCCACCAGATCGCGCTCGGTGCGCTGGCCGACAAGATCCGAGGCTTTCGCGAGGCCCGGACCACACTCGAGGTGACGGACCTCGAGGACGCCCTGACGCGCCTGCTGCACTCGACCTACCTGTCGTACCTGCCGGACGGCGGGTTCGCCTATGGCCTGGACCAGCGTGTGGATCCGCGGGGAGAGCTGGCGGAGCTGCTGCGCTCCCGGCACTTCGGCCAGATCTTCGTCTCCCGCACCCGGCCCGGCATCACCCGCGGCAATCACTACCACGACGCCAAGTTCGAGAAGTTCGTGGTGGTGGAGGGCGAGGCGGTGGTTCGCTTCCGCAGCCTTCTGGGCGGGGGCGTGAGCGAGTACCCCGTCTCGGGACGGGACTTCAAGGTCGTCGATATCCCGCCTGGGTACACGCACCACATCGAGAACGTCGGCAGCGCCGACCTGGTGGTCCTCTTCTGGGCCAGCGAGCCCTTTGACCAGCAGCGGCCGGACACCTGGGCGAAGGAGGTCTGACCTGGACCGCATGACCGTGATGACCGTGGTGGGCACCAGGCCGGAGATCATCCGCCTGTCCCGGGTGATGGCGGCGCTGGAACGGCACTGCCGGCACGTGCTGGTGCACACGGGCCAGAACTACGACTACGAGCTGAACCAGGTGTTCTTCGACGACCTGGAGATCCGGCCTCCCGACCACTACCTGGACGCCGCGGGCGGGAACGCCGCCGAGACGATCGGCAAGGTCATCATCGCCGTCGACCGCGTGCTCGAGAGCGTGCGCCCGGAAGCGATGCTCATCCTGGGGGACACGAACTCGTGCCTGGCCGCCATCCCGGCCAAGCGGCGGAAGGTCCCGGTCTTCCACATGGAAGCCGGCAACCGCTGCTTCGACCAGCGGGTGCCCGAGGAGATCAACCGCAAGATCGTCGACCACATCGCGGACGTCAACATGCCGTACAGCAGCATCTCCCGGGACTACCTGCTGCGGGAGGGCCTGCCGCCCGACCGGGTGATCAAGACGGGCAGCCCGATGTACGAGGTGCTGCACCACTACCTGCCCAAGGTCGAGCGGTCCGACGTGCTGGGCCGCCTGGGGCTCGAGCCGCTCGGGTACTTCGTGGTGTCCTGCCACCGCGAGGAGAACGTGGACGCCGAGCGCAGCTTCCGCGGCGTGGTGGACATCCTCAACGGGCTGGCGAAGGACTTCGGGGTGCCGGTGGTGGTGACCACGCACCCGCGGACCCGGAAGCGGATCGAGTCAGAGGGCGTCCAGCTGGATGGGCTGGTGCAACTGCACAAGCCGTTCGGCCTGACGGACTACCTGAAGCTGCAGACTTCGGCGCGGGCCGTGCTCTCGGACAGCGGCACCATCACGGAGGAGTCCTCCATCCTCAACTTCCCGGCCCTCAACATCCGGGAGGCCCACGAGCGCCCGGAGGGCATGGAGGAGGGGACGGTCATGATGACGGGCCTCAGCTGGGCCCGGGTTGCGCAGGGGCTCGAGGTGCTGCGCAGCCAGCCAAGGGGCGAAGAGCGCCTCCTGCGCCTGGTGGCCGACTACGCGGCGCCCAACGTCTCGGAGAAGGTCCTCCGGATCATCCTGAGCTACACGGACTACGTGCGTCGGGTGGTGTGGCGGGAACAGTAGGCGCTGCTACTGCCGCCTACGCCTGAGCGCCGCGGCCCGGCGCGGCCTGGCGTCCGCGTCGCCCACCCGGCGCGCTGCCAGGTCCGGCCCGGGGCTGCGCGGCTGTCATTCTGAGGCGCGCCGCCTGGCCTTCGCGCCGAAGAATCCCGCCGTCGCCGCCGTCGTCGGCCGGGCACGCGCGGCAGGGCGGGCTTGCTCACAGTGACAACCGGGGACGGCGGTGTGGGGCCTTTCCCGCTGACGGAGCCCTGAGAGCGTGGGCAGGAATCGGACCTTTCCTGTCCGGCGGGCGTGCGAGCCTCTGGCCTGTGAAGACCGATACCCCCCTCAAGGTGCTGTTCCAGACCCGTCCCCAGGACCTGCTGCCAATCATCGGCGAGACTGGGGCGCGAGTGCTGTCGGCCGGGGTGATCGAGCTGCCCTCGATCGCCCGCCGCGTGGACATGGTGCTGAGCCTGGGCCGGGGCCGCAGGCGCTACCTGCACCATATGGAGTTCCAGGACTACCACCGCGGGCCGGTGGCGTTCCGGTGCTTCGAGTACGCGACGCGTCTGGTGGCGCGGTTCCGGCTGCCGGTGGTGACGACGGTTGTGTATGTGAGGCTGCCGGCGCCGAAACGCTTGTCCTGGGTGGAGCGGGTAGGCGGCCGCGTGGTCAACGAGCGACATTTCGAGGTGGTCCACCTGTGGGAGCTGCCGGCCGAGCGGGTGATGGCGCTGGGGCCTGGCGGGGCAGCATTGGTCCCGCTGCTGCCGGAGCCGAACCTGCGCTTGATCGGCGAGGCGAGCCGGCGGATCTGCCGCGAGGCACCCGCCGCGCAACAGCCGGACCTGCTGGGGGTCTTGCACTGTCTTTCGCTGGGACGCTACACTGCCGAAGAGCTGGCGCGTTTGATCCCGGAAGAGGTCGCCATGCAATCGAGTCTGTTCGCGAAGGTCGCAGCGAAGAGCCGGGCCGAGGGCTTGGTGAAGGGCCGGGCGGAGGGCCGGGTGGAGGGCCGGGCGGAGGGCCGGGCGGAGGGCGTGCAGCGGGTCTGCCTCACCGTGGCGCGCCACCACCACCCCGCGCTGGCTGCCCGCCTGCTGCCGGCGATCCGGGCTTGCTCCGATGTCCGACGACTGAACATGTGGGTGCTGCGGGCTCCGGAGCTCTCCGATGCGGAGTTCGAGCGTCTGGTGACCGGAGGCGGGGGCGCTGCCCGCAACATCGAGCGTCGTGCGCCTCGCCCCGCGTCGCGCAGCACGGCGCGCCGCCGGACGGCCCGCAAGTAGCCGTCGTCCACCGTCGCCCCGGGAGGTCACGACGCGGGGCATGCGCCCCCGCACCGCCGTAGGCCGGGCGCGTGGATGTCGCCACGTGGACGGCGCCGCCACCGCCAGGTCCGGCCCGGGGTTGTGCGCCTGTCACTCTGAGGCGCGCCCCCTGGCCTTCGCGCTGAAGAATCTCGCCGCCGCCGTCGTCGGCCGGACACGCATGGCGAGACTCTTCGCTCGCACGGCAGGGCCGGCTCGCTCAGAGTGACAGAGCGGACGGGGGGGCGGGTCC
>JALOLB010000337.1 GCA_025456225.1 Thermoanaerobaculaceae bacterium
TCGAGCTGCTCGACATCCACCAGCAGAGCCAGCTCCTCACCTACCTCAAGCGCGGCTGGTTCCACCGCCAGTACGGGCGTGAGGCGGTGCAGGCGAAGACGAGGCTGGTGCTGCTCGCCACGGGCTCGGAGCCCGAGGTGATGGGGCGGCTGCTCCCGGAGCTCCGGGAGGCGCTGGGGGAGCAGAAGGTCGTGCTGCCGGCCCTCACCGCGCGGCTCAAGGACATCCCGCTGCTCGCCGCCCACTTCCTGCAGGTTTTTTCCAGACAGGGCGGCCGCAAGGCGGTCACCCTGTCGCGCGAGGCCACCGACCGGCTTGTCTCCTACGCCTGGCCGGGCAACGTGCTGGAGCTCGAGAACGTCATGCAGCGCGCCGCCATCGTGGCGAGCGAGGACACCATCATTGCCGCCGACCTCATCTTCGTGGCCGCCCCCGAGAAGGAGGTCCACAAGCTCAACCTGCTGCGCAACGAGAGGCTGCGGGAGTTCCTGCGCAGGCCGAGGCTGCTCACGGCGCTCACCTGGGTCAACATGGTGTTCGTCGGGCTGGTGACGGTCTTCACGCTCTACGGGGCGACCCGGCCGGCTGGCCACCCGCTGGCGGAGGCGGCCACCAACCCCGGCATGCTCGTCACCTGGCTGGTGTGGTTCACCTTCCTGCCGCTCGGGACGGTGCTGGTGGGTCGGATCTGGTGCGGGATCTGCCCGATCGCCGGCATCGGCGACCTCGTGGCGCGCCTCAAGCGTTTCAACCTGCAGGTCCCGAAGCTCTTCAAGCGCCTGGAGTTCTGGAGCCTGGTGCTGGCCTATGTGCTGGTCGACCTGTCCGAGAGCATCGTCGAGATCGACGACAGCCCCCTGTCGACGGGGATCTTCCTGCTGGTGATCCTGTACCTGGCGATCGCCTTCACGGTGCTGTTCGAGCGCCGGGCGTTCTGCCGCTACCTGTGCCCCCTGGCCGGCTGGCTGGGCGCGTACTCGACCATGGCGCCGATCGAGATCCGCGGCAACAAGAAGGTCTGCCAGACCCAGTGCGGCGAGCACACCTGCTACAAGGGCACCGAGGCCGTCGAGGGGTGCCCGATGTTCCTCTACCCGGCGTCCATGGCGTCCAACGCCGAGTGCCTGCTGTGCACCAAGTGCGTGCAGGCGTGCGAGCACAAGGGCGTGCAGCTCAATCTGCGGCCGCCGCTCCAGGAGCTGTGGCGCAACGCCCAGCCGATCCTGGCGCTCTCGGTGTTCTCGGTGATGTTGATCGGCATCATGGGGTTCCACCAGTTCAAGGGGCTGGCCTGGTTCAAGCCGCTCAAGGCGAGCTTCATTGCAACCTCCCAGGTGCGCAACCCGGTGCTCATGCTCAGCTTCATCGCCCTGTGCGTGCTCGGGCTGGCGCTGGCGGCCGTGCTCTCGGCGGCGGCGTCGGGTGAGCGCACCGTGGAGAACATGGCGCGGTACGGCATCGGCTTCGTGCCGCTGGCGTTCTCCGGCCACGCGGCGCACCTCGTCGAGGAGCTCCTGGGCGATGGTATCTACGAGCTCCTGGGCTACGTGGTGAAGCTCCGGGACGCGGTCTTCAAGGGTATTCCGATGGCCGGGCGGGAAGGATTGATCGCGCCGTTCATCAATCCGGCGGTGATCACGTTCCTCAAGTTCCTGATCGTCTCGGGTGGCATCGCCGGCTCGCTGGTGGCGCTCGTGATGATCGCGCGCCGGGGAGGCGAGAAGAACGCCTCCGCCAGGGTCCTGCCCCACCTGCTGCTGCTGGGGGTCCTGGCGATCGCCTACTACATCATCTTCCTGGGCACCCAGGGGTAGCGAGCAGGGGACTCGGCACGGGTCGTACCCGGGCGTCGGCAGCTCGTCCCACCGGCCCGCCGGTTCGTCCCGGGCCTGAACCCTTTGCACAAGTCGTTGCGTATGAACGAGTGCGGGCCGGATGAAACCAACCCGCGGTCGGATCCAACCGACCTGGTGCAATCCGGAAACCGCTCCATCCTTCCTCCGGTCACCGTCGCCCCGGTCAGGCGGCGGTGGCCTATTTGTTATAACTTCCCGGTCGTCGTCGCGTATGAGCTGCCATGCGCCGAAGACTTCGCCAAGGGCGGGCCGCCCGATGGCCGGAGGTGGCGCCCGGACACGAGGAGGACGAGGATGGACGAGCGGGTTGGAACGCAGGTGCCGACGGTGGAGCCCGCGCCGCAGCGCGGCGGGATTGCGAAGCTCATCGGGATGTTCTTCGAGCCGTCGTCGGTGCTGCGGGAGCTGACGGTCAAGCCGACCTGGGTGTGGCCCGTCATCGTGCTCATGGTCGTCTCCCTGGCCGCGCAGCTCGTCATTGCGCCGCGCCTGGACATGGCCGGGACGATTCGCGAGCGCATGGAGCGCTCTGGACGCCAGGTCAGCGAGGAGCAGCTCGAGCAGGCCGTGGCGATGGGCGGCAAGATCGCCCGGATCTCGATGTACGCGTCGCCGCTGTTCGTGCCGATCATGCTGCTCATGCTGGCCGGGGTGTACGCCCTGGGGCTGAAGGTGCTGGGGGGCGACGTGGACTTCGGCAAGCTGTTCGCCTCCGTCTCCCACGCCGTGATGCCGTCGATGCTGGTGGCGAGCGTGCTCATCATGGTCGTGGCCTGGCCGCGGGGCGCGATCACGGGCACCGAGATTCCGCACCTGGTGCGCTCGGGGCTCGGCGCCTGGCTCGGCCCCGACGTCCACCGGGCGATCGTCGCGGCGGCGGACATTCTTGACATCTTCAACATCTGGCAGTGGGTGCTGGTGGTCCTGGCGCTGGAGATCGTGGGTAATCTCAAGCGCGGTCAGGCCATCGGCCTCGTGGCCGTGGTGTGGGGCGCCTGGACGGTCGTCAAGGTCGGCCTGGCGTTCCTGCAGTGAGGTCCGCATGACACGGAACAAGGTTCTGATTGCGCTGGCGGTGGTGGCCGTGCTCGCCCTCGTGGTCTGGGGCTCGATGCGCACCACGAATGGCAAGGGCCCGGCGGTCGAGGTGGAGAAGGTCGGGAGTCGCACCGTGGTCGCCCGGGTCAAGGGTACCGGCGAGATCAACCCCAGGACCAAGGTCGAGGTGCAGGCCAAGGTGATCGGCGAGATCGTGGCGCTGCCGGTGCGCGAAGGCGACGCGGTCAAGACCGGACAGGTGGTGGTGGAGATCGAGAAGCAGCAGTACCTGGCGGCTCGCGACCAGGCCAAGGCGCTCCTCGACCAGGCCACCATCAACCTCGAGCGGGCCAAGGTCGAGCGCGCCAACGCCGAGCTGACCCTCACGCGCTCCAGGCAGTTGCTGGCTGATGGCGTGGTCTCCCAGGAGGCGCTGGAGCGGGCGCAACTGGCCGCCGAGAGCGCCGAGATCGCCGAGCGGGCGCAGGACGAGTCGATCCGCCAGGCGCGCTCCGCCTACGAGCGGGCGCTCGACGAGCTGGCCCGCACCACCATCCGCTCGCCCATGGACGGGATCGTCACGGCGCTCAACGTCGAGAAGGGCGAGACCGCGATGATGGGCACCATGAACTTCTCGGGCTCGGTGCTGATGGTGATCGGCGACCTCTCGGAGCTGCTGGCCGAGGTGGAGGTGGCCGAGTCGGAGGTG
>JALOLB010000338.1 GCA_025456225.1 Thermoanaerobaculaceae bacterium
GGGTTCAAGGTCGTGGCCGTGGAGGCGCTGCAGGACCGGGAGCGGGCCACGAAGTTCATCGCCGACAAGAAGCTCACGTTCGTGCTGCTGGAGAACGGGAAGGGCGAGTCGGACGTGGTCCGCCGCCTGTACGGAGTGGGCAGCTTCCCGACCTCGTTCCTGATCGACCGCCAGGGTCGGGTGCAGCGCAGCCACCTGGGGTTCGAGCCCGGAGCCGAGGCGAAGCTGAAGGCCGAGATCGAGCAGATGCTGGGGTCGTGACCGCGGTCACACCATCCGTCTGACGGGAGTGCCCGCCGGTGAACATACCGGCGGGCGTTCTCGTATTAGGAGGTGTACGGTCGCACGGGGGATGCAAGGTGCTGTGCGACGTTGGGAGGTTGAGCATGGCCTGCATCGCGCCCGAGCCGTGGGACAACATGAAGGAAGTCGGAGGTGGCACGCACCGGACGGCGGTCATCGCCGACCGTGGCGACCGGGCGTTCGTGGTGGTCATCAACTTCCCGGCACCGCCGAGGGAAGGGGACTGCTTCACCTTTCAGGGACTGACCTGGGAGGTCGCACGTCGCCGCACGGCCGCGCGAGGCTGGGTCGCCCGCCCGGTGCGCGCCCGCCGCTGTCACGCCTGACCGAGCGGTCGCACCGTCTCAGCACTTCCCGCCGTCGTGCCCGCCGGCAGCCACAGCAAGTCGTTCGAGTCACTGAACGGCAACCGTGACCCGCTCCCCGACATTTCGCTCGTTGCGCATGACGAGGTCGTCGTGTAGTCTGCGCCCGTTGTCGAGACAACATCGTCTGGAGGAACCCAGATGCGTGGACGTGGGCTTCTTGGGCTGGTGGTTGCACTGGTTGGCGTTGCGGTGGCTCCGGTCTGGGCCGGGCCGACCGTGCCTGACGACTACACGCTGCTCCAGGGCTGGCGGGCCAGCCAGCAGGCGATGCCGGTGCCGGCGGAAGGGATCGCCTTCGGCCGTGACGTGGCGATCTGGAAGCTCGAGTCGGGCACCGTCCGGCCCCTCGAGCCGCTCGCCGACGGCTTCGTGCCGGGCTTCGTCTTCGAGGGCCAGGGCCGTTTCGTCATGGAGATCCCCGACGCCTTCGAGGTGCAGCAGCTCCGGCGCTTCGCGGAGCGCCCGGGCCTCGACAGGATCGACCAGCCGTTCAAGCGGCTCGTGCTGCGGACCACCTCGGACCTGGCAGGCAAGCTGGCGCCTGCGCCTGCCGGGGCCAGCTACCAACCTGCGCCTCTGCTCAAGGACCGCAACGAGGAGTGGCTGCGCTACGCGGGCTTCGACCCCGACGCGCGGCTGGTGGCGGGACACCTGACACCCGGTGACGACTACCTGCTCGTGGACGTGGAGACCGCGGACCTGGGATGGGTGTCGTTCGAGCTCGAGCCGTGGGACCAGGAGGAGGTCCACCTCATCAAGCTGCAGCACCTCAACGACTGGCCGGAGACCTGGGTGAGCCTCGACCGGGCGTCCGAGCGCGACGGGCAGGGCAAGCCGACATCGGTGCGGAAGGCGGGAATCGACCTCACCTTCGCCACCATCGACGTCGATGTCTCGAAGCACCAGGGGAGCCGGTTCGATCCCGACGACGAGTCCTTGCGTGACTGGACGACCTACTCCGCGACCGTCGCGTTCCTGCCGCAACGTGACGGGGCGAGGGCGGTGCGGCTGTCGCTCGATCCCCAGGCCAGGGTGACGCGCGTCGCCACCGTGGAGGGTGTCGAGCTGCCGTTCGTGCGGGACCACATCGGCGGCCGCTTCGCGGGTCTCGACAACGAGCTCTACGACCGCAGCCTGGTCGTCGTCTTCCCCGAGCCGATGGCCCGCATGAAGATGAAGCAGCTTGTCGTCGACTACACGATGAAGACCTTCAACTTCGCGAGCGGCCGGGAGTGGTACCCCGGCGAAGGCGACGGATGGGACGACCTCCACACCGCCAGGGTCCGTTTCAGGCTCCCGAAGAAGATGCAGGTGCGGTGCGTGGGCGAGCTGGAGGAGGAGAAGCAGGAGGGCAACCTCACCATCTCCACGTGGAGCGTCACGTCGCCGACCCGGGCGCTCGGCTACTCCTTCGGGGCGTTCAAGGAGGAGAGGATCAAGCTGGACGGTGTGCCCGAGGTCGTGTCGTTCGGTGTGCCCTCCAGCGTCGTGACGGGCAACATGGTCCGCAACGTCGCGATCGACGTGGCGAACTCCCTGCGCTTCTACCAGTGGTACTTCAACACCAGGCTCCCGTTCGAGCGGCTCCAGGCGACCTGCATCTCGGGCTACCACGGCCAGGCGTTCGAGGGGCTCCTCCACCTGTCGCAGCTCACCTTCAACTCCGAGCACCCGGGAGCCACGGAGCTGTTCCGCGCCCACGAGGTGGCGCACGAGCTGTGGGGCCACGCGGTGGGCTGGAAGTCCTACCGCGACCAGTGGCTTTCCGAGGCGTTCGCGGAGTACTCGGCGATGCTGTTCGTCGAGACGACGATGGCGAAGGAGGGGCACTTCGAGGAGATGCTGCAGGTCTACACCAACGAGCAGACCGGGTCCATCAGGAGCGCGATGAGCATCTTCGCCCGGCCCTGGAGTCTCATGCTGACGCCGGACGAACGGCGCCTGGTTGGGCCGATAGCGGCCGGTGTGCGGGCGAGCACGGCGAGGGTCCCGGCCGGCTATGAGATGCAGTGCTATGACAAGGGCGCCATGGTCCTGCACATGCTGCGCTCGCTGCTCTCGGGGATGGCCCGGGACCGGGACCTGTTCCGGGAGGTGATGCAGGACTTCCTCGCCACGTACACGGGGAAGAATGCCTCCACGGCGGACTTCCAGCGCACCATCGAGAAGCACACCGGGTCGTCGTGGCAGTCGTTCTTCGACCAGTGGGTCTACGGGACCGACATCCCGACCCTGACCTGGAGCCACAAGGTCGGACCGGGCGCCGATGGCAGGACCGCCCTCACCCTCAACATCAAGACCACCGACGCGCCGCAGTTCGCGCAGCCCGTGCCGGTGCAGGTTGTCTTCAAGGGCGACAAGGTGGGGACCATCTTCGTGCCGATCGACAGCGCCGACACGACGATGAGCGTCCCGGTGCCCGAGGTCCCGAAGAAGGTGGTCCTGGCACCGCGCTCCAGCGTGCTCGCGAGGATCAGGGAGCAGTGAGGAGACTGGCTCCGACGGAGAGAGTGTGGAGGGACAGCTCGTCACGGCCCCGTGGGGCGCACGACACCGAGCCGGACCAGCATGGGCGCCGAGCAGTGAGGCTCCGCACATTCCGTGATGAGACGCACAGGTCCGGGCGAGTGTGGGAAGATAACATTCACGACAACTGTCGGAACCAGGGGTGCACCTGCATTGGAGCAGCTCGCACGCGAGCGTGCCGGCCTGGGAGGCCGGAAGAGGGGGACAGGATGAGAAGGACGGCCTTTGTGGCACTCGTAGCGCTGGTGATCGCGGCAGGCATTTCGGCCCAGGGCCTGACGGTTGGCAACGCCGGCACGACGCCCAACTCGAGCGACGGAAACATCGGGGCGGTGCGGACCGACATCGACCTCGCGCACCCGGCCAACGCGACCGGCAACCTCACGAGCGCGACGTTCTACTG
>JALOLB010000339.1 GCA_025456225.1 Thermoanaerobaculaceae bacterium
CGTGGTCGTGGACGAAGCGCACAACCTGTCCTGCAAGGGGAGGCGCGGCACCTTTGTTCGCCTCCGACCTCTGCACGCCTCGATGAGCGGGGTCGGACAGGGTCACCGTCCACGACCACGTCCACGTCCACGTCCACGTCACCGCCCAAGCCGGAGGGCCGATACCCGGTCGGAGGGGGTGGGCCGGCCGATCCTCCCTTGACAAACCCCAACTCAGAGGACATATTCATGCTGTGAGGTGTTGAAGTGATCTCCCAGACCGCCCGCTACGCCCTGAGGACTCTTGGAGTGCTGGCCGACCGGCCCGGGGAGTGGGTGCTCGGCAAGGACATGGCCTCCCAGACCGGGATTCCGGCCAACTACCTCTCCAAGATCCTCAACCAGCTCCGCAAGCGGGGGCTGGTGCAGAGCCAGAAGGGCTGGGGCGGGGGGTTCCTCCTCCAGGGTCACACGCTGTCCGTCCCGATCAGCGAGGTGGTCGAGCTCTTCGACGGCCCCCGGGAGACCGGGCAGTGCGTGTTCGAGCTCCAGCCGTGCGACGCCAGCCACCCATGCCCGCTCCACCAGCGCTGGGAACGCGTCCGTCACGAGTACCAGAGCATGCTCAGCACCCTCACGATCGGCGATCTCGGAAGGCAGAACCAGCCATGAGCCGCTGCGCCGCTGCACGCACCGGACGACCCGCGTCAACTCACTGGAGTTTTTCATCCACAGAGCTATTGAAATAGGAGGTCACCATGACGACCAGTCAACCCGAAGCCATTGCCACCCTCATGCACGAGCACCGCGTCATCGAGCATGTGCTCGACGCTCTCGAGCGCTGCTCCGGCGCCATGGCCAGCGGTCAGGACGTGCCGCGCGCCACGGTGCGGGACTTCGCGGCGTTCTTCCGCAACTTCGCCGACCGCTGCCACCATGGCAAGGAAGAGGACCGACTCTTCGCCACCATGGTCGAGCTGGGGTTCCCGCGCGACCACGGCCCCATCGGGGTGATGCTCACCGAGCACGAGCTGGGGCGCGAGCACATTCGCGCGCTCGCGGCCATCGGCGACGGCGGGAGCCCCCTCTCCGAGCAGGAGCGGCGACAGGTGTGTGCCCATGCAGGCGCCTTCATTCCCCTGCTCCGCACCCACATCGTGCGGGAGGACGAGATCCTCTATCCCATGGCCATCAAGGCTCTGACTCCCGAGCACCTCGCGACGTTGGCCACTGACTTCGTGGCCTTCGAGGCCACCGTCATGGGAAAGGGCGAGCACGAGCGCTACCACGCCCTGGCCGACCAGTTGATTGCCGCCTGGTCCCCCCAAGCCAAACCCAACCCCGCTTGCTGTCACCACACGGGTCCCGCTCGGTAGGGAGGACATCATGAGTTCAACCGGCTTGCTGCCTGCCAGCCTCGGTCGCGTCCTGGGAGCGCTGACCCTCCTGTGGCTTCCTGCGACCTTGGCCGATGCCCACTGCGACACCCTCGATGGACCTGTGGTCATGGACGCCCGCCTTGCGCTTGAGCGCGCCGATGCCACACCCGTCCTGAAGTGGGTGCGGGCCGACGACGAGCCCGAGATCCGCGCGGCCTTCAAGCAGGTCATGGCCGTCCGCAGCGCCTCGCCGGCTGCCCGCGAGCTCGCCGACCGCTACTTCTTCGAGACCCTCGTCCGCATCCACCGGGCCGGCGAGGGCGCCCCGTACACCGGCCTGAAGCCGGCCGGCACACCCGTCGACCCGGCCGTCAGGCTCGCCGATGCGGCGATCGCCGCCGGCTCGCCGGCAGACCTGGAGAAGGCCCTTGCCGCCCACCTCCACGAGACCCTCACCGGGAAGTGGCAGCGTCTGGTCGCGAGCCGTCCCCGGGCCGGAGACGACCTGGTGACGGGGCGAGCCTGGGTGGCGGCCTACGTCGACTTCGTCCACTTCGCCGAAGGGGTTCACCAGGTCCTAGTCGGCTCCGGCGGCCATTCGGACCACTCGGCTCCGGGGACCGCGCCCCAGCACGAGCACTGACCATCCTTCCGCCCGGGCTCCGGCCGGGCGGCTGGATGTTGCCGAGTCGGCGGTCCTGCGGGAGCCCCGATCCCCGAGGCACCTGCCGCGTCGCTGCTATCATCCGCCCAGGATGCCGGCGCAGCCCGAAGACCGATCACCCGAGCTCGTGCGCGGCCTCGGCCTGTGGGACGCCGTGCTGCTGGTTGTCGGCAGCGTCATCGGCACCGGCATCTTCATCACCGGCGGCGACATGGCCAGGGTCCTGCCGCATGGCGGCCTCCTCCTCCTGGCGTGGCTGGTGGGCGGCCTCCTCACCCTGGCGGGCGCCCTCACCTACGCCGAGATGGGTGCGATGCTGCCCAGGGCCGGCGGGATCTTCGACTTCCTCAAGGCGGCGTACGGCCCGTTCCCGGCGTTCCTCTACGGCTGGTCCTGCTTCCTGGTCATCTTCTCCGGCGGCATTGCCGCCATCGCCGTGGGTTTCGCCGAGTACCTGGGGGCGTTCGTCCCGGTCTGCTCCACCTCCACCATCCTCTACCGGGTGAGCGTCGCGGGGCTCGACTGGCAGCTCAGCGGCGGCCAGCTCGCCGCCGCGGCGGCGATCCTCCTGCTCACCACCGTCAACTGGCTCGGTGTGCGGCAGGGCGCAGTGGTCGGCAACGTGCTCACGACCCTCAAGGTGGGGGCGGTCGTGGCGTTCCTGGCCGTGGCGCTGATGCTGCCGGCAAGGGTCCCCACGACGGTCCTGGCGCCGCTCCCGAGCCACGGGACGCTGGTCGGGTTCGGGCTCGCCATGGTGGCCGTCCTGTGGACGTTCGACGGCTGGTACGGCCTCACCTTCTCGGCCGCCGAGATGCGCGAGCCGGGCCGCCACCTGCCGCGCGGCCTGATCTGGGGGACGCTGATCTGCGCGGCGCTCTACCTCCTCCTCAACCTGGCCTACCTGCGGGCACTCTCGGTGGCCGAGATCGCCGGCACGCCGCGGGTCGGCGAGTCGGCGGCCGCGGCGCTCCTGGGAGCCGGCGGGGCGCGGGCGCTGTCGGCGGCCATCGTCGTCTCGGCGTTCGGATGCCTGGCCTCCACGATCCTGTACAGCGCCCGCCTCTACCTGGCGATGGCCCGCGAGGGCCTGTTCTTCGCGAGCCTGGCCAGCGTCCACCCCCGCTTCCGCACCCCGGGGCGGAGCCTGTGGGTGCAGGGCGTCTGGGCCGCGCTGCTGACCCTCTCGGGGCGCTACGACCAGCTCTACACCTACGTGATCTTCGTGGCGGTGCTCTTCCACGTGGCGGCCGGAGCCGGCGTCCTCGTGCTCCGCCGCACGCGCCCCGACGCGGTCCGGCCGTATCGCACCTGGGGGTACCCCGTCGTCCCGATCCTCTTCATCCTGGGCTGCCTGATCCTGCTCGCCAACACCCTCGCCGAGCGCCCCACCGAGTCCCTGCTCGGCCTCGGCCTGCTGGCCCTCGGCCTCCCGGCCTACGCCACCTGGCGCCGCGGAGCCGGCCAGGGCTGAGCGGCGAGCCGCTCAAGCCCGTCGCCACCACACCAGGAGTAGACTGCCACCAAGGACCGCAGGGCATGACCCCGGGCACTCGACTTGGCCCCTACGCGAGGTGTGGCGCGGTCGCGACACACGGCTCGGGCGCGAGGTGGCGATCAAGGTCCTGCCGGCGGCGTTCGCCGAGGAGCCCGAGCGGCTGGGCCGCTTCGAGCAGGAAGCGCAAGCCACGGCCGCCCTCAACCACCCCGGGATCCTGGCCGTCTTCGACATCGGCACCCACGAGGGAAGCCTGTACCTGGTCGCAGAGCTGCTCGAGGGCGAGACGCTCCGGGAGCGCCTGGCGGGCGGTCCCCTCCCCGCAGGCAAGGCCGTGCATGTGGCCATCCAGGTCGCCGAGGGCCTCGCCGCGGCCCACGAGAAGGGCATCGTCCACCGGGACCTCAAGCCCGACAACGTCTTCCTCACCACGAACGGCCGCGCCAAGATCCTCGACTTCGGTCTCGCCAAGCTCACGCGACGCGACGTCGGGGCGTTCGGCGGCTCGGACCCGGGTCAGACCCCGGCGCTCACCCAGCTCGGCATGGTCGTCGGCACCGCCGCGTACATGTCGCCCGAGCAGGCTCGCGGCTACGCCGTGGACCACCGCCCCGACATCTTCGCGTTCGGTCTCCTGCTCCACGAGATGGTGAGCGGCCGCTCGCCGTTCCTGCGCGGGACGCCGATCGACACGATCAGCGCGCTGCTCAACACCGAGCCGCCCCCGCTCGGCGAGCTGGCACCGCCGCTCGGCACGGCTCTCGATCACATCGTCCGGCACTGTCTCGAGAAGTTGCCGGAGGACCGCTTCCAGTCGGCACGGGACCTGGTGTTCAGCCTCCGCTCGCTGTCCGCGCCGTCGAGCGCACGGATCTCGCGCGTCGGCTTCCGCCCGCCTGGCTCCGGGCGCAGGAGCGCCCTCCTGGTGCGGGGTGCCCTCGCTCTCGCCGGGGCCAGCGCGTCATCACCTCCGAGCCGTTCGAGACCATCGACGGGCTTGCCTGGTCGCCGGACGGGCGCGAGATCCTCTTCTCGGCACAGGCCAGCACGGGACTCAACAGCCTCGCGGTGCGCACCCTGGGCCTGGGGGGACGCTCCCGGCCGGTGCTGTCGTCCCCGGGGCGTCTGAGAATCCACGACATCGCTCGCAACGGGCGCTGGCTCGTGACCCGGGACGACTGGCGGATCGAGATGGTGGCGAGGGCGCCCGGGGAGGCCGCCGAGCGCGACCTCTCATGGCTCGACTGCGGCATCCAGCCACTCCTCTCCCCAGACGGCAGCACGTTGCTGTTCCTCGACCAGAGCGAGGCCGCAGGCCCCCTGCTACGCCGTGTACATGCGACGCACCGACGGCTCGCCCGGCGTCCGCCTCGGGGAGGGCTCGAGTCACGACCTGTCACCGGACGGCCGCCACGTGCTCGCCATCGTCCACTCGACGCCACCTTCACTCTGCATCTACCCGCTCGGGGCCGGAGACGCCCGGTCGGTCGAGCTACCCGGGATCGAGGCCCTGGCTAGTCCGAAGTTCCAGCCCGGCGGGGTGGCTTTTCCGAGGTAAGAGATTCTGTTTGATCGAGATGCGGGGGTTGTTTGTTCTTCATATGTACCCATGTAGGCA
>JALOLB010000340.1 GCA_025456225.1 Thermoanaerobaculaceae bacterium
GGTGCTGTTCGAGATCCCGGTCGGCTGGATCGGCAACCTGCAGGTCTTCCCGTTCATGCTGGGGCGGGTGCTGTGGGTGCAGTACTGGGACGGGAGCGCCTGGAAGGAGCTGTCGATCCTGGGCGCTGCGCTCTGCCACGCCCAGATCGACCGGGCTCACGAGCTGCTGCGCAGCATGGTCAGGCCTGCTGGGGTGGTTCCGCCGCCGGCGGGATAGGCGGCTCGGCCTCGGCGGCCGGCTCGGGCGCAGGTGCCGGTGGTCGCACCCGCAGGACCGCGGTGTGCACGACCCGGTCGTGCGGCAGGCGGCGGTTGGGATCGCGCCAGAAGTCCAGCAGCGACAGACCCAGGGAGCCCGGGATGTGGAGGTACCCGACGAAACGCTCGAAGCTCTCGGGGACCGACAGACGGTGCCCGTCGAGGCGCACCACCTGAATGCCCATGGCGCGCTTGCCAGGGGTGGCGCCACGACGGCCGGTATGGAACAACGTGAAGTAGAGCGCGGCCAGACCGAACAGGCAGACCCCCTGCAAGGTCTTCGGGATGAGCCGCTCCAGGGCAATGCGCACGGTGTTCGGCGCCAGCTTCTCCTCGTGCTGGCCGAGGGCGAAGGCAATGACGAGGTCCGTCGCCTCGAGGGCGGTCGCGGCCCGGTCCAGATCGCCGGCCTCCACGGCGTCCTGTACCTCCCTCGGCAGGCCCGGGGCGTCGATGTGGACGAGCAACGGCGCCAACTGTCGGAGGGCCTCGTGCTGGGCCGGGGTGCCCTCGGTCTTCTCGGTGAGCAGGGTGCGGAGGGCGCGATAGCCGCCGGGATCGCGCAGGTACAGGAAGCAGGCGGCCACCGCCAAGCTCAGCACCAGGGTGGGGACGAGCAACAGGGCGTAGTCGAGGGCAAAGGCGATTCCCCGCCGCCAGGGGCCGGCAAGCTCGTGGCCCAGAAGCTCGGGAAGGACACGGAGCGGCTCGTCGGTCAGTCGCCGGGTGCTCATGAGAGCCTATTCAACTCGGCCCCGAAGCGGGAGTCAAGGTGCCAGGGTCAGGGCGTGGAGGGTCGGGCCCGGGAGCAGCGGGGTCGGCTCGCCCCGGGCCCACGCCTCGTGGCCGGCCCGGTAGAACGGCGACAGCGGATGACCTGACTGGCCTCCGGGCATGTGGAAGATGCCCTCCGCCTCGCGTCCCGGCGACACCACCAGCCGCTCGGAGGCGCCGAAGGTCGGCGACTGCACCCGCGGCATGTTGGAGTCCCCGGGAAGCTGCAGTGCCGGCATGTCCAGCAGCCGCGAGAGCCCGGGGACGGCGCCGCTCAGGGGGTGGCGGATGCGCGTCGTGTTGCGGCGGCCCCAGGTGTGGGCGTCCAGCGACCCGGAGGCCTCGACGGCGGCGGCGGCCACCTCGTCGAGGGCCGCCAACTCGAGGTCGCCCCAGCTCGCGTAGGCGGCATCCAGAAGGTGAGGAGGGCGTGCTTCGAGCAGGGTCCAGAGCGGACCCTCGACCTGCCGGAGGTCGAGGATCGAGAAGTCCTTGTTGGCCTTGCTGCATGGCAGGGTGAGGGGTTCCAGGGCCCGCCTCGCACAGGCCAGGCGGAACTCCCGCACCAGCCGGTAGGCGGCTCCCTCCACCGAGGCACGTCCGGTCCAGGTCGCCTCCAGCACCCGCCGGAGCTGGGCGCGCGTGGGGGCCGACGCACACACGGCCGGGGTGAGCGCTGCGAGGGCGCGGTCGCGCCAGCGGGTGAGGAAGACGGCCCGGTCGTCGAGCTGCACCCCCAGCAGATCGCGCTCCGACGCCTTCTCGATGGCCAGAAGGTCGTCGCGGATCTGCCTCGCCCGGGCGCCGTTGCCGTAGCCGCCATCCCCCAGCAACGCGAGGGCCTCGCCGCCGACGACACGGTTGTTGGCGGTCCACAGGCGTCCGCTCGCGGGCTCCACGATCCGCGGCACCTCGCGCGGAGGCACCCAGCCGAACCACCCCCGCTCGCCGGTCGCCCACGATGTCGGGGTCGAGCCATCGAGGCCCATTCGCCGCGGGATCCGTCCGGCGATCGTCCAGCCGATGCGGCCTGAGGCGTCCACGGCGACGAAGTTCTGGGCCGGGATTCCGGCGCGGTTGGCAATTGCCTGGGCGGCCTCCAGGGTGTCGGCACCCTCCAGCTCCGTGAGGGCCAGGTTGATGGCCTGGGGGTCGTGGGCCACCCAGCGGTAGGCCCGCCGGCGCTCGCGGTGATCGCGGTCGACGAGGGGTCCCCAGACGGTCGCCTCGACCACCAGCTCCTGGTCCGCCTGGCCCCGCACCCTGAGAACCTCGGTGAGCCGCTCGATGCGACGGGGTCCCTCGGGAGTCAGGTAGCTCGTGTCGTCGCCGGGGAGGGTCTCCACCACGACGAGGTCGCCGGTGTCGACCTGGGCGTTGGTGAAGCCCCACGCGACCTGGCCGTTGCTGCCCACCACCACCGCCGGCGTGCCGGGAAGCGTCACGCCGACGACCTGTCGCGTACCCCCGGGGGCGCCCGAGTCGGGCCACCGCAGCACCGCGCGGAACCAGATATGCGGCACCCGCAGGCCGAGGTGCATGTCGTCGGCCAGCAGGGCGCCCCCGTGGGAGGTGTGCGCGCTGGCCACCGCCCAGTTGTTGCTGCCGGCGACCAGGTCACCCTCGCCGCGCTCGAAGCGAGCCTCCCGGGCGATGGTGCCGGCGGGAGGCATGGTCCGCAGGTCGATGATCTCCGGTCCGGGAGGTGGCGGGATGGGTACCGTCGAGTGGTCGATGGGGGCATCCCACTGGGTGCCCCCGGGGCTCAGGAAGGCCGCCAGGGCCGGGGGCAGCAGCTCCTGGACCAGGCCCTGGGTCGACTCCTGGCCACCGTCCGTTTCCTGGAGCTCGATGAACATGGCCAACAGCACGAGGGGGGTGTCCTCCTCGCGCCACGGGGCTGGCGTGCTGCGCAGGAGGAGGTACTCCCAGGGAGGCGCCGCGAGCCCCGAGAGCCCGGCGTTCACGCCTTCGGTGTAGGCGCTGACGAGGGCGCGCTCGGCCGCGGGGGCGCCCTGCATGACCCGACGGGCGACCGCACGCAGGCGGTGAGTCCGGATGCTGCGGTCGGTGTCGACGACGGCCGGCCCGAGCAGCTCGGCGAGCTCGCCGGCGGCGAGACGGCGCAGCAGGTCCATCTGGAAGAAGCGCTCCTGCCCGTGGATGAAGCCGAGGGCGCGCGCGGCGTCGAGTCGGCTGCCGGCCTGCACCGTGGGCGTCCCGAGCGCGTCCCGCTCCACCGTCACCGGCCCGGCGAGCCCCGCCAGCCGCACCTGCCCGTCCAGGCTGGGGAGGCTGGCGCGAAGCTGCCGGGTGGCCCAGACACCGGCGCCGAGGGCGCCGACGATCACGATCAACAGGGTCCAAAGGGCCAGTCGGACGAGCCGGCGTGCCCAGCGTCGCTGGGACGGAAGGTTCGGTGCAGGTCGTGTGGCGGGCCGGGGCGAGGGCAGGGGGGTACTCATGGCTGCATTCTGCCAGAGTCGATGCAAGCTTCGGCTTGGGCCTCACCTGGAATCACGGGCGGTGATGACTTGACGGACGCTGCCAGTG
>JALOLB010000341.1 GCA_025456225.1 Thermoanaerobaculaceae bacterium
TGTCGCTAGCCACCGCGAAGGGACCACCGGATTTCCACGAGGAAGGGACCACCTCCGGTGGTGGGGGGATGATTGTACCCCCTTGACCTTGGGGTCAAGGAGAGCCGCCCGGCTGGCCTCCGGCCGGAGGTGGGCGGGGGAGGTGGTGGGGGGTAGCCCACCGGAGGCCGGAGGCCAGCCGGCGCCGCAGCTTGGAGGGGGTGCTCACTGCAGGTGCTCCCGGCTCATCTTTGGTTTCTTTCTTCCCCGGTAGGACTCCCCCTCGATGACGAGCTCGTAGGCGGCGTTGGTCAGGCGGTCGATAGCGCTTTGGGCTCGGAGGGGGTCAGCCATCGTGGTCAGCCACTCGGCTGGGTCTCGGTTCGAGGTGATGACCAGCGAGCGCCGCTCGTGGCGTTCGACGATGAGCTCGTAGACGTCCCGACTCTCGGTCCCATCCATGGTGTCGAGGCCGAAGTCGTCGAGGATGAGCAGATCCACGGTAGTCAGTCGACGCATCTCGCGGTCGTAGGTGTGGTCGAGGCGAGACGCCTTGAGCTCCTTGAGCAAGCGCTCGCTGCGAGCCATGACGACGCTCATCCCCCGACGACAGGCCACGTGGCCGAGCACGCTCGCGAGGTGGGTTTTTCCGACCCCGACCGGACCGAGGATGACGACGTTGTGGTGAGCTTGGACGAAGCGCAGGGTGAGCAGCTCACTCCACAGCTGGCGGTCATAGGTGACCTTCGCACTCTCGTCCCATGCGCCAAGCTGCATGCTCGGATCCAGCTTGGCCTTGCGTGCTCGCACCTGGGCGGTGAGCTGGTTTCTCCGCTCCACCTCCTCGGCCAGGATCATCTCGAGAAACTCCTGGTACGGCAGCGAGCCCTGTCGGGCCAGGACGATGCGCTCCGGAAGGGTGTGGAGCATGGGTGAGAGCTTGAGTCGGCGCAGGAGTCGCTTGAGCTCCGGAGAGATCAGGTCAGCTCCGCTCATGGTCTCGCCCTTCGCGTTGCACGGTCCGGTAGTCCGAGGCAGGACGCAGGAAACGCGGCGAGGCTCCAGCCCTCGCCGGTGGCGGAGCCAGGGTCACCTCCCCTCGCTCCAAGGCCTTGTCGAGCATCCGCCCGACCCGGGTCACGTCCACCACGTCCAAGGCCAAGGCGCGCTCACAGGCCCGCTCCACCGGCTCCCCGCCGTACTTCCTCACCAGCCCGAGGAGCCGGTACACCTGGCGCATGCTGGCCCACGGCAAGGGGCCTTCCAACAGCCGCTGTGCGTAGCACCCGACATGGGTGCCAGCCTTGGCCGCCAGCTCCTCCAGCGCGGCGCCGTCCCGCGTCGCATACACTGCCCGCCCCGGCGGATAGTCCGCCGGGTCGGTCACCCTCTCCCCTGGGCTCGCCCTCGCCCACACCCGCACCACCTCGCCCCGGTGGTACGCCTTGACCGTCAGCTCATCGGCCCGGATCTGTACTGTCTCGCCGATGTAGCTTGTCGGCAGGGAGTACAGTGCCTGGCCTACCCGCAGGTGGTGGTCCCTGTGGACTTTCAGATCCAGCCAGGTGGGCACGTCGTAGGGTTGCTCGGGCGCCGGCAGCAGGTGGGGGCGCTCTCGGATCGCGAAGTCCTCCGCCGGCCGCTGTCGCGTCGTGCCGTGAATCCGAAGCCCCGCGACCTCCTCGCACCACCGCCTCGCCGCCCGCTGAGCCTCCTCCAAGCTCCCGAAGTCCTCGCCCGCAAAGAACGAGCCCCGCACGTACGGGACCGAGCGCTCTACCCGTGGCTTGTCGTCAGGACGCCTGACCCGGGTCGCGTCGACCACGAAGCCCCGGCTCTGTGCATACTCCCGAAAGGTGACAGAAACCTTCGCACCGCACGGATCCGCACGGTCGATCACCGCCTTGAGATTGTCGATGACCATCACCCGGAAAACCCCGCCGAAGAACTCCCACGCAGCCTCGCAGCCCGAGATGACATCCTCCACCGTCTGCCTGCTGGTCAGCCACACGAACTGATGCCGGCTCACCACGGCGGTGAAGATCAGCCCCCACACCGCCCTCCTCCGACCGCTGCCACGCTCAACCAACATCCCCATCCGACCGAAGTCGACCTGCACCTCCCCCCCGGGCTCGCCGTCGTCCACCCGTACCGTCACCCGCGCTCGACCAAAGCCCAGCTCAGACACCGCAAACCGGTGCAGCGTCCGGTACGGCACCCGGACCCCGCTCCTGCGCTCGAGCAGAGTCTGAATCTTGGTCAGCCGCAGCCCCTCCTTCACCCAACTCTCGAGCTGCTTCCGCTGCTCCTCGCACGTCCGCCACGTCGCCCCGTGCACCCCAGGCCCCCGAGCCCGCACCAGCTCCACCACCTGCCCGATCACTCCCTCGTCCAGCGCTCGCTCCCCGTCCCCCCGCACCACCCCCACCTCCTCAGCTGCCTCGACGTAGCGCCGAACAGTCTTCCGGTCCATCCCCATCGACCGAGCGATGGCCCGCAGCTGTCGTCCCAGCATCCACTGCCGCAATATCTCCCTCACCTCAACCACGTGAACCTCCCGGTACGCCACCGCTACCTCCAGCTCCACCGCTGGCGATAGCCCTACCACTCCCCACCCCCAGGGTGGTCCCTTACGTGGCTAACTCCTGGTCCCTTCTACCTGGCTAACTCGCCCCTACCTGGGGGCATGTTGGTGGCCCCTACCTGGGGGCATGTTGGTGACGAATCACACGCTCGCGTTCGGGATGACAGGGGGAGAGGGTGCTCGCGTTCGGGACGACAGGGGAGAAGGGTGCTCGCGTTTGGGATGACGGGCGGCGGGCTGGGGGCGGCAGGGTTCGGGTGAGCGGGGCGTCGTCGTGCTCCCGGCCCCCGCTCCCGGTCCCGCCGCCGGCCGCCCACACCCCGGACCCGAACCCCGGGTCTCCACCGAGCCCAGACCCGCTATCATGACGCTCGATGAGCGCTGGATTCCGCAGGGCGGTCGTGGTCGCGGTGGCGGTCGTGGTCGTGGCGGTGGGCGGCAGCCTGGTGGGCTGGTGGCTCGAGCTCGCGGGGCAGAGCCCGTGGGCCGGGCTGACCTACCAGCCGGCCCTGGAGTCGGACCTCGAGGGCCCGCTGCAGGGCCTCCTCCGGCGTCGTGCGGGGGTGGTCACCGGGGTCGTCCCCGGCTCCCCGGCAGAACGCGCGGGGCTCGAGGTGGGGGACACCATCCGCTCCATCGGCAGGGTCGCGCTGGAGGCGCCGAGCTCGCTCACCGAGCTGTCCCGGACGGTCCGCCCGGGGGATACGGTCGCCTACGAGGTGGAGCGGGACGGCGCGGTCCTCCGACTCGGTGTGACCGTGGGCTCCATGCGGGGCGCGGTCGGGGTCCACGTGGCGTTCTGGAGCTCGCTGCTGGTGGGCGTGTCCTTCCTCGCCATCAGCCTGCTGGTGGCGTGGGCGCGACCCCGCTCCCCCTCGGCGCTGCTGTTCTTCTTCGCCTCGGTGGCCGCCGCGGTCTCGTTCGTGGCGTTCGCCTTCGGCGAGCCGACGATCAGCGGGCAGCAGGGGATCGCGCCGGTGACCGTCGAGCCGGACCGGCTGCTGGCCCTCCTTGGCGGGGTCAGCGTGATGTCGATCTTGACCGCCAACCTCCTCCTCCACCTCGCCCTGGTCTTCCCCCACCGGCGTCCCCTGCTCGACCGCTTCCCCGGCGTGCTGGGGTGGGTCCACACCCTGCCGTTCCTGCCGCTGGTGCTGCTCGCGGTCCTGGTGGGTGCGGTGGCGGCGACCGGCCCGGACGCGGCGCTCGCCGCCGTGGTCCTGGCCGCGGTCGGCGCCCTGGTCTCTCTCCTGCTCGTGATCGGCCGTCGGGTGCGGGAGCGTGGCCTTCAGTCCGCCCTCCTCACCAGCCCGTGGCCGGTGCAGGGGGCGGTGGTGGCGGGCGCCGTCGCCGCCGCCCCGCTGGTGCGCCTGCTGCCGTCGCACCACGCCGTGCTGGCCGGCGCGCTGTGCGGGATGGCGGCCGTGCTCGCGAGCGTCGGCCTGATCCTGACGTGGTCGGTCCTGACCTGCGTGGCGTTGCACCGCAGCTACCGCGAGGCGGGGGTAGAGGAGCAGCGGCAGGTCCGGTGGCCGGTGTGGGGGACCCTGGTCGCGATGGGGGGCTCGCTGGTCGCGGCGCTGGTGTCCGTCGTCGTCACGGTCGGGCTCGACCGGCCCCAGTTCGCCGTCTCGCACGGGATGCTCGCCCTGAACACCGCGGCCAAGCTGCTGTACGTGCTGATCCCGGTGTCGTTCGCCTTCGGCATCGTCAAGCACCGGCTCCTCGAGATCGACGTCATCATCCGCAAGACCGTGGTGTGGAGCGCGGCCACCGGGCTGGTGGCGGTGGCCTACCTGGTGCTGGCCGGGGTGGCCGGGGTGGGCGTGGTGGCGGCGACCGGCGTCACCGGGCAGGTGTGGGCGGTGGTCGCAACCCTCGTCGCCGCGGCGCTGCTGGTGCCGGCCAGAGCCTGGGTGCAGCGGCTCGTCGACCGGCGCCTCGGGGCACGGGCGCAGGACCTCGACCGGGCGCGCCGGCAGCTCGCCGAGGCGGTGGCCGGCGGGCGCGGCCTGGGACCGGTGGCGGCCGCCCTGGCCGACGGCATCCAGCGCGCCCTGCAGTGCCGCACCGTCGTCCTCCTGGGGCGGGAGGCCGACTCGGACCACCTCCGTCCGCTCGCCACCGTGGGGGTGCCGGACCCGGTGCGGGACCGCCTCGAGCTGCCGGTCGACGCCTTGGAGGGCCTCGCTGAGAGCCGAGCGGTCCACCTGACCGTGGCCTCCCCGCTGACCCTGGACCTCGCCCGGGAGCGCCGGCTCGACGCCACCCTGGCGGCCGTCGGACGGCACCGGGGTGAGCCCCTCGCGCTGGCGGTGGTCGGGGGAAGGCTCGACCGGCAGCCCTACGGCGCCGAGGAGGGGTCGTTCCTGGTCGAGGCGGCCGGGCAGGTGGCCCTGGCGGTGGCGACCTTCGCGGTCCGCCGGATCGACCGCGAGGTGGAGCAGGCCCTCCGGCTGCAGCGGTCGCTGCTGCCGCGGCAACTCCCGGACCTCGAGGGCCTCGACCTGGCGGCGCACTGGGAGCCGGCGCGGGAGGTGAGCGGGGACGCCCACGACCTGCTCCGTCTCGACGAGCGGCGCCTCGCCCTGTCGGTCGCCGACGTGGCGGGCAAGGGGATGCCCGCCGCTCTGCTGATGTCGTCGCTGCAGGGGGCGGTGCGGGCCGCGGCGGGCCCTGGCGTGCCGGCGGAGGAGGTGGGGGAGCGGGTGCGGGACGCGGTGACCCAGGGGCTCGAGGGGGGGCGGTTCGTGACCCTGGTCTTCGCCATCCTCGACCTGGAGCGGAGCACCCTGGCCTTCGTCAACGCCGGTCACCCGCCGCCGCTGCTGCTCCGCGCCGATGCCTCAGCCGAGTGGCTCCCCGCCACCGAGCCGGTCGTCGCCCGGCTGTTCGCCGGTCGCAGCGCCCCCGCTGCCGAGGTGCCGGTCGGTCGGGGCGACCTGCTCGTGCTCTACAGCGACGGGGTGACGGAGGCGACCGACGGGGGCGGTGAGCTGTTCGGCGAGGCGCGGCTGCTCGAGGTCGTTCGCCGCCTCGCCGGGCGGCCCGCGGCCGAGGTGGTGGCGGGGGTGGCGGCGGCGGCCCGGGCCCACGGCGACGGGGAGCTGCAGGACGACCTGACGGTGGTGGCGGCGAGGGTGCTGTGAGCGACGGGTGGTTGGGCTCGGCGGACCGGGCGTTGCTCGAAGCGGTGGACGGCGCCCTCGCGCGAGCGACCCTCCGGGCGGGGCCGCACCTCGTCTGCCGCCCCGGGTGCACGGACTGCTGCATCGGACCCTTCGCCGTGAACCGCCTCGACGCGCTGCGCCTGCGGCGCGGGCTCGAGCGACTGGTGGCGGCCGACCCGGAGCGTGCGGCGGCGGTAGCGGTGCGTGCCCGAGCCGCCCGGCAGGAGCTCCGCGACGGCTTCCCGGGCGACCCCTCGACCGGTCGCCTGGGGGACGACGACGATGCCGAGGCCGCGTTCGTCGAGCGGCACGCGGGGCTGCCCTGTCCGGCCCTCGACCCGGCGAGCGGGCGGTGCGAGCTGTACGCCCACCGCCCCCTCGTCTGCCGCATGTTCGGGCCGCCGGCCACGCTCGGCGGTGAGGCCTTCCCCCCGTGCCGGC
>JALOLB010000342.1 GCA_025456225.1 Thermoanaerobaculaceae bacterium
GCTAGATGATCGACCGCCCGAGCAGGGACGCGCCGAGCTCCACCATCATCTCGGAGGTGCGGTTGCCACGGTCGAGGATGGGATTGACCTCGACCAGGTCGAGGGAGGTCACGATGCGGGCGTCGGCCAGCAGCTCCATGAGCAGGTGCGCCTCCCGGTAGGTCAGCCCGCCCGGCACCGGCGTCCCGACCCCTGGTGCCACCTCCGGGTCGAGGGCGTCGGCGTCGAACGACACGTGCACCCGCGGCAGCCCGCGGAGCCGCGCGATGGTCTCCTCGGCGATCCGGGACATGCCCAGGCGGTCCACGTCCTTCATCGTGTAGACCGTGACGCCCAGCTCGCCCAGGAGCCGGCGCTCGCCAACGTCGACGCTGCGGGCGCCGATGATCACCACGTCCTCGGGCCGCACCGGTCCCCTCCCCCCTACCACGTCCAGGAGGCGCTGGTCGCCCTTCCCGCACAGGCAGGCCAGCGGCATGCCGTGCACGTTGCCGGAGGGCGAGGTGTCCGGCGTGTTGAAGTCGGTGTGCGCGTCCACCCACACGACACCCGTGCGGACGCCGCGCGCCACCCCGGCCACCGAGCCGATGGACACCGAGTGGTCCCCGCCGAGGATGATCGGGAACGCCTCGGGGTCGATGACCGCCAGCAATCGAGCCACCTCGGCGCAGGCGACGCGGATCGCCTCGATATAGGCGAGCCCTCCCCGGGCGGACGCGTCGCCACCCCGGAGGCTCTCCGCCACCGGCACGTGCACGTCGCCCAGGTCGGCCACCGAGTAGCCCAGCTCCCCGAGCTCGACCTCGAAGCCCGTGTAGCGCATGGCGGAGGGGCCCATGTCCACGCCGCGGCGCCCTTGCCCGAGGTCCATCGGCACGCCCAGGATCACGACCTTCTCGCCCATGTGCTCATGGTAGCAACCTGCCGGCTGGAATGCCGGCAGCCCCGTCCGTGTTGGCCGGGCCGATGCCTGGAGCCTTGTCCACCGTGGAGCGACCGCATGCGTGTCGCCCGGCGTCTCCCTCTCTGCCCAGGCGTTCACCGCAGCCCCCGCAGCGCGACTTTGTGTAGAATCCCCGGGTCCGATCGGACCTGGGAGTCGTTGTCGATTCCTTGCAGGAGGATGGAAGAATGAGGCTTCGCGACCGATTGTTCGCCAACCCGAAGTTCCGCAAGCGCTTTCTCGTGGTGATGGCGGTGCTGTTCGCCGCCGCGCTGTTCCTGCGCCCAGTGCTGGGCGTGGATCCGGCGCCTGCCACGGGACAGCCCGACGCCGAGCACCACTTCAAGTTCTTTGCGCTGTTCTCCGACCCGGCCTACACCTCGGTCGAGATCTACTCGCTGCTTGCGGTGCTCGGCATCGCCATAGCGGGGCTGCTGTACGCCTGGATGCTGGTCGGCCAGGTGATGCGCGCCGAGCGGGGCACGCCGCGCATGCAGGAGATCGCCGCAGCGGTACGCGAGGGGGCCAATGCCTACCTCGCCGCCCAGTTCCGCAAGATCGGGCCGCTCATCGCCATCATCACGGTGCTGCTGGCGGTGACCTACACCGGCAGCGAGACCGCCTTCCGCTTCGGCCGTGCCGGCGCGTTCCTCATGGGCGCGCTGTTCAGTTGGGCGGTCGGCTTCGTCGGCATGCGCCTGGCCACCCAGGGCAACCTGCGCGTCGCCGCGGCCGCCAAGCGCTCCTACGGCGAGGCGCTGCAGCTCGGCTACCGCACCGGCACGATCACCGGCATGCTCACCGACGGCCTCGGGCTGCTCGGTGGCACGATGATCTTCCTCATCTACGGCGTCTCGGCCTACGAGGCGTTGCTGGGCTTCGGCTTCGGCGGCACCCTGCTGGCGCTGTTCATGCGCGTCGGCGGCGGCATCTACACCAAGGCGGCGGACGTCGGCGCCGACCTGGTGGGCAAGATCGAGAAGGACATCCCCGAGGACGACCCGCGCAACGCCGCGACCATCGCCGACAACGTCGGCGACAACGTCGGCGACTGTGCCGGTATGGCCGCCGACATCTTCGAGTCCTACGAGGTCACGATCGTCGCCGCGATGATCCTCGGCCTCGCCACCTTCGGCCACAAGGGCGTCATCTTCCCCTTGCTGGTGCGCGGCATCGGCGTGCTCGGCTCCATCATCTCCACCTACACCGTCAAGGCCGGCGCCGACGACACGTCGGACACCGCCCTCAAGTCGGTGCACCGCGGCTTCTGGATCGGCTCGCTGATCTCGATCACCGGGTTCGCAATCCTCGGCTGGTTCTACCTGCGCTTCGACCCCGTGGTGAACATGCTGCGGGGGGCGAGCGACGCGGACACGGCGTTGTTCCCCATGACCATTCCCGGGAACCTGCCGATCTGGGCCAACTTCGGCGTCGCGGGCCTCGACATGCGCCCGGCCATCGCCTGCCTGATCGGCATCTTCCTCGCCGTCGCCCTCAACAAGGTGACGTCGTACTACACCCACACCACGCACCCGCCGGTGAAGAGCCTGGCCAAGGCCTGCACCACCGGGCACGCCACCAACATCATCCAGGGCTTCGCGGTCGGCTACGAGTCGACGGTGGCCGCGGCGGTGGTCATCGCCGGCGCCGTGCTGCTCTCGGTGCTGACCTACACCGGCACACCGCCGCTGTTCATCGCCTACGGCGTGGCCATGACCGGCATCGGCATGCTGACGCTCACCGGCAACACGATCTCCATGGACGTCTTCGGCCCGGTGGCCGACAACGCCAACGGCATCGGCGAGATGGGCTACGACCGCGAGGAGATGGACAGGGAGAAGCCCGGCTCGTACAAGCGGGCGCGCCAGATCCTCGCCGACCTCGACGCCGTGGGCAACACCACCAAGGCCGAGACCAAGGGCATCGCCATCGGCTCGGCGGTGATCGCCGCCGTGTCGCTCTTCGCCAGCTTCATCGCCGTCATCGCGGTGGGCAGCGAGGACAAGATCATGTCGATGACCGTGACGCAGTACTTCGTCGAGGCCGGCAAGCTCACCGTCGCCTCCCCCATCGTGTTCATCGGCTTCCTGCTCGGCGGCGCCGTGCCGTGTCGTTGACATCTGCACCAACACCGCCCAGAAGGAGCTGATCGGCCCAGGGCTGCTCGCCATCTGCGTGCCACTCCTGGTCGGGTTCGTGCTCGGCCCCTACGCCCTCGGCGGCTACCTCGCCGGCATGATCCTGGTCGGCCAGCTCCTCGCCGTCTTCATGGCCAACGCCGGCGGCGCCTGGGACAACGCCAAGAAGTACATCGAGGACGGCAACTACGGCGGCAAGGGCTCCGAGGCCCACAAGGCGGCCGTCACCGGCGACACGGTCGGCGACCCCCTCAAGGACACCGCCGGCCCGGCCATCAACCCGCTCATCAAGGTGATGAACATGGTCAGCCTCCTGACCCTGGGCCTCACCTTGAACTACAACCTCATCAGCCCCACCGTCAAGACCCCGACCAACACCGCCATCGGCATCGTCGTGGCGGTGGTCTGCCTGCTCGGCCTGGCCTGGGCCGTCTGGCAGTCCAAGCGCGAGAGCGGCGACTTCGAGACGATGGAGTAGCACAGCAGGGGAGAGGGAAGAGGGGAGAGGGAAGAGGCCCCCACCCGCCCACAGGCGAGAGTACAGGAGGCGGCCGGCGCGAAGCCGGCCGCCTTTTTGTTGGGCGGGCCCAACGTCGAGGTCGTGAGGAGGGCGGGGGTGTAGCGGCCGATGGTCATCGGCCGGCACCCAGGACTTCACCCTCGTCAACAAGACCGGCGTGACCATCAACAACCTCTACATCTCCGAGTCCACCAAGGACAACTGGGAGGAGGACGTGCTCGGCGAGGACCAGCTCGCCTCGGGCGAGAGTATGACCATCACCTTCTCCGGCCACGAGGCGTGCACGTGGGATCTCATGGTCAAGGACGAGGACGGCGAGGGGGTCTTCTGGCGCGGCATCGACCTGTGCGAGACCGCCAAGGTCATCCTCACGTGCGACAAGGAGAAGTGCTGGGCCGAGCTCGAGTAAGCCCTCACGCGGCGCTGTCCGACCCGACACGGACACGAACCGCCATCAGGAGGCCACCACCCGCCCGGCCAACCCGGCGCTCTCCCGGCCTGCACGGCAATGCCCCGTGATACCATCCGCCGCTGGGAGAACCGCCCATGACTGCCGACACAACTGCTTCCAGGCCGACCGAGGTTGCCGATCTCTCGCCGCTGTTCCGCTGGAGCGTGCTGGTCGTCATCAGCCTGGCGATGTTCGGCAATTACTACGTCTACGACTCCATCAGCCCGCTCGCCGACGTGCTCAAGGCGCAGCTCGGCTTCTCCGACGCGAACATCGGCCTGCTGAACGCGATCTACAGCTTCCCGAACATCATCATGGTGCTGATCGGCGGCGTGATCATCGACCGCATCGGCGCCCGCAAGGCGACGCTGCTGTTCGGCTTCCTGTGCTTCGCCGGCGCGGCCATCACGGTGGCCTCGGGTTCCCTGGTGGTCATGGCGACCGGGCGTCTCGTCTTCGGCCTGGGCGCCGAGTCGCTCATCGTCGCGGTCACCACCGCGATCGCCAAGTGGTTCCGCGGCAAGGAGCTGTCCTTCGCCTTCGGGATGAACCTGACGATCGCGCGGCTGGGCTCGTTCGCCGCCCTCAACGCGCCGAGCTGGGCCTCCAGCGCCTACGAGAGCTGGCGGACGCCGCTGCTCATCTCGGTCGGCATGGCGAGCTTCTGCATCACCGGCGCGATCCTCTACTGGATCCTCGAGGCGCGCGCGGAGTCGCGGTACTCCCTCGGCCAGGAGGGGGGCACCGACAAGGTGGTCTGGAAGGACCTCTTCAACTTCGGCACCTCCTACTGGTACGTGGTGGCGCTGTGCATCACCTTCTACTCGGCGATCTTCCCGTTCCAGACCTTCGCGGTGAAGCTGTTCATGGAGGCCCACGGGACCACCCGTGAGGTCGGCGGCGCCCTCTCCAGCCTCCTCACCCTCTTCGCCATGATCTGCACGCCGCTCTTCGGGCTGCTCGTCGACAAGGTCGGGAAGCGCTCGCTGTTCATGATGTTCGGCTCGCTCCTGCTGACGCCCGTGTACCTGCTGATGGCCTACACGCGCATGCCGCAGCTCGTGCTCTTCAGCGTGCCCGTGCCGTTCTCGGACATGGTGTTCCCGGTCTACCTGCCGATGATCATGATGGGGGTGGCGTTCTCCCTGATCCCCGCGGTGATGTGGCCGTCAGTGGCCTACATCGTCGACCAGAACAAGCTCGGCACCGCCTACGGGCTCATGACGATGATCCAGAACATCGGGCTGTTCGGGTTCAACCTCCTCATCGGCTGGTCGAACGACCACTGGCTGGCCTCGGCCGCGAACCCGACCGGCTACCGCGCCGGCCTGTGGATCTTCTCGTGCCTGGGCCTCTTCGGGCTGCTCTTCGCCTTCCTGCTGCGGCGCGCCGAGACCGGTCCCCATGCCCACGGCCTGGAAACCATCAAGGCGGGCGGCCAGAGCACGTAGACCTGAGCGGGTGTGAGCCGATTGCGCGGGGGCGCTTGCGGCGCCGATCGTCACCGATGACAACGTGGACGTGGACGTGGACGGAAGTGTTCCGAGCCTGACGTTCACCGCAAGGCCGTCATTGAAGCACCTCGTGCCACTGCTGCTTGCCTCACAACGTGCCGACGCACGTAGCCAGGTCCACGTCCACGTCCAGGTTAGCGCCCTGAAGACCTTCACCGCCTGACCAATCGCTCCCTCGCACGCTCTTCACGCGCTCTGAGGCCTCACGTGGAACCCTGGCGTCCCGTCACTCGTAGTGGAGACGTGCGACGCTTTCCCCTGCCCGTGCATCTTGAGGTGTGATGACGACGTTGCCCGCCACCGCCGTTGCCCTCGAGCTCCCACGACAGCCCGCGTCGATCCCCGCCCCCCTTGTCAAGGAGGCCCCCTTGGACGACGCTAGCGCCATCATGGGCACCGGCACCTTCACGATCCAGGTGGACGAGCTCCTGCTCCAACGCGCCCGGCGCGGCGAGCAGGCGGCCATGGAGCGGCTCTATCACGTCTTCGAGCGGCCGGTCTACACCCTCGCCCGCCGGCTCTGCCGCACCTCGCACGACGCCGAGGACGTGCTCCAGGAGACGTTCCTCGAGGTCTTCCGCTCGTTGCCCCGCTTCCGCGGCGAGGGCTCCTTCGCCGGGTGGGTGCGCAAGGTGGCCGCCTCCAAGGCCCTGCAGAAGCTCCGCAAGCAGCGCAGCGGGCCGGCGGAGACCGAGCTCGACGAGGAGCTCGCCAACCTCCTCCCGGCGGCCGGGTCCGAGCCCCACGAGGTGGCCATGGCCCGCGTCGACCTCGAGGCGGCGCTCGGGCAGCTCTCCGACACCGCCCGCTGGGTGCTCTGGTTGCACGAGGTCGAGGGCTGGAGCCACGACGAGATCGCCGAGGGGTGGGGCAAGAGCTCGAGCTTCTCCAAGTCCCAACTGTCCCGGGCCTACACCCGGCTGACGAGCTGGTGGCCTGGCGCGACGGTGAGGCCGCTCCGGAGACCGGGGCCCATCTGGACGGGTGCCCGCAGTGCCGGACCGCGCTCGCCGAGCTCGACACCCTGCGCGAGCACCTGCGCGCCCTCCCGCCGGCGGAGCCGCCGGCCGACGGCTGGGTCTCGCTGCAAGCCGGCCTGGCGCAGCAACGGCACTCCCGTCTCCTGGCCCGCTGCGGCTGGGCGGCGGCCGCCGCGATGGTCTTCTTCACCATTTCCGTGGCCGTACGCGGAGGCATCGAGGCGTGGGAGGAGGCCAGGCTCAACCGCGAGACGAAGGCCCTCGTGGCCGAGTCCCAGCGCCTGGAGAGCATCCTGCGCTCGGCCGACACGTCCGGACGTGTCACGAGCGCCCGTACCGCCCTCGCGATCGCGGATCTCGAGGAGCGGATCGAAGTGGTCGATGCACGCCTGGCGGCGGCGCAACGCGAGCGCCGGTCGACCAGGGACGTGCTGGACCTGTGGCAGCAACGGGTGTCGCTGCTGGACAACCTGGCCAGCGCCCAGACCTCTCGCGTGGCCTACGTCGGCCTGTAAGGAGGAAACCATGAGCACGAAGCGTCTTCTCACCCTGATCGTGGCCGGCCTGGTGGCCGTTGCACCAACCGCATGGGCGCAGCCCAGCGCCGAGGAGGAAGCCAGGCTCAAGGCCGAGCAGCAGATGAAGCAGGCCGAGAAGCAGATGCAGGAGGCCCAGCGCCAGATGCGCGAGGCCGAGCGGCAGATGCGCGAGGCCGCCCGGGAGATCGCGAGGAACGCCTCGCGGCAGGCGCAGTTCGAGGTCCAGCGGAAGCTGGTCGTGTACGCGGACCACCCGCGCATCGGCGTGATCCTGCGCACCGATGCCGACCCCAAGGTGGACGCCATCGGGGCGGAGATCGTGGGCCTCACCCCCGGCGGCCCCGCCGAGGAGGCCGGCGTCAAGGTCGGTGACATCGTCATGAAGGCCAACGGCAAGCCGATGAACGCGGGGCCCGCCGCGGTGGACGAGGACGAGTCGGCCCCCGGCGCCCGCCTCCGCGAGCTCGTGACGAGCCTCAAGGCCGGGGACAAGGTGGAGCTGGAGATCAAGCGCGGCAACGAGACCAAGCGCGTCGCCGTCACCGCCGAGAAGCTCGGTGGGCCCATGGTGAAGGTCTTCCGGGGGTCCGGCCCCGACGACTTCGACATCGATATCGACATCGACACCGACGGTGAGTCCACGTGGGTCACCCGTTCACACGGCTGGTGGGAGATGGAGCTGACCTCCCTCAACCCCGAGCTGGGCGAGTACTTCGGCACCACCGAGGGGGTCCTGGTCACCCGTCCTCCCAAGGATGACACCCTCAAGCTCAAGGCCGGCGACGTCATCCTCAGGATCGGGGAGCGCCCGCTCTCCTCACCCTCGACGGCGCTCCGGGTCCTGCGGTCCTACGACAAGGGCGAGACCGTCACCCTGCAGGTCCTGCGCAAGAAGGAGAAGCTCACCCTGACCGCCCATGTGCCCGCGTCGATGCGCCACGGCGTCTACATCGTGCCGAAACCACCGGCCCCTCCAGCCCCGCCAGCCCCGGCGGCGGCGCCCGCAGAGCCTGCCACCCCCGCCCCCCCGGCACCGCCCGCGCCACCCGCGCCGCCCGCGAAGCAGCACTACCAGGCAACGTAGGGGCCCCCCCACCCACCCGGGCCTCAGGCCTCAGGCCTCAGGCCTCAGGAACAACAAGACACAACCTCGGGCCTCAGACCCCCGCTGGAACTCGAGGGGCTCTGAGGCCCGTCGTTACCTGAGGCCTGAGAGCGTGTGAAGAAATCGGGAGGTGTCTCAGACTGGCTCCATACCGCGGCGGACGCCCGCCTGGGCCACTTGACCCCTCATCTG
>JALOLB010000118.1 GCA_025456225.1 Thermoanaerobaculaceae bacterium
GGTCTTCACCTTCTTCGGGGTCATCCACTCCTCGGCGGCGGACGGCAACATGTACCTGCCGTGGCAGATCGCCGACCCGCTGCAGCGGGCGATCCCGTATCAGTTCGCCACCGCGTACCTGGTGCTGGCGCTGCTGCTGCTCGCGCTCTCGTTCACCCGCGGGGCCAAGGAGCCGCCCTCGGCCGACCTCGGCCACCCCGACTTCGAGCAGCCGCCCGTGGCGGCGTGATCGCGGGCTGACACCACTATCCGCGCTGACTCAAACCTTCGGGTTGTGTCGAGTCCCGACGTCCACGTCTGGATGCGGGAGACACCCGGCGTCGGATGGGTGGTGATTGAACGCCTCCCTCGCTATGCTTCCGGAGGGGGTTGCAGGACGCAATGATCGGCAAGCTGCTCGGTCACTACCAGGTGGAGTCCCGCCTCGGCCGCGGTGGGATGGGCGAGGTCTACCTGGCGCGCGACACGCGGCTGGGGCGGAGGGTGGCGCTCAAGGTGCTGCCTGCCGACCTGGCCTCCGACCCCGACCGCCGGGCCCGCTTCGAGCTCGAGGCACGGGCCGTGGCGGCCCTCAACCACTCCAACATCGTCACCATCCACTCGGTGGAGGAGGTGGAGGGGGTCCACTTCCTGACCATGGAGCTCGTGGAAGGGCGCACCCTCGGGGAGCTGATCCCCGACCACGGGTTCGACCTCGAGGCGTTCCTCGACCGGGCGATCCCCCTGGCCGACGCCGTGGCCGCGGCGCATGCCCAGGGCATCACGCACCGCGATCTCAAGCCCGACAACGTCATGGTGGAGGCGGGCGGCAGGCTGAAGGTCCTGGACTTCGGGCTGGCGAAGCTGCGCGCCGATGGCGTGGCGCCCCTGGCGACGATGGAGACCGTGACGCGGACGGGCGAGGGGGTCATCGTCGGCACCGCCGCCTATATGTCGCCGGAGCAGGCGGATGGCAAGCCCGCCGATCCTCGCTCGGACGTCTTCTCGCTCGGGATCATCCTCTTCGAGATGGCCGCCGGGCGGCGGCCGTTTGCGGGCGACTCGGCCGTCTCCGTGCTGTCCTCGATCCTCAAGGACACTCCGCCTTCCCTCCAGGAGCTGCGCCCCGAGCTGCCGCGCTCCCTGGCGACCCTGGTCCAGCGCTGCCTCGAGAAGGACCCGGGCCGGCGTCCCCAGACCGCCTCGGAAGTGCGAGGGGAGCTGGAGCGCCTGCGGCAGGGTGCCCGGGTCCTCCGTCGCGCCTCCTGGAAGGTGCGCCACCGCGCGGCGGTGAGCGGCCTGATCGTCGGCACCCTGGCGATCGCCACCCTGGCGGTGCTGGCGGTGGTGCGACCATGGGTCCACCGGCAGACCACGATCGCGGTCCTCCCGTTCGAGAACCTGAGCCCGGACCCGGCGAACCAGTACTTCTCCGACGGCATCACCGAGGAGATCACCTCCAAGCTGGCCCGCATGGAGCGCCTCCAGGTGGTGGCGCGCGCGGCCACGGCGCGCTACCGCGACGCACGCAAGGACCCGCGCGAGATGGGCCGTGAGCTGGGCGTCGACTACCTGCTGGACGGCTCGGTGCGCCGGGCCGGCGAGCGGGTGCGCATCGCGGCGCAGCTCATCGGGGTCCGGGATGGCTTCCAGCTCTGGACCGACGACTTCGAGGGCGACATGAACGATGTCTTCCGCCTGCAGGAGGACACGGCCCTGAGGATCGCCGACGCGCTCAAGGTCCGGCTCAGCCCCGGGGAGCAGCAGGCGGTGCGCCGGCGCCTCACGACCAACCCTCAGGCCTTCGACGCCTACCTCCGCGGCCGGGCGCTGCTGGAGTACTTCGACGCTCCGGAGAAGCTCGAAGCGGCCCGGGGGCACTTCGAGCTCGCCCTCGCCCTGGATCCCGACTACCCCCTGGCCCTGGCCGGCCTGTCCCGGGTGGAGGCCCAGTACCACCGGAACCTGGACCCCAGCCCCGGCCGGCTGCAGCGGGCCGAGGAGCTCGGGCGCCGGGCGCTGGCGCTGCAACCGGAGCTGGCCGAGGCGCACCTGGCCCTCGCCCAGGTGCACGGCAACCGCTTCGAGTACGCCCTGGCGGCCGAGCGCTGCCGCGAGGCGATCCGGCTCGACCCCAGCAATGCCTACGCCTGGGACCTGTTGTCGTGGGCGCTCGCGTACCTGCAGCCTCCGGATGCCCGGGGCGCCGAGGAGGCGGCACGCCGCGCGATCGTCCTGCAGGCATCGCTGATCGGCGCGCACTACCACCTGGGTCGGGCGCTCCTGCTGCAGGGCCGCCACGGCGAGGCGATCGACGCGTTCGGGCAGGCCAAGTCGTTGGATGCGAGCTTCGAGACGGCGGACTTCGGGCTCGCCCAGGCATACCTGGCCCAGGGGGAGGTGGCGAGGGCGGGCGAGGCCCTGGCGCGGGTCCAGAAGACAGCCGGGGCGCCGGTGGTCCTGGCCGCGACTGCAACTGTGCAGGCCGCATTGGGCGACCGTGAGGCGGCGCTCGCGACGCTCGGCAAGGCCCTGAGCGCCGGCTACCGGGACGCCGCCGCGCTGCGCGCCAACCCCTACCTGCAGCCCCTGCGGTCCGACCCGCGCTACGCGGCGCTGTTGCGGCAGCATGGGGTGGAGCCGTGAGCCGGACAACCGTCGGGAGCGTGGCGACGTATACTGACGGCGAACGCCACTAGAGGGAGCGGCATGCTGGGAACCCCGATGCGCGTGCTCGTGGTGGACGACGATCCGATCGCCGTCGAGATCGTTCTCGAGTACCTCGAGGACATGCACACCGAGACCACCACGGTGCACGACGGGCAGGCCGGCTGGGAAACCCTGGAGAGTCGGCCGGACGCATTCGATGTCGTCCTGCTCGACCGCATGATGCCGCGCATGGGGGGCATCCAGCTCCTGCAGAGGATCCGGGCCGACAAGCGGTTCGACGCCCTGCCGGTGATCATGCAGACGTCCGCCTCCGACCAGCGCGAGGTGCTGGAGGGGATCCAGGCCGGCGCCTACTACTACCTCACCAAGCCGTTCCGCAAGGAGATGCTGCGCTCGATCGTGCGCGCCGCGGTCTCCGACTACGCTCGCGTCAAGGGGTTGCGCGAGGAGCTGCGCAAGCAGGCCGGGGTGCTCGGCCTGATGCGCACCGGGCGCTTCGAGTTCCGGACCCTCGTCGAGGCGATGGACCTGGGCGCCTTCCTGGCCCGGGCGTTCCCCGACCCCGAGCGGGTCCTCGTCGGGCTGTCGGAGCTGCTGGTGAACGCCGTGGAGCATGGCAACCTGGAGCTCGGCTACGACGAGAAGGGCAACCTCGAGGAGCTGGGGACGTGGCGGCACGAGATCGAGCGCCGCCTCGAGCTGCCGGAGTACCGAAACCGGTTCGCCGTGGCTCTCATCCAGCGCGGTCCAGGGGGCGTGGAGGTCACCATCCGGGACGAGGGGAAGGGCTTCGACCCGGAGCCGTACCTGCGCGTCGACCCGGCGCGGCTGTTCGACACGCACGGGCGCGGGATCCTCATCGCCAAGACCCTGAGCTTCGACAGCCTCGAGTACCGGGACCGCGGGCGCGAGGTCGTCGCGGTGGTGCGGGGCTGACTCCCTCCCCCTCCCCCTCCCACCCAGGCCTCAGGCCTCAGGCCTCAGGCCTCGGGCCTCAGGTACGACAAGGACCCGTGGGGCGGGTGGGGGAGCTGAGGTCTGAGGCCGGGTGGTCGGGTGGTGGGAAACCTGAGGCCTGTCTCTCCTGAGGTCTGAGGCCGGGTGGGTGGGTGGAGGAGCCCCTGAGGTCCGGGTGGCTGGGTGGCGGTCTAGGAGGGGGTGGGTGGGGTGTCGGGGAGCGCGGCGCCGCAGTGCGGGCAGAACCGGGCGTCGTCGGGCGACGGGGTCTGGCACGCGCTGCACAGGCGACGCTGGGGCGCCCGGCAGTGGGGACAGAACGACGCGCCTTCCGGCATGTGCTGGCCGCAGCTCGGGCACGGCAGCCGCAAGGGCTTGCGGACCACGAGGTAGGCCACCAGGCCCAGGAAGTTGGGTCCGAGGATGACGATGAGCGCCCAGAGCAGCGGCTCCATGCCGCGGCGGCGGGCGTCACCGTGGACCCAGACCCCGATGCAGATCACGGCAAAGAGGAAGAACAGGACGAAGGCGGCCGCGATGGTGAGGATGATCGGGCCCGCGACGCGATCGTGCGGCGCCACGCGGATCCAACCGCTGCCGAAGCCCCACCAGAGCACCGCCCACGCGGCCATGAGGGTCAGCAGGTAGGCGCCGGCAAGACGAAGGATGGTCTTCTTGGTCATTTCACACCTCCAGGGACCGGCTCGCGCCGGTCAGGGGCTGCCAGGCGTCTCGTGGCCGGTCGACGAGGATGGCGACCAGCCCCGAGGCGGTGAGACTCGTGGAGAGGACAAGACCCGCGGCGGTCGCCCACGCGCATGCCTGCGGGACGGAGAGCATCTGGAGGGCGGTGGCGAGGATCCAGACCGGCGCCGCGGTTCCGACCAGGGCGCCGAGCGCTGCCGGCGGCAGGAGGAGCCAGCCGAGCGCGGCGGCCGAATGCGGGGCTGCCACCCGTGCCGCAGCCAGGGTGCGGCGGCGGAGGGCTGGCGTGTACAGTGGCCCGCCCGGTTGGCCGGCCACCTGGCTCACGGCCGCGACCAGGAGGCGACAGGTCGTGCAGCCATCGACATGCTCGCGCAGGTCCTCCGGAAGACGTCCTGCGGCCTCCCGTCCACGTCGGGCAAGGTCGCGGCGAAGCTCCTCACAGCCCCTCGGCTGAGGCATGGCTCACCTCCAGTCTCTTCAGCCCTCGCCCCATCTGGGCGAGGGCGCGGTTCAGACGGCTCTTGACGGTGCCGACCGGGACCCCGGCGATCGCCGCGATCTCCTCGTACGAGCAGTCGCCCCAAAACCGCAGGTGCACGACCTCGCGCAGCTTCGGGCCGAGGCCGGCGAGGAGCCGCCGCGCGAGGTCGGCGCTCGCCAGAATCTCCGGCGTGGTGGGCCGGCCGGATGGATCTCCCACTTCAGCGGGCGCCTCGCCCCCTACGAGGAGTCTCCAGCGGCGCCTCCAACGCAGGTGGTCGAACGCCAGGTTGCGGGCGACGCGGAAGAGCCACGGAGCGAATGGACGGGCGGGATCGGCGCGGTGGGCCTGCCTGAGGACCCGCACCCAGGTCTCCTGGAAGATGTCCTCGGCCTCGTCGCGCCGCAGCACCAGCGACAGCAGGTACCGCATGAGGCTCTCACCGTGGAGGTCCAGCAGGGACGCCAGGCTGTCCGGCTCACCGCGCTGCAGGCCGGTCACGAGCTCGGGCTCGGTGGGCGCCTCCGTGCGGGTTCGGGGGACCGGGGTCGTCATCGTGGGTGCGCGCCTGCTCCTCATCCGGCTTACGATCGGGGACCGCCGGGTGTTCCCTGGTGCCCTCGCGAGGATGCGGTCGTGGGGGAGCACGAGGCGCCGCGACACGCCGCGAGCATGCCGTCCGGGGAGGCGCCCGCCGTGTCTGCTGTGTGCCAGCTCACTGCCGGGGCCATGCTGGGGTACGATACTGGACCTGGCAGCAGGTCCTCCATCGGGATGGTGCACGGCTGGCAAACGGCGGAGGCCCGGGAGGCGAGTGTGCGAACCGCGTGCGCGCTTGGGGTTCTGGCAATGGTGGTCGGCGTGCTCCCACTTGGGGCCGCGGGGCTCGAGATCGTCGTCTACAGGCCGACGTCGCCCCAGGCGGGACAGGAGGTCACCTTCCGTTTCTCGCCGGAGGTCCTGCACGAGGGCGACTCGGTGTCGTTCAGCTTCGGCGACGGCGGTACGGCCACCGTGCTGTACACCCTCGGCTGTGGCCTGTTCGGGGGGTGCGCCGAGGTCAAGCACACCTATGCCGGTGCCGGGGTCTTCACCGTGAGCGGGACCGGCACCATCTCCGGGAACCCGGTGTCGGGCAGCGTCCAGGTGACCGTGACGGCCGGGCCGGAGGACCCGGACGTTTTCGTCGCGACCGGTGCCCATCAGATCGGCTACAACAACACCGTCTGGCGGACGGACCTCGAGGTCCACAACCCCGGGGCGGCCACTGTCACCTACCGCATCGCCCTGCTCAAGCGGGACACCGACAACCGGTCGCCCCAGACCGTCGAGTTCACCCTCAAGAGCGGGAGGTCGGCGCATCACCCGGATGTGCTCCTCGACCCGTTCGGCTTCGAGGGGGCGGCCGCGCTCCGGGTGACGCCGGTGGACGGCGCGCTGGTCATCCACAGCCGCACCTACAACGAGCTCGCCCTCGGCAGCTACGGGCAGTTCGTGCCGGGGATGAGCCGGGCGCAGGCCGTGGTCTCGGGGCAGCAGGCCCGTCTGATCGGCCTCTTCCACGAGCCGTCCCTGGCCGCCGGCTTCCGCACCAACTTCGGCTTGGTGAACGCAAGCTCCGCCCCGATCAGTGTCGAGGTGTCGTTTCGCAGGAGCACTGGCGGGAGCATCGGGACGCGGGTGTATGACCTGAAGGCGCTCGAGTTCAAGCAGATCAACAAGGTCTTCGAGGAGGTCACGAGCGAGCCGATCGCGGCCGGCGTCCTCCTTGTGAAGGTCACGACGACCGGGGCCAGGCTCTACGCCTACGCCTCGATGGTGGACAACGTCACCGGAGACGGGATCTTCATTCCGGCTGTCGTGACGCCGTAGCGAGCCGACTGGCCCGCTGGACCATGAGCTCCGCAAACGGGGCGTTGACGGCGCGGGTGTCCTTGAGCAGGCTGTCTGCCGCGTCCTGCTGCCCGGACGACGTGAGCGCCTCGTACCACATCTGGCGGTTGAAGAGCTTGAACAGCCCTCCCTCGGACAGGCCCCGGTACGTGAGGAGGGAGTCGGCTCGCGCAAAGGCAAGGGCCGCGCCGGAACCGTTCCCCTCCGCCAGCATCCGCACCCCGCTCATGTGATGGAGGACGCCCTCCTTGACCGAACCGGAGCTGCCCTTGCCAAGCTCCTCGCGCAGCTTGGACTCCCAGGCCGAAACCTCCCCGAGCCGCCCGGTGCGCACCCCGGCCTGGTACCGGGGGAGGTCGAACGCCGAGCGGCTGGAGGCGCACGGGCCAAGGCCCGCGTTCCAGGCGGCCTCCCAGTCGTGGGTCAGGAGGGCGCTGAAGATCCTGGAACCGCACTCCATCTCGAGGAGCATCGAGTCGCCACACGTGCCAACGGTGCGGGTGCGCTCGATGATCGAGTCGATCCCGGACGCGGTGCCTTCCAGCAGGGCCGTGTCCAGCAGGTGCTGGAAGGAGGCGCAGAAGTCGGGCTTGTCGCGGAGCGCCTGCTCGAACTGCTCGCGGGCCTCGGCATACCGGCCGGCGAGGGCGAGCAGCTCGCCGAGGGAGTCGTGCGGGTTGGCCTGGTCCGGGGCGAGGTACATGTAGGTGCGGAACATCTTCTCGCCCTCGTCGAAGCGGCCGCGGGCGAGCGCCAGGTAGCCGAGCTGGTTGTAGGCCTCGACGCGATTGGGGGCGACCTCGGTGAGACGCACGAAGGTCTTCTCGGCGGCATCCCAGTCCTGACGACTCACCTGGAGCTGCCCCTGGATGTTCAGGGCGAACGGGTCGTCGGGCTCGTCATTGAGGTAGTTGAGCAGGATCTGGTGGGCTCCGGCCTCGTTCCTGTCGAAGCGTGCCATGTAGTAGCCCAGCAGGAAGCGCTCGCGGGGCTTGAGGAGCGAGGGATCCACCTTCTTGAGCCAGGTGAAGGCCGTCTGGCGGTCCTCGTCGGTGCGCTTCTCGTTGGCGAGCAGGCGGAAGAGACGGGCCATCACGAAGCTGGGGTCCAGCTCGCTGGCCTTGTCGAAGTGGGCCTTGGCCTCGTCCCAGTAGATCTTCGCCTGGGCCTGCTGGCCGAGCTCGAACTCGGCCAGGGCGGCGGGGTTGTCGGTCGACCACTCGGGGTGGCGCTGGGCGAGGATGAACCAGGACACGACGACGCTGGCCAGCACTGCGGCCCCGATGATCAGGCTCTTCCGCTGCATGCTCATGGCCCCCAGGTCGTCCCGAACCAAAGACAGGCGAGACGCCTCACCACGCCAGTGTACGCGTCGTCCGGCGGGAGGTTGCAGGGGCCGGCGGGGTCACCGTGGCCAGGCGGCGCCGGGGAAAGGAGGACGTGCGGAGCAGGGGCACCTCGATGCGGGACGGGTGGGCAGGCCCGACCAGCAGGATGGCGTGCGCGACCCGGCCCGGCCCGGGGCTGTTCAGGTTCCCGCCGTCGTTCGGGTTGACCTCGAAGCGCGGCCAGTTGGAGCCGCTCACCGAGATGCGGAGCCGGTGGCCGGTGTTGAAGACCATGGCCGTCGAGGTGAGCTCGACCACGAGCTCGGCCGGCTCGCCCGGGGTGAGGAAGCACTCCCGGTCGTCGCCGCAGCGTATGCGGGCGCGGGCGATGCCGTCGGCGACCAGCATCGAGCGCCCGTCCGGGTAGACGTCGGTGAGCCGCACGGCGAGGTCCAGGTCGGAGGTGTCCGACTGGACCCACACTCTGGCGCGCAGTGGCCCCACCACCGTGAGCGGCTGGGTCAGCGCCGGCGACGAGAAGACCGCGACGTCGGCACGTGCTTCGACACCGCGCTGGTCCTGGGGCCCGATGCCCTGGCTGGTGCCGTTCACGGTCTCGAAGAGGTTCGCGCCCCCCACCGTTGGCACCGGGCTCGCCGGGTCCGAGGTGAAGGCGCGCTCGCCGGACGCCGGGACCTCGACGCCGAGGCCGCCGGTGGCGTCGAGGTGGAAGGGGACGGTCCAGGCGGGGGGAGGCCAGTCCGCCAGCTCCAGCCACCGGTTGCCGGGGGCTCCCGGCTCCCCCGACGCGCCCATGAGGTAGACGCGCACCGGTGGCCAGTGCCCCACCTCGGGATGCTTGCCCTTCAGGTGGAACGCGAACCAGTCCCGCCAGCCCTGCAGCAGCTCGCCGTACGACATGGCGTTGGCCGGGTAGGTGAGCTGGCCGGCCTGGGTGCCGCCCAGGCCGGTGTGGGTCCACGGCCCGATGAGCAGGCGCTGGGTGCCGAGAGCGTTGGGCCCTCCCAGGTGCTGGGTGAGACGGTAGGCGTCGAGGGTGCCCTGCAGGAAGATGTCGTACCAGCCGCCGACGTGGAACCCCGGCACGTTGATCGTGCCGACCTGGGAGACCACGTCCACCTGCTGCCACCAGTCGTCCCACAGGCGGTGCTGCGTGATCTCCTCGAAGAACCCCAGGGCGCTCTGACCGTCCAGCCAGGGAAAAGCGAGGCCGTAGCGCAGGGCGCCGCCGGCGAAGGCGGCGTGGTGGTAGAAGTCGGCGGTGGCCACGACGGGGAGCTGGCACTTCAGGGCCGCTGGCGCCCCGGGGGCGAGGGCGTACTCGGTGATGCCCAGGGCCGAGCCCCCGAACGTGCCGACCTTGTCGTTGGACCAGGACTGTCTGGTGATCCACTCGATGGTCGCGTGGCCGTCGGTGCGGTCGTCACGGAAGACCGTGTTGGCTCCGCCGGAACGCCCGGTCCCACGCACGTCCTGGGCCACGCAGGCGAAGCCGTCGAGCTGGAACGCAAGACACACGTTCCTGGACATCGCGGTCTGCTTGCCGTAGGGCGTCCGTTGCAGGATCACCGGACACGGGCTGAAGACGCAGCCCAGGGGCAGGTACACGTCGGTGGCGAGCAGGACGCCGTCGGGCATCGACACCATGTACTCCGCCTGCCCCTGGGCCGGCCGCGCCGCCACCAGCGCCACCAGCACCATCCCGCCGATCCCCATGATCCGTCTGCGCGTGCATCTCACGTGGGGATGGTACCGCATCCCCCTTCCCCGCCCGCCCAGGCTCAAGGCTCAAGATCCCCCGCCCACCCGGGGAGGCTCAAGGCTTCAGGCTCAAGGCTCAAGGTCCGCCGCCCACCCATACCAAGGTAGGAACACTTCAAGGGAGGGCGGGGGAGCCTTGAGCCTTGAGCCTTGAGCCTCGTTCCGTGGGGCTGTACAGTCTGGGCGGTGAGGGGGTGGGGGTGGCATGAGGGTCCTGCTGATCAACGCCAACCGGGCGAGGGAGCTGCTGGCGGTGCCGCCGATCGGCCTGGCCTACGTGGCGGAGGCCGCGCGGGAAGCAGGCCACCAGGTCGAGGTGCTCGACCTCATGACCTCTCGCCGGCCGGTGCAGGCCGTCTCGGCGGCCGTGGCGAGGCTGCAGCCCGAGGTGGTCGGAGTGTCGGTGCGGAATCTCGACAACATCGCGCACCAGAACCTCACGTTCTACCTCGACGAGGTGAGTGCCCTCATCGATCGGCTGCGTGGCAGCACCAGGGCTCCCGTCGTGCTCGGGGGAGCGGCCATCAGTGTCCTCGGCGGGCGCGTCCTGAAGCATCTGAGGGCCGACTTCGCGGTGGTCGGGGAAGGGGAGGAGTCCTTCGTGCACCTGCTGCAGGTGCTCGAGGAAAGGGGCGACCCGACGGTGGTGCCGAACCTCTGCTTCCACACCGGGGCGGGGATCGCCGAGACCCCTCGTGCGCTCTGCCGGGTCCTCGGCCCGTCGGGTCTCGAGCGCTGGGTTCGCTGGGGCCCATACGGCCGCTTCGGTGCAACCTGGCCGATCCAGACCAAGCGTGGGTGTCCCCTGGGGTGCCGGTACTGTGCGTATCACGCCGTGGAGGGTCACCGCCCGCGCCGGCGCGATCCCCGCGAGGTGGTCGACGAGATCGAGCGGGTGGCGTGTGCGGTCGGGCCCAGGGCCTTCGAGCTGGTGGACTCGGCGTTCAACGTGCCGCTCGATGCCGCCCTCGCGGTGTGCGAGGAGATCGTCCGCCGCGACCTCGGTGTCCGTCTCACCACGGCCTCCGTGAACCCCGGGATGGTGACCGCCGAGCTGCTTGCGCTCATGAAGCGGGCTGGCTTCAACTCGCTGATGCTCTCCCCGGATGCGGCGTCGGAGACGACCCTCGAGGCACTGGGCAAGGGCTTCGGGGTGGCGGAGGTGGCACGCGCCGCGGCGCTGGTGCGTGAATCGGGCCTGCGGTCCGGCTGGTTCTTCATGCTCGGCGGGCCCAGCGAGACGCCCCGGACCGCCGACGAGACCATGAGCTTCGTCGAGCGGCAGCTCGACTGGCCCCGGTGTCTCGTCATCGTCACCACCGGCATCCGCGTGCTTCCGGGCACCGACCTGGCGAGGCTGGCCGTGGACCAGGGGGTGCTGGCGGCCGACGACGACCTGGTCCGGCCGCGCTTCTACTTCTCGCCCGAGGTCGACGAGGCGCTCCTGCTGCGGCGGGTCGACCGGGCGATCGCCCGCCACCCCGGGGTCGTCCACACCGCCGAGCAGGGGCGCTCCCTGGTGTCGGACGTCCGGGACCTGTCGCTGTACCTGACGGGGATGGCGCCGCCGTACTGGCGGTTCTTCCCGGAGCTCTTGCGGTCGTGGCCGATGCGGCAGCTCCGGAGCCGCGCGCTCCCGGCGCCTAGCTGACCAGGGTGTGACCGGCCTCCCCCAGGGCGCACAGCGCGTCGTCGAGCTGCGCTCGCTTGACGAGCACCACATCGGTGTCGAAGGTCGAGAGCGCGAAGATCGGGACCCCCGCAGCCGCCAGCGGCGCGGCCACTGCGGCGAGGACTCCCGTGACGCCGAACGGGAATGGACCCTGCAGGGCGAGGGCCACCCAGCCGCGCTCCACCTCGGCGCCGGCGGGGACCCGCGACGCCTCGCACACCACCGTCAGCTCGCCCGGTGTCCGCAGCACAGCCCACACCTCGCCCCCGGGGTCCAGCCGGGCGAGAGGATCGCCTTCGTTCTGGCGCACCACCGCCAGCTCCGGGTCGAGGACGCGAAAGCGCAGGGACTCCATGCCCACCTCCGGGCTCCGGCAGACGTCGGTGCTGCCTGGAGACGGCCGGCCATCGCGGCTCGCCGCGGGCCGATCCGGCGCACGACGCCGGCGCCCTGGAACGGTAGCACCCCCCGCGACGGAAGGGACAACTCCTGGTAAGCTTCGCGCATCCCATCGCCGGGTGGTGGGAGGTTGCTCGTGGCCGCACCACGGCAGCGGGGCCGGCCGATCCGGCATGAGCACGAAAGGATCCGAGATGAAGCTGTACGTTGGCAACCTGTCCTACGACACCAATGAGGCGGAGCTGCGCGACCTCTTCACGCCCTTTGGCGAGGTGCCGCGAGGTGCGGGGCCGCGCCATCGTCGTCAACGAGGCTCGTCCCCGTGGTGACCGGGATGGAGGCCCCCGCGGTGGCGGCTTCCGGGGCGACGGCGGTCGCGGACCGGGTGGTGGCCGTGGGCCCGGAGGTGGTCGTGGCGGCTTCGGCGGCGGTCGCGACTCCTTCGGTGGCGGCGGTCGTTCCCGCTACTGACCCGAAGGCACTGATCCTGGCTGTCGGTCGGCCCGGGGCGTGACCCCCGGGTCGGTCGGGTGCGCGTCGCCTGCTACTGCGGTCGCAGCTCGAACCCGTCCAGCCGCAGGCCCGCGGCACCCTCGGCGCGCGCCAACAGGTCGGATGGCGGAGCGTCGAGGATCTCCAGCGTGAGCGGGACGAGGCGAGCGAGGTGGCCGTCCCCCAGGACCAGCCGCCGGGCGTCAGGGTCGAAGTCGAGCCCCAGGACGCTCTGGGACGCCTCGAACACCAGCACGGGCGCAAGATCGGCGAGCCGCCAGAGGACGACCCGGTGGTCGTCCCCTGCGGACGCCAGGTGCTTCCCGTCCGACGAGAACCGCAGGGTGTAGACGAAGCCGCGGTGGAGCTTCCCACGCCCCAGCTCCCGCCCCGAGGCCACATCGTAGAGGACGATCTCGCCACGCTCGTCACCCACGGCGAGGGTCGTGCCGTCCGGCGACAGCGCCAGGCCGGAGAGGGGTGACGTCCCGACCGGCAGGTCGGGAAGCGGGGTGGTGCCGGCCCACCGCTGCACGATCGGCGCGTCTCCGGCGGCGGCCAGCCAGGTGCCGTCCGGGCCAAAGGTCACGGAGCGCACCAGGGAACGGGTAGGCAGCACCGCAAGCTCGATCCCGGCGCGGGCGTCCCACACGCGGACGACGGCGTCCGGACCCGCCGAGGCGATGCGCCGGCCATCCGGTGACCACGCGACGTTCCGCACGAAGCCCTGGTGCCCGCCCAGCATCCGGACCTGCTGTCCAGTCGCCACGTCCCACAGCCGCACCGTCCCGTCGAACCCACAGCTCGCCAGGGTTGCGCCGTCCGGGGAGAACGTCACGGTCCCGACGATGTCCCGGTGCCCGCGCAGGGTGTGGCGGAGGGTGCCCCGGGCAAGCTCGTAGGTCCGCACCGTCCCGTCCGTGTCTCCGGTCGCGAGGAGCGTGCCGTCCGGGGAGAAGTCGACGGTCCACAGGTAGGTCTGGCCGGGGACCGAGAGCACCGGGTGGGAAGGGGAGAGGCTCCACAGGCGCAGGCGTCCGTCCTCGCTCACCGAGGCCAGCCGCGCGCCGTCCACGCTGATGGCCGCGGCCCACACCGGAGACTGGTGGGTGAGCGAGAGCAGCGGCACCCCGGCCGCCAGGTCCCAGAGGGTGAGCTGGCCGTCCCAGCAGGCACCGGCCAGGCGTCGGCCGTCGGGCGACAGGGCCGCTCCCAGCACCTCGTCGCCGAAGCCCGGGGCGACGAGGAGGGAACGTCCGCTCGGCAGCTCCCAGACCCGTGCTGTCTTGTCATGGGACACGGAGGCGACAACACGTCCGCCGGCCGCGAGCGCAACGCCCCGCACGACACCGGTGTGCCCCCCCAGCTCGAGCAGGCTCCGCCGCCGGTCCAGGTCCCAGATGCGGACGCTGCGGTCGCGGCTGGCGGAGGCCAGCACGGAGCGGTCCCCCTGGCGGGCAGCGGCGAGGTCGTGGACCGCCGCCCCGTGGCCGCGCAGCTCGCCGGCCGGGCGGCCGCTCGGTGTCTCCCACAGACGGATGACCCCATCCTGCCCCCCGCTGGCCAGAAGGCGTCCGTCCGGAGAGCCGACCACGGCGTAGGTTTGCCCCTGGTCGCTCCGGGCGGTCCACAGCCGCTCCCCCCGGCCCAGGTCCCAGAGCTGCACCAGGCCAGTTGCGGTGCCGGCGGCGAGATGCCGACCGTCCGACGTGAAGGCCACGTCCCTGACCTCGGCCTCGGCCCGCAGGCTCGTGACGAGACGGCCCGAGTCCGCATCCCAGATGCGAAGGATTCCGTCGGCGCCACCGGTGGCTGCTCTCGTGCCGTCCGGTGAGAACGCCACCCCGAGCTGGGGTGCGTCGGTGGTGCCGACCTGCCGGAGGGTGGCGACGCTCTCCACGCTGGCCTGGAAGTAGCGTGAGCGAGCGGCCAGAACCACGTCCGCGGCCTCGGGGCGCCGGGCGAGCAGCTCGTTGGCATCCTGCCCCGGGCCCGCGGCCGGGTTGGCGAGCCAGGCGGCAGCGGCGAACACGCGCGCGTCGAGCAACACCCCGTCGCGAGTCAGCCGGGCAGCCCGCTCGCCCAGGCCCTGGGCGAGGCGGAGGTTGGCTTCGAGACGCTGCGCGCGCTCGGTGGCGCGGGCCAGCGTCTCGCGCTGGCGGGCAGCACGCTCCCGTGTCCACGAGGCGGTCACGACGCCGAGCGCCACGACCACGACGGCCATCACGACGACGGCGGCGACCAGAGCCGCACGGTTGCGGGCCGCGAATCGGAGCCCCCGCTCCCACAGGGAGTAGCGGTGGGCCTGCACCTTGCCACCGGCCCGGAAGGCCTCGATGTCGCTGGAGAGCTCGCGGGCGGTGGGATACCGCCGCGCATGATCGCGGTCGAGGGCGCGGAGGCAGATGGACTCGAGCTCGCGCGGCACGGTCTTGAGGCGATGCCGGGGCGGGACGATCGCCTGGGCCAGGACGTTGCGCATCACCTCGAGGGCCGAGCCACCGCCGAACGGCAGCGCGCCGGTGAGGATCTGGTGGAGCACGACGCCGAGCGCCCAGACGTCCGCCCGCTCGTCGATGAGGGTGTCGTCCCCCATCACCTGCTCGGGGCTCATGTACTGGGGCGTGCCCACCGCGGTGCCCTGGACGGTGAGCCCGGCCATGGCGCTGCGACGCAGCTCGGCGCTCTGGCCCAGGGCCTGGTCGTGGATGTCGACCCGGCCCCTCACCTTGGCGAGGCCCCAGTCGAGCACGACGGTCTCCCCGAACTCCCCCAACATGACGTTCGCGGGCTTGATGTCCCGGTGGATGACGCCGCGGCTGTGGGCGTAGGCCACGGCATGACAGAGGTTGGCGAAGTGGGGCAGCAGGCGTAGCCGCTCGTCGAGGTCGTGGCAGCCGAGCAGGGCCTGGGCGAAGGTCCGGCCCCGGACCAGCTTCATGGTGTAGTACAGCGTGCCGTCGGAGCGCGCACCCAGCTCGTAGATCGGCACGATGCCTGGATGCTCGAGCTGCCCGGTCACCTGGGCCTCGCGCAGGAAGCGAGCGGTGCCGAGGGGAGCGTCAGACAGCTCGACACGGCCGTCCGCCGTGGTCACCCCGGAGTCGCCGGCATCAGGGGCCAGCAGCTCCTTGAGCGCCACGTCCCGCCCGAGGTGACTGTCGCGGGCGACCAGCACCCGGCCGATCCCGCCTCGCCCGATTTCGGCCAGGGTCGGGTCGTTCTGGGGGAAGTGATACCGCCCGGGGCACTCGGCAGTCACGGTCCAGGTCTCGGCCGTGACGACGCGGGGGGCCACGCCGGAGATGGCGTCGGTGACAACGGACTCGACCACCGTGGCCGAGGAGGCGCTGGCCAGCGCGGCCTCCAGCTCCTTGAGCCGCCGTTCGAGCGGCTCGTCGGCAGTCGCGTCGGACGCTGCCGCGCCGAGCGCCGAGACCTGTCCGGGTGTGAGGGCTGCCGCACGCTCCAGCTCGGCGCGCAGGCGGGACGGTGTCCGCAGGCCGTGCGCGGCGGCCAGGGCCATCAGCAGCCCCTCCGCGGCAAGCCCGCGCTCGACCGCCAGCAGGCAAAACCGGAGATCGGAGTCCATCAGGCGCGGCCGCCCGGACAGGAGACGGTGTGAGAGAGGTTCACCGGCGCCATGGTAGGAACCTCAGCCTGCTCTCGCAAGCCCGCGCTCTCGACGAGACTACTGGTTCAGCGCGAGACCGAATCCATTGGCGAGGAACTTCGCCATCTCGTCGCGGCGCACCGGCGGGTCGGGGCAGAACAGGTGGTTCGGCGCATCGCAGCCGTCGACCTGGCCGAGGGCCCAGATGTA
>JALOLB010000343.1 GCA_025456225.1 Thermoanaerobaculaceae bacterium
GCCCTCACGGCCCGCGGGGGACCCCTCGACTCGGCCGTCGGACGGCCTCGCTCGGGGTGACGGGTAGGTAGAGCGAGCGACGCACCCAAGAACCGTCATTCCGGCTAGGTGTCGGGTAGACCCGGGCGGTTACCTGCCCGGGTCTACCCGACACCCATCCAACGTGGCACCCATCCCCATCCGGCTCGACCTCGAGCTGGTCTGCCGCTGTCCCGTAGACGCGCCGATCCAACCCGACCTTCGGAACCCGGTACAGAGCCACGCTCTTACCCGTTCAACTCCGGAACTCGGCGCCGGGGCCTGTTCGTCTCTTGTCAGATGAGGTACAGCGTCGAGCGCAGGGTCTCGTACACGCCGACGCCGATGAAGACGATGGCTGTCACTCTCCTGGCCCAGATCTCGAAGGCCTGGACGCGGTCCAGAGCTCTCCCGAGCCACCCGGCCCCGGCCGCCAGCAAGAGGGCAAACACGGCCACCGGAAGCGCCGTCCCGACTCCATACAGGGTCGGCAAGAGCAGCGGCGAGGAGCGGCCGGCCGCCAGCGGCACCAGGCTGCCGAAGAAGAGGCCCGCCGACACCGGGCAGAAGGACAGAGCGAAGACGATTCCGAGCAGGCCGGCGCCCCAGACTCCGGAGCGATCGACCCGTTCCCGTAGCCCGTTGCTGACACCGAGGGCGGGCAGGTTGATCGTGAAGACTCCGAGAAGCAGGAGCCCGACCACGATCAGGAGTGGGCCGAGAGCGCGATGGAAGCCTCCCTGGAGCATGCTCGACACCGAGACCATGGACATCAGGGACCACACGGCTGCGGCGCCCAGCATCACGTATGTCAGGGTCCGGCCGGCGGTGTAGAGCCCGCCGGAGATCAGCACCGCTCGGGTGCTGCCAACCTGGCGCCCGACATAGGACACGGCCGCGATGTTGGTCGCCAGGGGACACGGGCTGATCGAGGTCAGAATCCCGAGCCAGAGGGCCGAGCCCGCTGCCAGCCAGATGGAGTCCATCAGCTCTCCCCGATGAACTCGCGGGTGCTGTCGCGCATGTAGTCGAAGTAGGCTTCCTTGTCGCCGACCTTCAGCCAGATCTCGTTCAGGTTCTTGAAACGTGAAACCTCGCCGTCGCGGTACTCGACGACCACCACCGACTTGTTCGTCAGCTGGAAGTCCTGGACGTAATGCTTGTTCTGGGCCTCGTCGACGTTGACCGCCCGAAAGGCGAGAGCGCCGCGCACCATCTCGTCAGCGAAGCCGGATGTGATCGCCTCCTCGGAGTAGGCCTCGATCTTGCGGCAGGTGGCGCAGCGCTGGTTGCCGTGGAAGTAGTAGACGACGAAGCGTGGCGTCTGGGTCGAGGTCGCTGTCCCTTCGTCTGCGGTCGGCTCGGCGGACAGGACCGGGAATGCAGCGGCGAGCGCACCACACGCCAGCACCGCCAGGGCGCAGCTGAATCGGAGCTGTCTCATCATGACGACCTCCCTCAGGCCAGCATGGTCTTGATCTCGTCGACGGACGGGACCTTGCCCTGCACCTTGAGATGACCGTCGACCACCAGGCCGGGGGTCATCATCAGACCGTAGGACGAAAACTGCTTGATGTCGGTGAGCTTCTCCAGCTCGTACTCGATGCCGAGCTGATCGGCGGCCTGCTTGGTGATCTTCACGAGGGATTCGCAGCGCGGGCATCCCGGGCCCAAAACGAGGATCCTCTTCACGACGCACCTCCTATGCGATGAACGTTCCGTAGATCAGGCCGCTGATGGTGGCCATCACCACCACCAGGCCGACGTAGACCGACGTCTTCTTCCAGCCGATGACGCTCGCGATGACGACGATGTTGGGCAGCGACAGAGCGGGTCCGGCGAGCAGCAACGCCAACGAGGGCCCAGGGCCCATGCCGGCGCCGATGAGGCCCTGCAGGATCGGCACCTCCGTGAGGGTGGCGAAGTACATGAGGGCGCCCGCGATCGAGGCGAAGAGAGTCGCCCCGACGCCGTTCCCCCCCACCGCCCCCTCGACCCAACCCGAGGGGATCAACCCTTCGTAGCCGGGCCGGCCGAGCAGGAGACCGGCCACCAGCACCCCGCCGAGCAGCAGCGGCAGGATCTGCTTGGCGTAGCCCCAGCTCGAGGCGAACCACAGCCCCAGCTCGCTCGTGTCGCGAGCGGTGACCACCGCGAGGCCGAGCACACCAGCGGTGAACGCCAGCTCCGGGTGCTCTGGTCGCACCAGCGCCAGCACCGCGGTCGGCGCCGCGATGGCGAACGCCTTCCAGGCCGCAAGGGTGTACCACCGGACGAGCACAACGGCCAGGGACGCCGCTCCGGCCGAGGTCAACCACCACTTGGCCCTCCAGATCGCGAACCAGATCCCGGTCGGGTCGTCGGGACGCGCCCAGTTGGCGAACACCAGGATCGCCACCTGCGCTGCGAAGAAGGCGGCGGCCTGGCCGAGCGGCCGCACCCCGTCCGGCTCCGGAAGGACCATCGCGGCGTCCACCCGATCCTGCTCCGAGCGCCGAAAGATGAGCGCCATGAGAGCCCCGATCACCAACGCGAAGAGGACCGCGCCGACAGCCCGCGCGGCGCCGAGCTTGGCTCCAAGGACGCTTGCGGTCAGCACGACGGCGAGCACGTTGATGGCCGGGCCCGAGTACAGGAACGCGGTGGCGGGCCCGAGACCCGCGCCCATCTGGTGGATGCCGGCGAACAGCGGCAGCACGGTGCACGAGCACACGGCGAGAATGGCGCCGCTCACCGAGGCCACGCCATACGCCACCACCTTTGGCGCCTTCGGGCCGAGGTACTTCATCACCGCGGCCTGGCTGACGAAGCTGGCGATCGCGCCAGCGATGAAGAACGCGGGCACCAGGCAGAGCAGCACGTGCTCCCGGGCGTACCACTTGGTCAGGGCAAGGGCCTCGGTCACCGCGCCGTCGAAGCGCGGCCAACCGATCGGCAACCAGAAGAAGACCACGAAGCCGGCCGCTATCCAGGCGAGGGGTTTCCACTCGGTCTTCCAGTCAATCAACGGTCGACTCCATCGGATCGGCGATTGTTTGGTAATGTCGCCAAATACATGCTAAAAAAACGACCGGCTCACGAGACCGCCTCGAGCTTGCTCCGGTCCACCTCTTCGAGCACCACCTCGACGCAGCCGAAGAAGTTGAGGATGCAGGGGACGCGAAGACGGTAGAAGACCTGCTGACCGCGACGCTCGTCAAGCACCACGCCGGCCTTCTTGAGCAGAGCCAGGTGCTTGGACACCGTCGAGACGTCGGCGCCGATCATCTCGGTCAGCTCGCACACGCAGCGCTCACCCCGCGACAGCTCGTCGACGATGAACAGACGGCTGGGGTGGGCCAGCGCCTTCATGACCGTGGCGCGAGCTTCCATTCGGGCCTTGGTCTCACCGTCGAGCTTCCGTCGCTCACCCATAAGTTGGCAATATAGCCAAAACCTCTCCCGTGTCAACCAGGCGCCCCATTTTCCCGTGGCCTAGCCGGCCACCTCCGAGGACGGCCTGGAGCCTGCCTCTCGGCGCC
>JALOLB010000344.1 GCA_025456225.1 Thermoanaerobaculaceae bacterium
AGAGAACTCGACGTGCAGCGTGTAGGACCCGGCGTGCGGAATCGCGGTCTGACAGGTCGCAGCGCCGGTGGCGTCGATCGGAACGGCTGTGCAGCCCGCCACAGGAACGGAGTCGAGGAGGAACAACACGGTACCCCCCGATGCCGGTCCCGCGAACAGCCGCGTGACCTTGGTCGTGAGGGTAGCGGCTTGCCCGGGCAAGAGAAGCTGGGGTGACCAGGACACACTCGTGACAGTTGCCGGCTCGAGGTCGAACGTCAGGATCCCCTGTCCCTCCGTGGCGGCGATCAGCGTCGTGCGGTCCCATGACATCTCGAGGTCCGACACGTTGACGAGCCTCGGATCGGAGCCGAGCGGTATCCACGAAGCTCCCCCGTCCTTGCTCACGACCACCCCTTGAGTGGTCCCGAGAAAGAGGACGTCCGGAACAGTGGGGTGAACGAGCAGAGACCCGAGGTTCGGTGGAGCCCCGAGAGACGATGGAGGGATCTTCTGCCACGAAGCACAGTGATCGAGGCTGCGATAGAGCCGTCCCCAGATGTCCTCTGCCCACAGGGCCGCGGGCGCCTCGGTCGTGCGGAGATCCTTGGCTTCAAGGGATGCACACGGATGCCATGTGGACCCGCCATCGTCGGTCCAATGCACACCCACGTGACGGCTGTCCTGCACACTGGAGTAGACCCGACCAGGCACTGTCATGTCGGCCGCGACGCTCCACGTCAGCCCAGTGGAGCAGCCCCAGTAGGGAAGGTCGGTGGGAGGTGGCGGAAGCGACACCCAGTCGGTCCCGTTCCCGGTCGTCCATACCCCGCCGCACGCGCCTGGCGACCATCCGTACCCAGTCGGTGGACTCTCCGGGCCGAGTGTCAGCCGCCCCGGCTTCTCCGCCCAGGGCAGGGCGCTCCAGGGGAGGGAGTTGCCCGACTCGTAGAGACCAAGGGGCGTCGAAGCGAGGACGGTTCCGTCCTTCCATGGATGGGCCATGAGCTGGTTCACGGCGATAGCCGGAAGGCCTGCGTTGTCGAGGCTCCACGCGACGCCCCTGTCGGTGCTCGAGTAGACGCCCCAGTTGAACCCGACCAACCAGCGGGTATCGGTGGCCAGCGCCGACAGGGCTTGCACATTGGCCATTCCTGCTGTGATCGGGGCCCAGGTCGAGCCATCGTCATCGCTGTGGGCGAGGTGGTCAGCAGACCCGAACGCGAGCACGCGGTGAACGTTCGCGGGGTCAGCTACCAGGCCGCGCACGAGCAAGTCGGGGAGTAGAGTCCACTGTCCCCCAGCATCCACCGAGCGGTACACGGAGCCGTCGAGCCCGACCACGAAGAGGGTCAAGGGTGAGGTCGGAACCACGGTCAGCGGACCAGGCTGGGTTGCCAGGCCTGTGCCCAGCGGCGCCCACGAGGCTCCGCCGTCGGAGCTCTTGAGAACGCCCGTCTCGGCTGAGCCGTAGAGCACGTCCGGATTCGTGGGGTCGAAGGCAATGTGTGAAAAGCGCGCGCCGGCGTAGCAGCTTCTCCAGCTATCCCCACAGTCATCCGACCGGCAGAGACGTCCGTAGCCGGTCCCTTCAACCCTGAAGAGCGTCTGTGGCATGGTGGGATGCAGGAACATGGCGATCGAGTTGGGGCAATCCGGCCAGGAGTTGACCGTTCGCCACGTCCTGCCGCCATCCGTGCTCCGGCCGCGTCCGCACTCATCGGCAGCGTGGGCGATGAACGGGTCCGCCGGTGAGAACGCGACGAAGCTCACGGCTCCGCCGTCCGGACTGAGCGGGCCGAGAGGTGTCCACGTCCCGCCTCCGTCCTCGCTGCGGAAGAAGGCGCCATCCGACCCGGCGAGGACCGTGTTGGAGTCGGCGGGGTTTACCGCCACGACGTGGATGGTGTTCCCGTGGAGACCGGTCGAGGCCCAGCTCCGACCGCCGTCCTCGGACCGGTAGACGCCGGAACCTGTCCCCGCATACACGCGCGCGGGATTCGAGGGGGCGAACGCCACGCTCCGCACGTCCCCGCGCCATGGCCCGACGCTGTGCCACGCCTGGGTGGTCGCGGTGCGAGGAACGCCGAGAGCCAGAGCTCCCACGGTGAGCAGGATCGCGGCACGGGCCGCTGCACCAGGTCGGGGATGAGCAGGTGCTGTCAACGGTGGGTAGTTGCGCATGAAGTGCCTCCATTGTTCTACGCGGCGGCTGCATCCTGCGTCTACGCCGGCGACGACCTGCGGCAGGGCAGCGCGGCCCTCGCCACCCTCGCCTGGGAGCTGGCGGTGAGCCCGCCCCGGCCGCCCGGCTGATCAGCAAGCCAGCGAGTCGGCTCATCGGTATACTGCAATAGCTTGGGATTCAAGGTTGGTCTCGGCACCACCCCATCGGCCAAGAGGCTCGGGCAGGGGGCATCGTCCAGGCTGTAGGTGGTGTTGCCCGCCCTCGCGCGGCCTGGCCAAAGCCGCCGCCCTTTGGGACCTGACCAAGCGCCTCAACAATGTCGACAAGTGTGGACACGGTACTCTCCTTCTACAGGAGACCCGGCCCACCCGATGGGGCGGCTATGAGTTGTCGACAACCTCGGGCGTGGCGACTGTCGTCAGCACCACATCGAAGGTCGCGATCGTCTTCGCCCGTGATCCGGTCGCCGCGAAGCTCACCCGATGCCGCCCAACCTGCTCGAAGACGAACGGCGTGAGCTGATGGACTCCCATCGCAATGCGGTCCTCGTCAGGTGGTGACTGGACAGCAGGCCGCTCTGGGCGAAGCTCGACCGTCACGAGCGTCTTGCCCGAAGGACTTGTGATCGAATACCTACCTTCGGGCACGGCACCTTCCCGCAGCCGCCACTTCACGATGAAGGCGAAAGACGGAATCATGCAGGGGAGCTTAGCGACGACGATGGTGTTGAGGTACATCCCGAGCAGCAGCAGCTTCCCGTTGTTCTCCACACGAACCTGGTCACAGAAGATCACGTCGACGACCTCGGCGGAAGGCCTCATGGCAGCAGCACCCGGTAGTCTTCGAGACCAAGGGCCGCCGCGAGCCGCTTCGCGGTGCGGACGCTCATCGGTGCGCCGACACGTTCGAGCCGTGAAACGTTGGGTTGCCGCAACCCTGCCCGTTCTGCCAACTCGCCCTGTGTCAGCTGAGCTCGCAACCGCTCGGCATGGAGCCGTGTCATTTCGCCATCGTGCACCAGGGCCAACGACCGGGCGTAGGCCTCGTCATGTGCCCGTGCGACCGCCTCGTCGAACCCGGCATGCTTCGCGCGCAGCTCGCCGAGGAGATCATCAAGCGTCGGAAGCCCGGCGAGGTGCTCCTCAAGGGTCTCCACACGCGCGGTGGCCACGCAGATGAAGTGGTAGTGCTCGGGCGAGCTGGTCGCCGATGCCACGGCGCCAGCCTGGGAGCCCAGGAAGAAGACGCTTCCGCGCTCCGTCGCCGTCTCTGCATACGCGCTCATCAGTGCTCGACCTCCCTGCAGAAGTACTTCCGGTAGTTGTCGATGAGCCGCTGCACATGGGGTGCGGACAGCTCATA
>JALOLB010000345.1 GCA_025456225.1 Thermoanaerobaculaceae bacterium
GCTTTTCGGCCGTGGCCAGCTGCTCGCTGAGTGTTGCCAGACGGGAGCGCTCAGCCTGCCACGCTACGGCTAGCGTGTGCAGCGCCTTCGCCTGCTGCTCGGTGGCTGCGACCTCCAACTCCGCCGCCAACGCTGCCAGGGTCTCGGGTCCTGCGGTATCCACCATTGATTCCTCCAGAAGACGCCCCTGCTCCGCGCCGGCTTGCCTACGTTGGATCCACTGCCGGCGAGGCGGCTCGCGACGGCGGGCTCCGGGAAGCGCCGAAGGCGAGCTACTTCCGCTGTCTCACCGTCCGCGCCTTGGCCTGACGCTTGGTTTCCAGAACCCTGAACCGCACCCTCTCACGGATCAGGCCGTACGGGAGGGGTTTCTCCAATGCGATTCGAACCGTGCTCCTGGCCGCCCGATAGGCGGCTGTCTTGTGGTTGGAGAACGACCGGTTCACCCGCTCCCCTATCGCCGCGTGCCCGACTCGCCCGTGCCACGAGTCACCGCTGCGCCGTGGAGATGGGCAGAACCTGGCCCCGGTCACAGCTCCTTCTTGAAGAAGTAACGCCGATGTCCCAGCGGGAAGTCGGGCAGTTCCCCGAAGACCTTATAGCCGTGGTCCTGGTAGAAGCCTGGCGCCTGGAAGCTGAACGTATCCAGGTAGACGCCGCGAGCGCCGCGCCTGCGGGCCTCGCTCTCCGCCATCTCGATCAAGCGGTGGCCGTGTCCCTGGCCGCGCACATCTTCTCGCAGCCAGAAGAGGTCGATGTAGAGCCAGTCCCAGTAGGTGGAGCCAACGAGGCCGCCGACAACCTCGCCTTCGGGCGCGTGCAGGAAAAGGCACAGCGGCCGGTGGCCGCTCTCCCCGGCATGCTGGATGTTGTAGGCCTGCAGGCCTTTCCCCACGACGGTGTAGTCTTGATCAGCGGGTGTATCGGCATACTCGATGCGATACCCTGCCAGCCTGGCATCCATTCTCGCTCCTTCCTGGTACCAAGGGAGCTCCCGGCAGGGCGCCGCATGTTGCGCCGGCCGCGCCGCGGCCCCGGCAGCGGTCCATCAGGGCAGCTCGAAGTAGCTGTATTCCGTCTGGCAGTACTCGCCCTGGTGGTCGGCGATGCACAGAGTGATGATCCCGATGGCTGTGCTGCCCGACTTGACCTTCGAGAGCGGAGCGTGAATGTAACGCGTCTCGCCCGGCCACAACTCATTCCCGTGATCTGGAGGGCACACGGGCAGGACGGTCGCGGCAAACGGATGACGCTCTCGGCGCTGGTGGAGGTACTGCCTGGTCGCGAAGTCCTGCACCTCGACATAACCCGACCAGAATCGCTTTCCACCTACGTTCTTGACGGCGAAGACGACATAGAAGGTGTCCCCGCAGTTCTCGAAGCTCTTCAGGTAGAGATCGAAACCCACGGCCGGCGTCGGGCTGGGAGCCGGCGTAAAGACGGGAAGCGGTTCAACGGCACCATCGACCTGGGCAAACTCGCCCCACATCCAGCACCCCTCCTGGGGAAGCTGGGCCCCGGCGATGTACCAGAAACCCGGATCGGGTCCCCGGGCGATGACTTCGGCGGTTTGTCCTACTTCCAGGACGCCCAGCGATGGATACTCCGGGGCGGGACCCGAGCGGCAATGCGTATTCGTCGTGACACTGATGCGGGGCGCCATCGTGGGCGTCGCGGTGCTCTCCAGCGTGCTTGTCGGTGTGGACGTGGCGAGGGCGGTCGGAGGCGCGACGGTGCTGGTCGCCTGCAAGCCGGGCTCCGTGGGTGTGGGTTGGTCCGGCGAGTTTGCCGCTCGGGCGCAGGCGCCCAGAAGAGCCGTCACCAGCAGAGCTCCCACCGGCCAGAGGCAGCGTTTGGTCATGAAGTTCCTTTCGTAGAACCCGTGTCGTGGTGGATGCGGCCGGCCTCCCGGGCCCATTGATGCCACACCGCCGGGCGTGCGGTCCCGCGGGCAAGGCTCATGCGGCAGGCTGTCGGCCGGGCGATCGTGCTGCTCTCCGCCCGGACTGCATCGAGCCTCCACCGCGCCCAACCTCAGACCCTGGACCGGGGCCTCGATGTGTCGGGGCTGTGCCGCGTGCACCACCCTCTACGGGACCACCCCGCGGCCAGAGCCCCCGGCAGGGGTTGGTGCGGGGGACGCTAGCCGCGCGACCGCGTGCTGGCGCGGTGTGACTCCGTCCCTAGCTCACCGCCCTCTTGACGAGCGCGCCGATCCTCGCCTCTTCGGCGGCCGTCAGTTCCTTCAGCGCGAAGGAAGTGGGCCACATGACACCCTCATCCAGGTTCGCCTGGTCGCTGAATCCCAGCGTCGCGTACCTCGACTGGAACTTCTCTGCGCTCTGGAAGAAGCAGACAACCTTGCCGTCTTTGGCATAGGCGGGCATCCCATACCAGGTTTTCGGCGAGAGGGCCGGCGCGCTGGCGGAAATGATCGCATGCAGCCGCTTCGCCATGGCGCGCTCCGCTCCCTGCATCTCGGCGATCTTCTCAAGCACAGCGCGCTCCCCCTCCGCTCGGTCGGCGCCACGGCGCGCTTCCGCCTTCAGCTCCTGGGCGCGCTCCTTCATTGCCGCTCGTTCCTCGTCCGTGAATCCCTTGGGCTTCTTGGCACTTGCGGAGACGCTCTTGGCGGCCTTCTTGGTACCTTTCTTTGCAGGCTGGCTCATCGCTACCTCCCGATACCGACTCGGCCTGGAACCCTCGCCGCAGTCCGACGGCGGACCCGCGCCATTCTAACACCCGCCTGCTCACGGCCTCGAGGCGACCTGCCCAGCAGAGAGTGTCCCATCGCGGCACGATGCGGAATGTCTCGCAGCCATCGAGCTCATGCCCGCTGGCTGAGGCCTGGACCCGGGCGCGCGTCCAGCAAGACCGAGCATCGCGTGCTGCGAAAAACCACACGCTGCCTCAGCAGGCCATGCGGGCTGAGCTGTTGAAGGCCGACGGGGAGGAAGGGGCACCTGTCCGCCCGTGTGCCCAACGGGCCGGCCAGCAAGTTGACCGGCGGCGCACCTCTAGACCAGCGGCCTCCCCTCGGAGCCGCCAGGCGACTTCCCCAAGAGAGCTATGCCGCCCTGCCGGCCCAGGGGCCAACCCCGGCAATCTGGCGGACCCGAATGCGGGTCATGTACCCCGGTGGAGGCGAGTCCATCGGCGGGAACTTGACCCCAGGCCCGATGTACACGCGGGCAAGTCGCTGGAGAAGCTCCGGCGCGCCTCCCTCCTCGATTTCGGCCTCGCCATAGACCACCGCGTACTCGGTCAGCCCGAGCGAGTTCTTCGTATTTGCCTGGAGCGAGAGTGCCACCTGCGGGTTCCGTCGGATGTTCTTCACCTTCTGGTTCTCCGGGAGGTGAGCCGCCACGATCTCGTCCCCATCGAGGCCACTCCAAACGAGGGTCAGGTGCGGGCTGCCAGTCCGCTTGAGAGTGACGAGATGGGCCGGTGCTCCCGACTCAATCAGCGAACGCAGTTCTGGGGGGATCTGCATCCTACCTACCTCCTCCT
>JALOLB010000346.1 GCA_025456225.1 Thermoanaerobaculaceae bacterium
GGCACCGGCGCGACGCTCGAGCCGGTGACGATCCCCGGCCTCGCCGACCTCCCGGTGCTCGACCTCGACGAGCTGGTGGACCCGGCCCCCCCGGCAGCGACCGCGGCGCTCGCCGCCCGCGCGCCAGCGGCCCCGGACCAGCCGATCGAGATCCTGTGCACGTCGGGCTCGACCGGGAACCCGAAGGGCGTGACCGTCACCCAGGCGATGCTGCTCGCCTCGACCGAGCGCTGCCTGGCGACGATCCCGGCCGGACCCAACCGCTTCGTCTCGATCCTGCCCCTCTCCCACATCATGGAGCAGGTCGCCGGCCTGGTGTACACGGTGGCGGCCGGTGCCGAGACCGAGTACATCACGACGCTCCGCCCGGACGTCATCGCCGCGGCGATCAAGGGCCACCGGGCCACGGCGCTCGTGGTCGTGCCGCAGGTCCTGGAGCTGCTCTTCGGCGCGATCCGGCGCGAGGCGGACCGGACCGGCAGCGGCTCCACGTTCCGCCGGGCGCTGCGGATCGCGCCCCACCTCCCGGTGCGCCTCCGGCGGCGCCTGTTCAAGAAGGTGCACGAGGCGCTCGGCGGGGAGCTGCGCCTCGTGCTCTGCTCGGCAGCCCACCTGTCGCCGTCCCTCCAGCGCAGCTGGGAGGCGCTCGGGGTCGAGGTCGTCCAGGGCTACGGCTCCACCGAGGCGGGCCTGGTCACGACGAACTTCCGCGGCCGCACCCCGCACGGGCGGGTCGGCTGGGCCCTCGCCCCGCTGGAGCTGCGCACCGAGCCCGACGGCGAGGTGGTGGTGCGCGGGCCGTCGGTCTTCCCGGGCTACTGGGAGGACCCGGTGTCGACGGCCGCCGCCTTCACCCCGGACGGCTGGTACCGGACGGGCGACATCGGCGAGCTGGACGCGTCGGGCTGCCTGCGCCTCGTCGGACGGACGCGCTCGCTCATCGCGCTGCCGAACGGGATGAACGTCCACCCCGAGGATGTCGAGGCGGCGCTCATCGCCGAAGGCCTGGTCGAGCCGGTCGTCTACGCGGCCGAGACCGGGCGCATCGCGATGGCCTACCGGGAGGGCGCTGCGTTCAGCGATCCGCCGACCGACGAGGCGGCCGCCCTGGCGAGCGCGGTGCGTGCCGCGAACCGGCGACTGGCCGACCACCAGCGGGTTGTTGGCCGGGCGGCGTACCCGGAGGCGGACTTCCCCCGCACGCACACCCGCAAGGTCCGCCGCAGCGCGGTCGCCGAGCGGATGACAGGGGTGTCGCTCAGCCGCTGATCGACGGGGGGCACCTCTCTCCCAGCGCCCGAATCCCGGGCTCGTCCCGCGACGGTGATCGCGCGGCCGGGTGCGAGGCCCCGCATCCATGTCCCATCGCCACGGCAGTCGTCACTCGAGCGGTGACGGCTCGACCGGACAGAGGAAGGTGTCTGTCATCGCCGCGAGGTACTGCGCGTCAAATGGCACCATCGCCGCCGTGCCCACGATGACCTCGGCCTCAGCACGCGCCGCCGCAGGCGTCCAGGACGACACCGGGAAGCTGAACCGCAGGTAGTAGCCCCCGTCGTGCGTCGCGCACGTCTCGGCCACGCGCGGATCGATGAACGCGTATACCAGCACCCAGGCATCGTCGGTTGCAGCCTCCAGGGCGGCCACGCGACCGACGGGCATGTCCAGGTGTCGGACCTCGACCGGCACCCCGGGCGCGCCCTCGATGACGTCGGCCACGAAGTCCGCCAGCGCTGCGTCGGCGCCCCGCTCCGGCGTCCGCCAGAAGTGGCCGCTGACCTCCGTTGAGGTGCCGGCATCCTGGCGCAGGGCCCAGAACAAGCCCCCCGTCAACACGAGCGCCTCGTTGGCCGGCTGCTCGACCCACGGTGAGGGCAACACGATTTCGAGGCCCGCGCCGGAGCCGTGCTCGAGCGTCGACCCGGGTGGCGGGCTCAGGGTCGCCGCGGTCCGGGGACACAGCGGACGTCGCCGCGGCCCCCGGGCTGGCGGGCGGCGTGACAACCGCGGGGGAGCGGCCCCCGTCGGTGCAGGCAGCTGTCCACAGGGCCAGCGCAAGACCACAGCCGACGAGACGCCGCATGCCCACGTTCCGCCCTGGCCTCACCGCGCCACAGCTGCCCGTGCGGCGTCCCACCACTGGAGGACGCGCGAGGCGCAGAAGGTGAGCCACTTCGAGGGCTCGCCTGCAGGCACGTCGACCTCGAACCAGGCTCGACCCGGGTGCCGTCGCGTCTGGAGCCAGGTGCCGTCCGGCTGGCGCTGGGCGCGGATCGCCTCGATCGCCTCCGCCATCCGCGGGTCAGGCGGGGTGCCATCGAGCACGGCCGCGGCGCGGAAGTAGTCGGCGGCATTGAGCACGGTGTAGAACCAGCGGAACGGGTAGGCAAGCCGCGTCACCCACGGCGCGACGACCTCGCCGGTCGACAGCCGACGCATCAGCCGGCGCTCGAGCAGGTACTCCTCGCCGGCGCGGCGCGCGGCGCGCGTGTCGTCGGTCCCGCCGGTCGCGGCCTCGTGGGCGAGGAGGCCCTTGAGGCTGTTCAGGGTGGAGTGGAACGACGACCCGGTGGACCCGTTCACCCACTCGCAGTTCCAGCCGCCGTCGGCCAGCCGATGCTCGACGAACCAGGCCGCGAGCCCCCCGACATCGGCGCCGAGCCAGACGCCGTTGGCCAGCGTCCAGGCGTTGATGCAGCAGTCGACCTCGCCGCCCCAGTACGGCAGGTCGTCGTACTCCCAGCGGCTGTTGGCAGCCAGGCGCTCGGCCGTGTCCGTCAGCACGGATGGGTCGAGCCCCCACTCGCGGAGCGAGTTCAGCGACCAGGTCGTCGCCGTCCAGGGCTGGCCCGCACCCTCCGCAGCCTCCGGCCCCTCGAAGTCGAAGCCGCGTGGGAAGAACGCGCCGCCGGCCCACTGGCCATCGGGGTCCTGCAGGGCGAGCAGCCGCGCGCCGAACCCCTCGGTCGCGACGCGGGCGCGGGTCGCCGCCCAGGCACCCTCGGGGGCGCCGAGCAGGTCCCGCTCCACCTGCCAGCGCAGCGCGGGGTCGGAGTCGAGCAGCCAGTCGACCGGGGCGCGATCCACCACTCGATGAGGGTACGCGGACGGTCCAACCGTGTCATCGCCCGTTGACGCTCGGGCCGAGTCCCGGCCCGGCCCGTCAGGAGGAAGTGCGGATGCGCAGCGTGACCGGGGTTGGGGGTGGTGGCTCCGGCTGCTTCCCCTCCACAAGGTCGATCAGCAGATCGATACCTCGACTGGCCTGAAGGTCGGGATGCAGATCAAGGGCCGTGATCGCCGGGCAGAAGGTGCGCGTCGACCACCCGTCAACATCCTGGGCCACGCGGACCCCATCCGGTACGGAGACCCCCGCCTTCGCGGCGCCGAGAAGGATGCTCGCCCCAAACCCCTCGAACAGCCCAACGATTGCATCGGGCCGGGAGGGTGAGGCCAAGGCCGCCTGGGTCGCGTCGGAGACGGCACCCATGAGAGCTTCGACATCG
>JALOLB010000347.1 GCA_025456225.1 Thermoanaerobaculaceae bacterium
GAGGTGATCTCGGTGCACATCATCCCCCGGCCGCACGGCAACGTCGACGAGGTGCTGCCCCTGGGCCGCGGCCCGGCGGCGAAGAAGCCGGCCAAGGCCGGCTGAAGGAAGCTTCCCGTGGTACTGGCGAGAGTCGCCGGCACGGTGGTCGCCACGCGCAAGGAGCCCCGCCTCGAGGGCCTGACCCTGCTGCTGCTCGAGCGCCTGGACCCGGCCACCATGGCGGGCAAGGGCGAGTACCTGGTGGCCATGGACAGCGTGGGCGCCGGGGTGGGCGAGGTGGTCTTCTACGTGGCCGGCTCCAGCGCGCGCATGACCGCGGCCACCGAAGGCAAGCCCAGCGACGCGGCGATCATCGCCATCGTCGACGCCGTGGAGCTCGACGGGGCCCTGGTGTACCGCAAGGACGTGGCGTGATCCTCGGCAAGGTGGCCGGCACCGTCGTGGCCACGCGGCGAAGCGATGGCGTTCCGGGGGCCCGCTTCCTCCTGGTCGAGCTGTGCAGCCACGAGGGGACCGCGCGCGGGGAGTACCTGGTGGCCGTCGACGACGTGGGCGCGGGCCCCGGCGAGCTGGTCATGGTCACGCAGGGACCTTCGGCCCGGCAGACCGAGCGCACCCAGCAGAAGGCCCTCGACGCCCTGATCTGCGGCATCGTGGACCAGATCGCCGCCGGCGGCCGCAGCACGTACCGCAAGGGCTCGCGGGAGGGGGACGCGTGAGCGTGGACGTGATCGGCGTGCAGGAGTACTCGAGCATCGCCGCCGGGGTGCTCGCCCTCGACGCGGTGGTCAAGGCCGCCCCGGTGGCCGTGCTGGCCGCGCGCGTGGTCACCCCCGGCAAGCTCGTGCTCCTGTTCACCGGCGATGTGGCCTCGGTCGCGGCCTCGCTCGCCGCGGGGCGCGAGGCGGGCGCCGAGACCCTGCTCGATGAGCTGTTCATCCCCAACCTGCACCCCCGGGTGATTCCCGCCATCCGGGCGGTGGTGGCCGTGCGGGAGTGGGACGCCCTGGGCATCATCGAGGGCCTGTCGGTCGCCGCCGGCATCGAGGCCGCCGACGCGGCGGCCAAGGAGGCGGAGGTCGAGATCCCCGAGATCCGCCTGTCCGGGGGCATGGGGGGCAAGAGCACGGTCAAGCTGATGGGTCCCCTGCGCGACGTCCAGGCCGCGGTGCGGGCCGGCACGGCGCGGGTGCAGGCCGGCGGCCGGCTGTGCCGCCAGGTGGTGATCCCGCGACCCCACCCGGACATCCGCTCGTTCGTGCTGCCCGCGGCCCCCGAGGAGGACGGCCCATGGAGCTGACCGAGCAGGGGGTGCGCTCGCTGGTGGAGCAGGTGGTGCGGCACCTGGAGGGCAAGCTCCCGAGCCCCGGGGGGCGGCCGGCCGCCCCGTCGGCGGTCTCCGGGCAGGCGGGAGTCTACGCCGACGTGGACGCCGCGGTGCAGGCGGCGCGGCGCGCCCAGGAGGAGCTTTCGGCCTGCACCCTCGAGACGCGGCGGGCCATGATCGCGGCCATGCGCGCCGCGGCCCTGGCCGCCCGGGAGAGCCTGGCGCGCCAGGCGGTCGAGGAGACCGGCATGGGGCGGGTGGCGGACAAGGGGCTGAAGAACCGCGTGGCCGCGGAGCTGACCCCCGGCGTCGAGGACCTCGAGGCGCGCTGCTTCAGCGACGACCACGGCCTGACCCTGGTGGAGAAGGCCCCCTACGGGGTGATCGGCTCGATCACCCCGAGCACCAACCCGACCGAGACCATCATCAACAACGCGATCGGCATGGTGGCCGCGGGCAACGCCGTGGTGTTCAATCCCCACCCTGCCGCGCGCCGGGTCAGCGCCGCGACCGTGGACCTGCTCAACCGCGCCATGCACGCCAAGGGGGGGCCCGAGTCCCTGCTGTGCACCCTGGCGGAGCCCACGATCCAGAGCGCGCAAGCCCTGTTCGACCACCCCCGGGTCAATCTGCTGGTGGTCACCGGCGGCCCCGCGGTGGTGCGCGCGGCCATGAGGAGCGCGAAGAAGACCATCGCCGCCGGGCCGGGCAACCCGCCGGTGGTGGTGGACGAGACGGCGGACCTGGCCAAGGCCGCCCGGGACATCGTCAGCGGCGCCAGCTTCGACAACAACATCATCTGCATCGACGAGAAGGAGATCCTGGCCGTGGCCTCGATCGCCGACGCGCTCAAGGGCGAGATGAGACGCCACGGGGCCGTGGAGCTGTCGGGCGAGCAGATCGACCGGATCACTCGCCTCGCGATCGCCGACCCGGGGGCTCCCGGGCACGAAGGGGCGGCGAACAAGGCGTACGTGGGCAAGGACGCGGCGCTCATCGCCCGGGGGATCGGCCTGGAGGTGCCCGCCGAGACGCGCCTGCTGCTGTGCGAGGTCGGCCGCGACCACCCCCTGGTGTGGACCGAGCAGCTGATGCCCGTGATCCCGCTGGTGCGGGTGGCCTCGGCCGACGAGGGCATCGACCTGGCCGTGGCCTGCGAGCACGGCTTCCGCCACACGGCGGTGATGCACTCGCGCAACATCCAGGCCCTGTCGCGCATGGCCCGGGTCATGGACTGCTCGCTGTTCGTGAAGAACGGCTCGGCCTACAACGGCCTGGGCTTCGGCGGGGCCGGCTTCACCAGCTGGACGATCGCCTCGCCCACGGGGGAGGGGCTGACCCGGGCCAGCACCTTCACCCGGGAGCGGCGCTGCGCCCTGATCGATTCGTTCCGCATCGTGTGAGGGAGAGATGAGACGGGTGAGGGAGCCATGAGACTGGGCAGGGTGATGGGCACGGTGGTGTGCACGCAGAAGAGCCCGTCGCTCGAGGGACTGAAGCTGCTCTTGGTGCAGCCCCTCGACGAGCAGCTGCGCGAAGCCGGGGAGCCGCTGGTGGCCGCCGATGCCGTGGGGGCCGGCGCCGCCGAGCTGGTCATGTTCGAGAGCGGCCGCGAGGCGGCCCTGGCTCTGAACGAGCTGTCCCCGGGCGGGTGGTTCAACACCGCCGATGCCGCGATCATGGGCATCGTCGACCAGAGGCACGTGGAGGAAGGCGCATGATCCTCGCCCGGGTGGTGGGCACCGTGGCCTGCACGATCAAGCTGGCCAGCCTGAAGGGCAGCACGCTGCTCGCGGTGCAGCCGGTCGACCCCGCGGGCCGGCCCAGGGGCAAGAGCCTGCTCGCCCTGGACGCGGCGCAGGCCGGGATCGGCGACACGGTGCTGGTGCTGGAAGAGGGCAACTCCAGCCGGATGATCCTCGGCGACTCCACCGCGCCGGTGCGCAGCATGGTGGTGGGCGTCGTGGACGAAGTCGCCCTCGGGTCCCAGGAGGGATAGGCATGGACGGCGACGGGGAAGGCAAGGAGAAGGTGCTGCGCGTGGCCCTGGGCTCGGACCACGGCGGCTTCGAGGCCAAGTGCCTGCTGCGGCAGTACCTGGAGCAGCTGGGCTACCGGGTCACGGACGTGGGCACGCACGGCAAGGACAGCGTGGACTACCCGGACTACGCG
>JALOLB010000119.1 GCA_025456225.1 Thermoanaerobaculaceae bacterium
GTACCGCGACTCCCTCACTCCCGTGCCCCGGGCTCCCACCGCCCCGGCCTGGCGTCGACCCGCGCCACCAGTCTACGCCCTCACCGGCACCCGCGCCGCCCCCTGGGCCGGCGCGCATCCACGCGAGTGGGAGCGTGCACTTGGTCAAGCATGATACTGCAAACCGCGCCGGAATGCCTCGATTCGGGCCTCGGGAGCATGACTGCCGGCATGCTAGGATGCGCCGATGGACGGGCGGGCACGAGGCAAGCAGGGCCCCTCAGGCGAGCGGGGCGCGGCGGCGGCGAACGAGCCGCCCTCCCCTCCCACCGTCCTGCACATCCCGGCGTCGGCGGCCGCCGAGCGGGCGGTGCTGGGCGCGGTGCTCGCCGACTCCAACTGCTTCTACCGCGTCACCAACCTGATCTCGACCGACGACTTCTACAACGAGGCGCACCGGACCATCTTCGCGGCGTTCTCGACGCTGGCCAACGAGAACCGCAACATCGACATCCTCACCACCGCGGACCGGTTGCAGCACGACGGCGGCCTCGCCGCCGCCGGCGGCCTGACCTACCTCGCGAGCCTGGCCGAGGCGCTCCCCGACGCCGCCAACGTCGAGCACTACGCCGAGATCGTGCGCGACCGCGCCGTCAAGCGGCAACTGCTGACGATCTCCCAACGGCTCCTGGCCTCCGCCACCAGCGAGGAGGGCGAGGCCATGCAGGCGCTGGTGGAGGCGGAGACCCAGATCCTCGGCGTCGCCGAGAAGGCGATGCGGGGCGGCCTCCAGCGCGTCGGGGACCTGGTGACCGCCGAGGTCGAGCACATCGAGCGGGTGTCCAAGTCCTCGGCGCCGTTCACCGGCCTGGAGACCGGGTTCTACCGGTTCGACGAGCTCACCTCGGGCCTGCAGAAGCAGGACCTCATCATCCTGGCGGCGCGCCCCGGGGTCGGCAAGACGGCGCTGGCGCTCAACATCGCCGCCAACTGCGCCCTCCGGCACGGCGCCCGCGTTGCGGTCTTCTCCCTCGAGATGTCCTCCCCCGCCCTGATCCGCCGCCTGCTCGCGGCGGAGGCCCGCATCAACATGCGGCGGCTCGCCAAGGGGCTCCTCAAGCGCACGGCCGATCCCCGCGACCAGCGCGGCGGCGGCTCCGACTGGCAGCGTCTGGCCGAGGCGGCCGACCGCCTCGCCGACGCACCGCTGTGGATCGACGACACGGCCGGGCTGTCGATCCTCGAGCTGCGTGGCAAGTGCCGCCGGCACGCCATGGAGCACGGCCTCGACCTGGTGGTGGTCGACTACCTCCAGCTCATGTCCGCCGGGGTCCGGGCCGAGAACCGCACCCAGGAGGTCTCGGCCATCTCCCGCGGTCTCAAGGCCGTGGCCAAGCAGCTCGACGTCCCCCTGCTCGTCCTCTCGCAGCTCTCCCGCAACCCCGAGCGACGCGGCGACCAGCGGCCCCAGCTTTCGGACCTTCGCGAAAGCGGCAGTATCGAGCAAGATGCTGACGTGGTTCTATTTATCAATCGCAAGCACCGCGGCCAGGCGCCTCCCGAGACCCCCGAGGAGGAGGAGGAGCTGCGCATGGCGGAGATCATGGTCGCCAAGCAGCGCAACGGTCCAACCGACCTGTTCAAGCTCGTCTACTTTGACGAGTTCACCCGCTTCGAGAACCCGGAGCTGTCCGGTGAAGCCGGCTGAGCCGGCCCCCAGGGGCTACCTGCACCGCCAGCTCGAGGCGATCGGCACCAGGGTGGCCTCCGGCTGCGAGGAGGTTGGGCGGTTCTTCTACATCCTCTCCACCACCCTGCACTGGACGTTCCGCAGGCCTTTCGACCTCAAGGAGTGGGGGCGTCAGATGGTGCGGGTGGGGGTCGACTCGGTCCCGGTGGTCGGCCTCACCGCCCTGTTCACCGGTGCGGTGATGGCGCTCCAGACCTTTCGCGGCTTCGAGCGGTTCCACGCCGAGGGGTTCGTCGCCTCGGTGCTGTCGCTGTCGCTGACCCGCGAGCTGGCGCCGGTGCTGTCGGCCCTGATGATGTCCGGGCGCATCGGCTCGGCGCTCGCCGCCGAGCTCGGCACGATGCGCGTCACGGAGCAGATCGACGCCCTCTACGCCATGGCCACCGAGCCGATCCACTACCTGGTCGTGCCGCGCGTCGGCGCCTGCGTGCTGATGCTGCCGCCTCTGGTGATGTGCGCGAACGGGCTCGGCATCCTGGGCGGCTGGGTCGTGGCCGTGAACCTCCTGGGCGCCAACCCCGTCGTCTACTGGCAGCGCACCTTCCAGTACCTCGACCTCAACGACGTCATGTCGGGCCTCATCAAGGCGGCCGTGTTCGGGCTCATCCTGTCGGTGACCGGCTGCACCAAGGGCTACTTCACGAGCGGCGGCGCCGAGGGCGTGGGGCGCTCCACCACCGCGGCGGTGGTCATGGGATCCGTGGTGATCCTCCTGTCCGACTTCTTCCTGACCAAGATCCTGTTCTGACGCCCATGACCAGCCCCTCAGCCCCCGTTCCCGCTCCCGCCGACGCCACACCGGCCGTCCCCAGGATCGCCGTCATCGACCTGTGGAAGGCGTTCCGCGGCAAGGAGGTGCTGCGGGGGGTCAACCTCGAGGTCACGGCGGGCGAGTCGTTCGTCATCCTCGGCGGCTCGGGAGCCGGCAAGAGCGTGCTGCTCAAGCACCTGATCGGGCTCATCCAGCCGGACCGCGGGCACGTCGTCGTGGACGGCGAGGACCTCACGTGCGCCGAGCCAGCCGTCTGCCTGCAGATCCGGCGCAAGTTCGGCATGTCGTTCCAGGAGGGGGCGCTGTTCGACTCCATGAACGTGTTCGAGAACGTCGCCTTCCCCCTGCGCCGCCACACCCGGATGACCGAGGCGGAGATCGCCGACCGGGTCCACGAGTGCCTGCAGCTCGTGAACCTGGACGGCATCGGTCGCAAGGCCACCAACGAGCTGTCCGGCGGCATGCGGCGGCGGGTCGGGTTCGCCCGCGCCATCGCCCTGCAACCCGAGATCCTCCTGTTCGACGAGCCCAACACCGGCCTCGACCCTCTGACCTCCGCGGTCATCGACGAGGTCATCATCGGGATGCGCGACCGCCTCCCGGTGACCATGGTGACCATCACCCACGACATGCGATCGGCGTTCCGCATCGCCGACCGCATCGCCATGCTGCGCGACGGCAGGATCCTGGCCGTGGCGCAGCCGGAGGAGTTCCGCCAGCTCCCCGACCCGTACATCCAGGGTTTTCTGGCCGGCGAGCCCCTGGAGGAGGAAGTGGCATGAGCCCCACGGCCCGTATCGGCCTGTTCATGATCGTCGCCCTCGCCATCCTCGGCGTGTTCATCGTCAAGATCGAGGAGATCCCCATCGGCTCCAAGTCCGGCCGCCAGCGCGTGCAGGCCGCCTTCCCGTCCGTCGCCGGACTGGACGAGAAGAGCCCGGTGCGGATCGCCGGCGTGCGGATCGGCATCGTCGAGCGGATCGCGCTGCAGGGCGACACGGCCCTCGTGACGCTCGCCCTCGACCCGGATGTCTCCCTGCACCAGGGCGCCCGCGCCGAGGTGACGAGCCTCGGCATGCTCGGCGACAAGTACGTGGAGCTCTACCCGGGGAGCCTGAGCGGGCCGTTGCTCCCGCCCGGGACCGTGCTGGGTGGGGTGAGCCCGCTCGGCTTCGACAAGCTTCTCAGCAGCGCCGACGCGATCCTGAGCGACATCAAGGTCGTCACCGAGTCCCTGCGCAAGTCGATGGGCGGTCCACAGGGCGAGCAGCGCCTGGACGAGATCGTCGAGAACATTCGCCAGCTCACCGGCGACGTGAAGGCCATGGTTGCGGCCAACCGCGGCAACGTCGACCAGACCATGGAGAACTTCAAGGCGTTCTCCGAGACGCTCAAGGTGGAGCTGCCCAAGCTCGCCGAGCAGCTCAAGGCCCTGGCCGGTCGCGCCGACACCGTGGTGGCCGAGAACCGCGAGAACCTGAAGGGCTCCATCGACAACATCAAGGACCTCTCCGCGCGCCTGAAGGTCGCCGCCGACAACATCAACGACATCACCGGCAAGATGAACCGCGGCGAGGGGTCGATCGGCAAGCTCCTGAACGACGACGAGACGGTCGACAACCTCAACGCCACACTCAAGTCGGTCGACACCGGCTTCAAGAGCCTCAAGGAGACCCTCGGCCGGTCCGAGCGCTGGAAGCTGGACCTCAACCTGAGGACCGAGGCGCTCCCGGACGTCGACCTGTCGCGCACCACCTTCGGCCTCGACCTGCAGACCACCGACCGGCGCTTCTTCCGCATCGAGATCGTCGACTCGCCCTGGGGCAAGCAACGGGAGACGACCAGAATCGTCTCCACCACGTTCCCCGACGGGCGCACCGAGGTCGTGACCACCCACGAGGACAAGACCACGGACAGCTACACGATCAACGCGCAGGTCGGCTACTTCTACAAGGACATCACCCTGCGCGCCGGCGTATTCGAGTCGAGCGGCGGGGTCGGCATCGATGCCAACCTGCTCCAGAAGCGCCTGCGCCTGTCCCTCGAGGCCTACGAGCTGGGCCGCGACGAGAAACCCCCGCACCTCCGTCTGGAAGGCCGGTACTACTTGACCCGCAACGTCTTCGCCTACGCCGGCTGGGACGACCCGACATGGAAAGCCCGCCGCTCCCTGTTCTTCGGAGGCGGCGTGATGTTCAGGGACGACGACGCCAAGTACCTGCTGGGGACCGCGTCGGCCTTCGGGAACTGAACGTGGGCAAGGACGCCGCGACCTTCGAGTGCACGGCCTGCGGCCAGCAGAGCGGCAAGTGGCTGGGACGGTGCCCGGGGTGCGGCGGCTGGAACACCTTCGAGCAGGTCCCGGACCGGCCCCGAGCTCGCCGCGCCGAGACATCGAGGGCAGCAGCCGAGCCGATATCCCTTTCGAATGCAGAGCTGACCGACGCCACCCGGATCTCCACCGGCCTGCAGGGTCTCGACCGAGTCCTCGGGGGCGGGCTCGTCCCCGGGTCGGTGGTGCTGCTGGCCGGCGAGCCGGGCATCGGGAAGTCCACGCTGCTGCTGCAGGCCGCGGCGCACCTCGCCGCCGACGGCCCGGTGCTCTACCTGTCGGCCGAGGAGTCCGCCCGCCAGGTCGCGATGCGGGCCCACCGCCTGGGCTGTGTCCAGGAGCGGGTGCTGCTGCTGGCCGAGCCGGTGGTGGAGGAGGCTGTGGCGGCGGCGCTCCGCCTGCGCCCCAGCCTGGTGATCGCCGACTCGGTGCAGACCATGCTCTCGGACCGGGTCCCCGCGGTGCCCGGCAGCGTCACCCAGGTCCGCGAGGTGGCAAGCCAGCTCGTCGAGCTCGCCAAGCGCGGGGGTCCCCCGGTCTTCCTGGTCGGGCACGTGACCAAGGAGGGCATGGTCGCAGGTCCCAAGGCGCTCGAGCACATGGTCGACGCGGTGCTCGACTTCGGCGGCGCCAGCGGGCAGCCCCAGCGCATGCTGCGCGCCACCAAGAACCGCTTCGGCCCGACCCAGGAGCTGGCGCTCTTCGTGATGGGCGACCACGGTCTCGAGGAGGTCGCCAACCCGTCGGCGGCGCTGCTCGCCGACCGACGCACCGGTGCGCCCGGCTCGGCCGTGGCGGTGGTCATCGAAGGGTCGTCGCCGCTCCTCGTGGAGGTCCAGGCGCTGGTCTCCCGCTCGCCGCTGGCGATGCCGCGGCGGGTTGCCCAGGGGATGGACTCCGGCCGTCTGGCGGTGCTGCTGGCGGTGCTCGAGAAGCGCGCCGGCCTGCGGGTCGGCGACCGGGACGTGTTCGTGAACCTGGTTGGCGGCGTCTCGGTCGACGAGCCGGCCCTGGACGCCGCGGTCGCGGCCGCCGTGATCTCGGCCGCTGCCGACATCCCGGTGCCGGCCGACACTGCGTTCTTCGGCGAGGTCGGGCTGCTGGGCGAGATCCGCTCCGTCGGGCACGCCCCCGAGCGGCTGCGCGAGGCCGAGGCGCTCGGGTTCGCCCGGTGCGCCGTGCCCTCCGCCACCACCGTCCCGCCCCGCTCCGTCATTGGCCTCTGTCCCCTCGAGTCGGTGAGCGACATCGTCACCCTGGTGCGCTGCTAGGACCATGGCCGTCGCGAACGAAGCCGCCATCCTGCGCATGCTCACCGACGTGGAGACGCTGCGCCGGTCGCTGCGGCTCTACCCGGAGACCCACCCCGCCCTGCAGCCGGCGCGCGAGCGCATCCGGGGCTCGGTGGCGACCATCGCCGCCGAGGAGGACCACGCGACGATCGGCATCGGCCCGGACCGGTTCTTCTGGGACATGGAGGAGGTTCACGCCCCGGCGAGCGCGCCGGCGCTGCAGTTGATCCGGGTCCTGTTCAACCTCGGCGTGGGGGCCGTGCGCCTGGACCTCGCCCGGGCCGCCGAGGGCCTGCCGGCGCTGGCCGCGCACCTGTCGAGCATCAAGGAGCCTCCCACCGAGGTCGAGCGGATGTCCCTGTTCGAGCCAGCGGATGCCTTCCCCGGCCTGGAGATCGTCCCGATCAACCTCTCCGGTGTCCAGGTGGTGGGAGCGGACAGCGAGGATGTGGACAAGGGCGGGTCCCGCAACGTGCTGCGCGAGCTCGCCGAGCGCATGAGCCAGGACGGCGCCTTCGCCCTCGCCGGCCACATCAACCAGGGCGAGCTGACCGCCGGCATGCTGGCCGAGATCCTCCAGGAGAGCCAGGATCCGGAGAGCCTGTTCGAGCACCTGTTCGCGCAGCTCGGCGAGGTGGTGCGCGTCCGGGACGAGGGGCAGCGGCGCATGCTCCTCGGGGAGGTCCGCGAGTTCCTCGGCGAGCTGGTGGGTCTCCTCGACCCCGACCGGGCGCGCCTGGCGGTGACCGTCGCGTTCCGTCACCTGCCGGTGGCGGGCGACCCCGAGCGTGGCATCGCTCCCATGGTGGCGGCCGAGGTGCTCCTTGACGCCGTGGAGCTCATGCTCATCCAGGGCGCCGCCATCCCCGAGACGGTCCACCGCGTGCTCTACCGCATGTCGGCCCCGCCCTCCGAGCGCCCGCCGGAGGTGACCGAGGAGGCCTCCTCCCGAGCTCGCCGGCTCCTCGCCCAGATCCCCTTCGACGAGGTCCGCCCGCGACGGAGCCGGGAGGAGTCGTTCGGGCTCATCATGCGGCCGGAGAGCATCGCGGCGCTCCAGGAGCTGGCTGGAGCCCTCGACCCCACTGCCGTGCGCACTCACCTGACCGGCGTGCTCCGCGAGGCTGCCACGCTGTGGGGCAACGATGCGGTCGGCGAGGCTGCCTCCCGGAGGCTGGGGGAGGAGCTGGTGATGGCCATCGACGAGGGCGACCTGGAGGCGGCCACCCGCCTCGTGCCCGTGGTGGCCAACATGCGCAACCTGACGGCCCGCGAGACCGCCTGCACGGCCGCCGCCCGCGCCGCGATCCAGGGCCTCTCGATCTTCGAGAAGGAGAGCCACCAGACCCTCACGAGCATCCTGTTCGGGCTTGGCGAGCGGGCGATTCCACCCATCCTGGAGGCCATTGCCCAGGAGGAGAACATGGGGGTGCGCAAGCGTCTCCTGGAGGTCGTGGGACGCCACGGGAGCGCGGCCCTCCCGTTCATCAGGCCGATGCTCTCGGACCCCCGATGGTACGTGGTGCGGAACACCGTCTTCCTGCTCCGCCGCCTGGGCGACCGGGAGACCGGTCCGCAGCTCCGCCTGATGCTCGGCCGGGCGCGGCCCCAGGTCGTCGAGGAGATCCTCAAGACCCTCGTCGCCCTGCAGGACCCGCAGTGGTACCAGGCCCTGACGCGGGTGCTCGACTCGGACGACCCGGAGCGGCAAATCGCGGCAGTGCGCGTGGCCTCCCACATCCGCCACCCGCAGGTGGCCAGGGCCCTCGGCGAGCGACTGCGGGCGCGCATCGGCGGCGGCCTGCGGGAGCCGATTGCCGTCGAGCTGATCCGGGCTGCCGGGCGGCAGCGCGACCCGGTCTTCCTCCCCATCCTGAAGTCCATCCTGGACCTCAGCCAGTGGCGCTACAGGTTCTCCCTGGTGCCCCTCAAGCGTGAGGCTGCGGTCGCGGTCGCCCATCTGGAAAGCGAGGAGGCGGCGCAGCTCGCCCGCAGGCTGGCGGCCGACAAGGATGCCGAGCTGGCCGCGGCGGTGCGTGCCGCGCTCCAGGCTCCGCGCAAGGCCACCGAGGAGGCGGAGTGAGCGACCGGGAGAAGCTCATCCTCGCGGCGATCACCGAGCTGGCGGCCGGCATGACCACGGTGGGGCTGTACGGCGGGGATCACCCTCGTGCCGGCATCATCATCGACCGCCTCGCCGAGCTCCTCCAGACGCTGCTCGGCCAGGAACCCGAGCTCACCTTCGTCCTGCTCGGCGAGGAGCTGTTCGTGCAGGGCACGCCCATGACCCGGGCGTGCCGCCAGGCACCCTCGGTGATCCGGAGGATGCGGCGCCGGGGTCTCGAGCACGTGGGGTTCCGGCCCGGCGTGACGGCCAGCGAGCTGCTTGCCTTCCTCGTGGAGCTGGCCAGCGCCGAAGACGTCTGGGTCCAGAACCGTGCCCACATCCAGGTGGGCAAGGTCGAGATCTCCGAGATCGAGCTGGGTGGCCCGGACGACGCCTCGGGTGGCAGGAAGCGCCGCAAGCTGGCCTCGGTCCGCGACCGCATCGCGGTGGTCGAGGACTGCCTGTCCGGCTTCGCGAGCGGGGCCGGCCTGGCGGTCGGTGACCTCGAACGTGTGGTGAAGGCGGTGCACGAGTCCCTCGAGGAGGATCCCGATCCCCTGCACCACCTGGCCCCATGGGAGGGCGAGGCCCGCTGGCCGGCGGTGCGCGCCTACAACACCTGCGTCCTCACGGTCGGTCTGGCACTGCTGGCCGGCGTCGAGCCCGCCCGGCGCCGCGACCTGGGCCTGGCCGCCATGCTCGTGGACTGTGGCAAGCTTCTGCTTCCCGCGGATCTGCAGGCGCGCGAGCTGGAGCTGCGGGGAGACGAGCTGGAGCTCATCATCGACCACCCCAAGACCGGGTTCGAGGCCCTCCTTGGCGCCGGCAACCTCCCGCCGGAGGCGCTCATTGCCGTGTACGAGCACCACCTGGCGTACAACGGCACGGGGTACCCACGCCTCCCCCGCCCCCGCCGCCCGCATCCGGCCTCGCGGCTGATCACCGTCGCCGTCGCCTTCGTGATCCTGCAGACCCAGCGCGGCGGCCGCGGTGTCGGCACCCGCGAGTCCGCCAGCGCCTGGGTGCACGAGCACACCGGCACGCTGCTCGATCCCGGCTGGGTCTCCGTGGTGCAGGAGCTGCTGGAGGTCGAGCCGGCGTAGGAGCAGGCTCAAGGCTCAAGGCTCAAGGCTCCCCCTCCCGCCCTTGAAGTGAACCTACCTTGGTATGGGTGGGCGGTGGAGCTTGAGCCTTGAGCCTGAAGCCTGGGTGGGAGGGGGAGCTTGAGCCTCGAGCCTGTAGCCCTGAGCCTCCCCGGGTGGGCGGGGGAGCCTTGAGCCTTGAGCCTGGAGCCTTGAGCCTGGGTGGGAGGGGGGTCATCCCCCGGGGTAGTACCCGGCCAGCGTGCGGACCTCGAGGCCCGGCTTGTTGACCTTGACTGTCACCTTGCGGAACACCTCGACCGGCGTCGTGGCGTCCGAGGTGTAGGCCACCAGGTACTGGGAGCGCAGCTCGCGGTTGATGGTCTCGTAGACGGTGCCGAGGTTGGAGTTGGCGGCAAGGAAGAACGCCTCGCCGCCGGTGGTCCGCGCCAGGCGCGAGAGCTGCGACCGCACCATGACCTTCGTGAGCGCCAGGTCGATCGCCACGACGTAGGTCGTGACGCCGCTGCGCTGGGCGTAGTCGAGCACGCGGTCAAAACCCATGCGGGAGGCGTTGTCCTCGCCGTCGGTGAGGACGACCATCGCCTTGCGCCCGCGCACCCCGGAGAACTGGAAGAGCCCGTAGATCGTCGCGTCGTTGAACGCGGTGCCGCGGTCCGACCGCAGCGCGATCATCGCCCGCTCGAGCCCGGCGAAGTCGGCCGTGAACTTCTCGAGCAGGGAGGGGCGGTCCGAGAACGACACGACGAAGGCGCGGTCCTTGGGGCGCAGGAGGTTGCGCAGGAAGCCGAGGACCACCCGCTGGACCTCCGGGAGGGTCTTCTCCATGGAGCCGGAGGTGTCCACCACGATGCCCAGGCGGATCGGCAGCTCCTGCTGCCGGGAGAAGTGGGAGATCTGCTGCGGACGACCATCCTCCGCGACCTGGAAGTCGGCCTGCTTGAGGCCTTCCACCGGCCGGCCATCCTTGTCGAGGACGGTCACCGGGAGCTCGACCGTCTGCACCTGCAGGTTGGCCAGGAACTGCGGCGCGTTGACGAAGCGCACGTCCTCCGCCTGCTCGCCGTCGTCCAGCACCGCGAGCGCCCGCAGGTAGCCGATCGAGCCGTCGTCCTGGACCGGCAGCCAGGCATCGAACGGCGTCGAGTACAGCGTCGCGGCCAGCGCCTCGTTCCAGTACAGCTCGACCTTCGCGAGCTTGCGCTCCGTGGGGACGTTCACCGCCGCCTGGGCTCGCACCTTCCCGTCCTTGCGGTCGGAGGCGCCCACCGGCTGCAGGCGGATGAAGAACCTCTCCCGGCCGACGTTGACGTCCACGGTCTTCCGGTCGAGCTCGACCCCCTTGCCGTCATAGGCGACGGCGGCGATCGACGCCAGGCGCGGCACGGGCCCGAGGTCCAGCTCGATCTCGAAGGGAGGTCGGTTCTTGGACAGGACCAGCCGATTGTCCAGGAGAAACTCCACCTTCCCCACCTGGGGCCCGGCCAGGGCCGAGAACCGCTGCACCCCCGTCAGGCCCTCGCCCTCGGGCCCCTGCAGCAGCAGGGTGGGAAGGGGTGAGCTCGCGATCTTGACGAGCGCCGCGTCCGCCGCCTTCTCACCGGGGCTCGGGGGCGCCACCTGTCCGGGGTCCACGACGAACTCGATCTCCTTGACGCCGACATGCCTGGAGTTGGCGTCGGCGACCTTGAGGCGCAACCTGTAGGTCCCCGGGCGCAGCTCGCGTTCGATCGCGAGGGGCAGCTCGGTGGACTCGCCCGGGAACGAGAAGGTGTAGCGGAAACGGTCGTCCATCTGCCCTTCCCGCATGATCTCCCCGGTCACGTCGAGCTGCACCACGTCCATCTCGCCGACCTTGGTCGAGCCCAGCTCCGCCCGCTGGACCTTGCCGGAGAAGACGACCTTCAGCTTGCCGCCCGAGCGCTCGCCGACCTGTGAGGCAAGGTTGAACTCCAGAGGCCTGGCATCCTTGGGGGTGATCGTCGAGTAGTCCAGGAAGCGCTGGCTGGTGCTCTCCTTGCCGGTCTCGGTGGCCTGGAACTGCACACGCTCCATGGCCTTCCGGAAGTCCAGGTCCTTCATGAAGAACTCGGCGACGCCGATGGCCTTGAGGATGTCCGGGTCGCACCCGTACTCCGGGCGGCCGAACTGGTACCGCTGGTCGCCCGTCGCGAGCCACTGCTGCACCGCCATGTTGCCCTCGGTCGTGTAGAGCGAGGCGCGGGAGTCGATGTTGGGGTCCCACAGGCGGTAGCGTCCCAGGCCGTAGGGCCGGAAGAAGATGACGGTGACCTTCTCGCCCAGTCCCGGAAGGTAGGCCCAGACCCAGATCTCGAGCGGGTGGAACACGCGGTCGCACTCGAGGGGCCTGCGGGCGTCGGGGGGCCCGTGCAGGAGCCACAGGCGCGAGCGGTCCTCCGTGGTGTTGCCGAACTCGGAGCTCGTCTCCTCGAGCCGCTCCTCCCAGGTGCGCCGGAAGTTGTTGCCCATGCCGCTCTGGCTGTTCCACAGCTCCCAGAGCCGCTGCACGAACACCTCCCGCTGCT
>JALOLB010000348.1 GCA_025456225.1 Thermoanaerobaculaceae bacterium
CCCAGGTGCCGGCCGAGCTCCAGGGCTCGCTCTCAAACACGATGCGCTACGGCAACCCGATGGGGGAGTCGCCGCGGAAGCGCGCGGCATGGGCGGACACCGCCGGGGTGCCGGTTCCCATCTTGCGCGACCTGGGGCGGCCCGTCGACGTGCTCTGGATCGTCGAGTGCTACGCGGCCTACTACCCGCGCGGCCAGGACAACGCCCGGGCGACGGCACGGGTCCTGGCGGCCCTCGAGGTCGACTTCGCCATCCTGGGAGCCGAGGAGAAGTGCGCCGGGGAGTGCGCCCGACTCGTCGGGGAGAAGGGCCTGTTCGACACCCTGCGGGAGCAGAACGCGGCCACCTTCGCGAAGTACGAGTACGCCTCCCTGTTGACCTCGGACCCTCACGCCTACGACGCCTTCAGGTTCGTCTACCCGTCCTTCGGGCTTGATCGGCCCGTGGACCACACCACCCCGTTCCTGGCAGCTCGCCTCGACGCCCTCAGGCCGCGCCTCACCCGCAATCTTGGGTACCGGATCACCTACCACGACTCCTGCGTGCTCGGCCGGCACAACCACATGCACGACGAGCCGCGCCGGATCCTCGAGGCGCTGCCCGGGGTGAGCCTCGTCGAGATGACCCACAACCGGGACAACACGATCTGCTGCGGCGGCGGCGGGGGCGGGATGTGGCTCGACACCCACTACAAGGCCAAGGGGCAGCCCCGCCTCTCTGACCGCCGGGTCGAGGAAGCCGCAGCCACCGGTGCCGACGTGCTGGCGGTGTCGTGCCCCTACGAGGTGCCGCGGTTCGAGGACTCCCTGAAGGTGCTCGGGTACGACGATCGCATGGTCGTCCGGGACGTGATGGAGCTGGTCGCCGAGGCGCTCGATGCCTGAGCACGTGCGACCGGCGACAGGATCGAGCGAGGAGGACGCGCTGGCGCCATGAAGATCCTGGTCCTGATGAAGATGGTGCCCGACATCGTGGAGGAGCTGGAGGTCGCCGGCGACGGCACGTCGCTGGATCAGGAGTACCTGCGCTTCATCGTCAACGAGCGAGACGACTATGCCCTGGAGCAGGCGCTGCTCCTCAGGGATCGCCTGCAGGCGGCCGTCGCCGTGGTGGCGCCGGAGGCCCCCGAGGTCGACGACGTCCTCCACACGGCTCTCGCCAAGGGCGCCGACCGGGTGATCAAGGTGACGGGCATCTCGCCGACCGCGGGTACCCGCTCCACCGCGGCCGCGCTGGCCGCCACCCTGCCCGGGATCCACGGGGTGCTCCCCGCCGACCTGGTGCTCAGCGGGTGCCAGGCGATCGACGATCTCGATGGTTTCGTGGCCCCCCTGCTCGCCGGGGCGCTCGACCTCCCCTACCTGGGCCTGGTGAGCAGGATCACGGTCGACCCGGGCGCCGGGACGGCCGTCGTGGCCAAGGAGTACGCCGGGGGGGTGATGGCGCGCTTCGAGGTCGCGCTTCCCGCCTACCTCGGCATCCAGGGCTGCGAGAAGCCGCCGCGCTACGTCCCGATCGCCAAGGTGCGAGCCGCGATGGCCTCGGGCGGCATCGAGGTCGTCGCCGCCGCGAGCCCGCCCGCCGCGCCGCCCCTCGAGGTGACGGCGATGGCCAAGCCCGAGGCGGCAGGGCACGCCGAGATGCTGGAGGGCCCGGTGCGCGACGTTGCAGAGAAGGTGGCCGACATCCTGGCCGCCCGCGGACTGCTCTGAGGAGATGGTGATGGCGGGCAACGTCTGGGTCGTGGCGGACCACTGGAAGGGGACCATCTCGGACGCCACCTACGAGCTGCTGGCGGTGGGGCGGGGCGTGGCCGATTCGCTGGGGGTGCGCCTCGAGGCCGTGCTCCTCGGCCATGAGGCCCGGCAGCTGGCCGCGTCGCTGGGCACGGCCGACACCGTCCTCTACGTCGACCATCCCACCCTTGCCGACGCCACCGGGCTGCAGGCCAGCCGGGCGGTGGCGGCGCTCGCCTCGCAGCGCGCTCCCGCGGTGATCCTCGTGGCGACCACCAACGTGAGCTGGGACCTGCTCGGGCTGCTGCCCGGCCGGCTGGGTGCGCCGCTGGTCAACTTCTGCCGGAAGGTCGAGGTGATCGACGGGGCGCTGCAGGTCACCAGTGTTCTCTACGGCGGCAAGATGGCCGTGACGGTTGCGGCGGCCGGGCCTGGGCCCGTGGTGCTGGCCGTTCTCCCGGGGACCGGCTCGGCTGCTGCGGGGCTCGGGGCCGCGCCACCGCCCGTCGAGGAGGTGTCGGTCGACCTCGCCGGCGATGTCGGCGTGCGCCTGCTCGCGTACGAGGAGCCCGAGGCCGGCGACGTCGACATCACCCAGCAGGAGGCGCTGGTCGCCGTCGGCCGGGGCATCAGCAGCGAGGCCAACCTGGAGGTGGCCGAGGACTTGGCCGATGCGCTGGGTGGGGCCGTCTGCGGATCGCGCCCCGTGATCGACCAGGGCTGGCTCCCCCTGGTCCGCCAGGTCGGCAAGTCCGGGGTGACCGTCAAGCCGCGCCTGTACGTGGCGGCCGGGGTCAGCGGGGCCCCCGAGCACGTCGAGGGCATGAAGGACTCCGAGCTGATCATCGCCGTCAACACCGACGCCGGGGCCCCGATCTTTTCGGTTGCCCACTACGGGATCGTCGATGACGCAACCGACGTGCTCGAGGCGCTCGCCGAGGCCGTCAGGAAGCGGAAGGGGTAGCGCCAATGCCGGACCCGACCGCGCAGACGCTCCTCGGCATTCCCGGCGTCGCCATCCTGTGGGCGCTGACCCTGGTCGCGTTCGCCCTGTTCGGGTGGCGGGTCTTCCGGATCCTGCGAGCCGTGGCGCGGGGGCGGGCTGAGCCGCGCTGGGACCAGCTGCCGCGCCGTCTTGCCAGCGTGGTGGTCAACGTGGCCGGCCAGCGCCGCATGTTCGACAACCCGGGGGTCGGGCTGGCCCACCTCGTCATCTTCTGGGCCTTCCTCTTCTACGCGGGCAGCTTCGCCTGGAACCTGCTGCTGGGCCTCTTCCCGTTCCTGCCGATCCCGTACCCGGACGAGGTTGCCCTGGTCACCGTTCCGATGCTCCTCCTCAGCGTCGCCACCCTGGCGGCGCTCGCCGGGGCGGCCTACCGGCGGTACCTCGTTCGCCCGGCGCGCCTGGCCCAGTCGCGCGACGCCGGGCTGATCCTGGCCCTCATCACCGTCCTGGTCGTGACCTATCTGGTCGGCCAGGCAGCAGCCGCCGGGGTTGGCGGCCTCTCCACCTCAACTGCCGAGACGCTGTACGTGGCGATGTGGTGGATCCATATCGTGGCGGTCCTGGGCTTCCTCGCCTACCTGCCGTTCTCCAAGCACCTCCACCTGCTCGCCTCGCCGTTCAACGTCTTCACGGCGTCCCTCGAGACGGGTGGCATGCCCCCGCCGTCGGAGGGCGCGGCGAAGCTGGAAGAGTTCACCTGGCGGGAGCTCTGGAACGGCCTGTCGTGCGCCGAGTGCGGCCGCTGCG
>JALOLB010000120.1 GCA_025456225.1 Thermoanaerobaculaceae bacterium
GGAGGTGCCGCCTCGGGCCAGGGCTACTACGCCGTGACCACCGTCAACTCCGCGGGGGTTGAGAACACTGCCACCTTCGGCCCAGGCAACACCATCGGGCCGGTGGCCGAGACGGTGGCCGATCCCCTCCCCGTCGAGGCGGCCGTCGCCGGCAGCGAGGGAGGCCACGTCTTCGTCCAGTACTTCGACCTCCACACCTACAACCCGACGTTCTTCGCCCCCCACCCACGCAACGGGTACTTCGGGCTGAACGCCGGCGACCCCGCGGTGGCCCACGCGGTCCAGTACGCCCTCACCTACTCCGTGGGCGAGCCCTCGGCCGCCGCCTGTGGTGGGACTGTACCGGCGAAGGTCCCCGCGGTGCTGTACCTGCACGGGTGGGGCGGCAACACCTACGGCCCGACCCTCGGCCCGGCCAACGACTACTGCGTCGTCGAGATCCGCCCGGCCGACGTCTCCGAGACCTGGTACTTCGGCTTCGCGCGGAGCCACGACTACCGCACCGGGGACGAGCCCGCGGCGGGCGACACCGTCGTCAACTACACCGAGCAGCGCCTCCTCCGCTCGATCCACGACCTCCTGCGCCACCCCACCCTGGGGCCGAGGGTCGACCCCGATCGCATCTACGTCTGGGGTCACTCCATGGGCGGCAGCGGCACCCTCGCCCTGGCGCTGCGCTTTCCGAACGTGTTCGCCGCCGCCTACGCCTCCGAGCCCATGACCAACTACCGCGTGTCCGGGGACGGCGGCGACACGGACTGGCGCGAGGACGTCTCCTGGAAGTGGGGTGCCCGCACCCTCAACCTCCCGGTGAGCCTGTCGGGACCCGGCACCTGGGCCGCCCACCTGACCCGCTACAACGGCACCGGCGTGTGGGACTGGCAGAATCACCAGGCCAACGTCGCGGGGCGCGCCGGGGACGACTCGGTGCCGTTCGGGGTGGCGCACGGGCGGTCGGACTCGGTCCTGGGCTGGACCACCGAGGGCAAGCCGTTCTACGCCCAGGCCGACGCGAGCCGCCGCTGCTGGGGCGGGTGGAACGCCAACACCGGTCACACCTGGCTGTCGTTCTCCGGGCTCCCGCCGACCATCGCCCCCGATCCCTCGCTGGCACCGTTCGACGGCTTCCAGGTGGTGCGCGACGAGTCGGTGCCGGGGCTCTCCAGGGCCTCGGGCAACCTCCCGCTGCCGCCCCCGGACGGCGGCGCCGAGGGCGGCTACAACCAGCTCGTGGACTGGTCCCCGAGCTGGGACCCCTGGGACGGCGCGCCCGTGGACACCGCGACGACCTGGGGGATCTCCCTGCGCAGCACCGACGGGCAGAGCCGCACCGTGGACGTGACGCCCCGCCGCCTCCAGACGTTCCACACCTCGCCGGGCGCCACGTACTCCTGGGAGAACCGCCGCGTCGCCGACGACGGCCTCGTGGCCTCCGGCCAGGTGACCGCCGACAGCCACGGCCTCGTGACGGTGCCCTCGTTCGCCGTGACCGGCACCGGCAACCGGCTGCGGCTCCGGCCTTCGGGCGGCCCCCCGCCCAACCAGCCGCCGGTGGCGCGCCTCTCGGTCAACCCGACGAGCGGCGTGGCACCGCTCCAGGTGGTCTGCAGCGGCTCCGCCTCGAGCGACTCCGACGGCACGATCACGGCCCACGCCTGGAGCTTCGGCGACGGCGGCACCGCCAGCGGCGTGCAGGTCAGCCACACCTACTCGGGCACGGGAAGCTACACCGTGACGCTCACCGTCACGGACGACGACGGCGCCCAGGCGTCGGCCTCCGCCACCGTCACCGTCGGCGCCCCCGGCACCCGCCCCCGCCCCTGGCCCGACACCTCCAGAGGCGTGCACGTCTTCAACGACCAGCTCCCCTCGCGCATGAGCGACGCCCTGGTCCGCTTCGCGGCCACCCACTACGCCGGCACCCAGAAGATGGAGCGCACCCAGGCCGACCGCCTGCGCGAGGTCAACCCCTCGTTCGTGATCCTGCACTATCGGCTCGGGATGGGCCTCGGCTACCGCGCCGCCGACGCCGCCTGCCAGCCCACCGGCGACTGGCTGGCGGTGATCGAGGGCGACGACTGGGTCCAGGAGTGGCCCGGCGACGCCGTGGTGCAGGAGAGCTGGCTCGCCCACCACCCCGAGGCCGGCGGCCAGCGCGTGTACAACTGCGACTGGGGCTGGTACCTCGCCAGGCTCGACGACGCGGGCTTCCGCACCTGGTGGCGGGGCGAGGTGGCGCGGCAGCTCGCCGCCAACGACGCCGACGGCCTGTTCATGGACAGCCTCTCGGTGCCCAACTTCCTGGGGTTCGACCACTACCGCCCGGTGCTGCCGGAGGTGGACGAGGCGTTCGAGAGCGTCTGGGCGCAGCGCATCGCCGGCTGGCTCGCGTGGCTGCACACCCAGCTCGCCGGCCAGGCGTGGCTCGTGCCCAACGTCGGCGCGTGGAACACCAGCCGCGAGACCACCGACTACGCGGCCGCGGACGGCGTCATGGTCGAGGGGTTCGCCATGGACGGCAACGAGAGCCCGTACGCCGCCGACGACTGGCGGCTGCAGCTCAACCGGGTGCTCGGCTTCACCCGCGCCGGCAAGGCGCTCCTCGCCCAGACCTACGTCGACGGCGCCCAGGAGCGGCTGCTCACCCTCGGCAGCTACCTGCTCGTCAAGGGAACCCGCACCTACCTCAACTTCGAGGCCTCGGACGAGCCGGACTGGTGGCCCGAGTACGACGTCCCGATCGGCGCTCCCCTGCAACCACCGGCGGCCAGTGTTGACGACCTCCAGAGCACCGTCCCGGGGGTGTACACCCGCGCCTTCGACAACGGCTCGGTGTGGGTCAACCCCACGCCGACATGGGAGGGCGGTCAGGCGGTCACGGTCACCCTGTCGTCCGCGCGGTACCTGTGCGAGCTGTCCGGCGGCGGCGACGTCGGCCCGAACGGCGAGACCACCGCCCGCGTCACGTACCGCCAGGTCACCCAGATCACCCTCGCCCCGGCCTCCGCCGCCGTGCTCCTCGACGCCCTGCCGAGGGCGCACGTCCCCCGCCGCCGGCTGGGCCGCGTCGGCTCCTAGCGACCAGGCTCGACAGACGGGAACCGAGCGGCGCGAGCACGACCGCCGGCAGGGTAGCGGTGGAGGTTCTCCGGCTACGGCGCGTGCGCAGGCGTCAGACGCAGCCTGAACCTGGGCAGGAATCGGCTGTCCCGCTGCGGGAGCTTCCTGCGGACAGGGTTCCAGCTCAGGCTCTCGAACTCGAAGCCCACGACAAGGCCCGTTCGGCTCCTCACCACGAGCCCGTACGGCACGCGGCCGCGGGCGCTCCCGAGGTCGAAGCCGAAAGAAGTGGCGGTGGTCGTGCTCACACGTCCCGCTGGTCCCCAGACGTCGTACGCCGGCGCGCCGAGATCCTCCCATCTCGCCACCGCTCTGCCGCTCGACACGGACGCAGTGAGACTGGCGTCGATCGAGTCCGGATTGATGCCGTCGTACTGGTAGGCACGACCGTCACTGATCAGAACGCCGCTGTCGCCACCCTCGAAGGCTCGAAACTGGTACCCGGGGCCGAAGGCCGCCTGCCCAAAGAGCAACGCGATCGCACGTCCTGCCGGAATCGAGGTGGGGACAGCGTTCGCGAACTGGGGGTCGTTGCAGTCTCCCGGGCGACCGGTGGCGTAGTCGAGGCACCCACTCACGAACGCCGACCCACTGGCCAGGGCGGTGGTCTGCAACCAGGCCATCATCGACCGCACGTTGGCGACGATCTCGGCGTCCTCCAGGTAGAAAGCGGGAACCCGGTGTCCGGCCGCGAGGTGCGCCTGCAGGGCGTTCCCCAGGATAGTCAGGACGATCGCCGAGTACACGGCGGACTGCCCCGAGTGATTCTGGACCATCGCGTACTCCCGGCCGTCGATCGGGGACAGCTCGCGCACCAGCCCGAACGAGCGGTTTCGCGTCGTGAACGTCAGCGTGAAGTACTTCCTCTCGAGCCTCTCGAGCTTCTTCTCCCCGACCGCCGCCGCCACGCCGGGATACAGGCTTCGCGCGATTGCAGCGACGGCCATCATCGACGCGAAGTCCTCCGCGCACGAGTTCCCCAGCACGCCGCAGCCGTCGATGCGGAAGGTTGTCTCGTCCAGGGCATCGGCGGCGAGCCGGTCGACCGCACTGGCCAGCTCGGGAGAGAGCCGGTCGCGCAGCTCGAACGCCCGCATGAGAAGCACCACGACGATGTGTTTGGCGAGCCACCCCTTTCCCCACCGGCGGGAGGGGCCGGTCGCCGAGTTGCGATAGTAGCGGTCGACGGCGTACTGGATCATCGACGCATCACCTCTCGCCACCTGGTCGATGTACCAGTTCGCCTCCCCTGGGCCGCCCACGTCCTCGGGCGATCCTGCCCGCGTCCATGTGTTGCCAAGCCAGTCGGTGCAGGTCCCGCCGGAGCTGTCCAACTGATCCATGCCCCCGTTGAAGGCACTCGAATCGTCGAGCCTGTCCCCAGTCCGTTGGTCGGGGTGAGCCGCAGTGGACCCCAGGGCGTGCTCGCCGACGGCTGGGGTCCCTACCAGCGCCACAGCAACCCAGCACAGAATCGGGGTGGCCAGCCCGGCGGACAGGGCTCGCCGGCCCGAGCGGACCGGTCTCCTGAGGGGAATCGACCCCGTTTCCTCTGCAACCCTGCAGCTCAGTACCGCCGGCACGCGCCGCGCGGAGAGTGTCGGTAGCGTCTTCTCCTGGGTGGGACCAGCCACGTATCAGCCTCCATCTCCACTACGGACCCGCACGACCTGGTGTCATGGCAGCACACTCCGGGGCCGGTCACCGAGGGAGTAATCTCGGCGGTCGGCGTCCACCTCCACCTCGCCGGCCGGCGCCTCGCTTGCCCCGACCGCGAACCGTCGCCTTGGTCGAGCCTCGGCGGTGGGAGCTGGCGGCGGCTCGACCAGGTCGCGTCGGGAGGTCCTGGAAGAAGCCAGCATCCCAGGGCGTTGGCTTGAGCTGCCGCAGTGCTGTGATCGGGACAACCTCGACAGCGGGAAGGAACACAAGACGGTGCGGAGACTGGCCATGGTGGTGGGGATGGTGATGGCGCTCGGGTGGCCGGCTCTGGCCGCGGCGCAGTCCGAGTTTGCGGAGCTGCTGTCGCCACAAGTGGGCCGGTTCGAGCCCCGCATCGAGCTGCGGGGAGCGCTGCTGGATGAGGCCGGCGAGGGCGTTGACGAGACGCGCGAGGACGAGGCGATGCTCTCCCTCCGCATCCCGCTGACCAACGACGAGCGCTCGAGCTGGGCGGCCACGGCGCGCGTCATGCGGGTCGGCACCTCCGGGGACCTGGCACTCGCCGAGTCCGGGCAGGCCGTGCCGTCGAGCCTGTGGGACGTCAGTGCCGGCGTGCTCTTCCGCCAGCGCCTGGGGGAGCGCCGCGGCTGGGGCGGCAACCTCGCCGTCGGCTCCGCCTCCGACGAGCCGTTCGACTCGGTCCACGAGCTCGAGCTGCGCGCCAACGCGTACTACATGATCCCGAGCGGCGAGACCAATGCCTGGCTGTTCCTCGCGACCTACTCCAACACGCGCGAGTTCCTGCGCAACGTGCCGTTGCCCAGCGTCGCCTACCTCTACAGCCCGAGCCGCACGTTCACGGCATTGCTCGGCGTGCCGCTGTGGATCGACTGGCGGCCGAACGACCGCTTCTCCCTGCAGGCGAGCTACTTCCCGGTGCGGACCGTCAACGTCCGGGGCACCATGCGGGTCACGAAGGGCGCGCGGGTGTTCGCAGGCCTGGAGTCCCGTTACCAGGGCTTCCTGCCCGCCGGGCGCGAGGACCGCGACGACCGGCTGTTCGTCTTCGATCGCCGCCTTCAGGCCGGCTTGTCATACGGCTCGCCGCGCGCGTTCCTGGTTGAGCTCGCGGCGGGCTGGGCGTTCGAGCGGGAGGTGTTCCTCGGCACGAAGTGGGACGACGACGCCGACCGCGTCGACCTCGAGAGCACCCCGTTCGTCTCATTCCGAGTCATCGCGAAGCTGTAGAGGAGAAGCAGCCGGTCAGAGGTCGCCTCGTGACATCCTGGACCTGAGGTTGGACCTTGACCTGGTTACTTCGTCGTGTGGAGACCGGGCGCCCAGGAATCAAGGAAGGCAGCACGTCCGTGGGCCCATCCCACCCGTGGCCGCCACACCGGAGAGACTGCCTGACCCGACTCCAGGTCCCAGTCCAAGTGGTCGATCAGGATGGGTCATGCAGGGAAGACCCTCCACGGGTCTCCGCAGGCCTCTCACTCCAGATCTCCCAGTACCGTCTCGATCGTGGTCACGAGGAAGTCCGCGTTGGCCTCGTCGAACGGCATCGGAGGGCGGATCTTGACGACACTGTGGAGCGGCCCGTCGGTGCCCAGTAGGATGCGGTGCTCGCGCAGCCGGTTGACGAGGAACGTCGCCTCCTCGGCGGCCGGATCGAGCGTGGCCCGGTCGCGCACCAGCTCGACGCCCATGAACAGCCCCGAGCCGCGCACGTCGCCGACCAGCGGGTGGCGGTCCACGAGCGGCCGCAGCCCGCGCGGCAGCTCAACGACGTGACCTCGCTCGGCTCGACGATTGTGGCCGTTGGAGAGCAGGGCGAAGTGCTCCTGGGGACCGACGGGAACGCATGGCGGCGTGTGCTGTGGGGTGGCGCGGTGCCGCTCCGTGAGGTCGCGGCCGGCGTGGCCGGGTTCGCCGCCGTGGGGGAGGGCGTGGTGCTGGCCAGCCCCGACGGCTCGGTATGGTCGCGGCACGAGGCAGGCGGCAGCGGAAACCCGACCTCCGTCGCCAGCACGGGTCCGGCCTACGTCGAGGGGACGGCCAGCGCCACGATCCTCCACTCGACGAACGGCACCGACTGGACCCCCGCCGACCTGTCCACCCTTGAATGGCAGGTCACGGGCGTCCACCGCATCGTGGCGAGCAGCTCGACCTTCGTGGCGGCAGCGCGTACCTACAACACCACCCCTGTCGGCACCTACGGTCAGCTCATCCCGGCATTCTTTGAGGCCGAGGCCGCACCGACCGGCCAGCCGCTGCGCCCCTTCGAGTCGCTGCAGCTCACCGAGGTCCTGCGGAAGGTGACCAGCACAGCCGTGGACGACGCGAGCGCGGAGGTCCGGACCACCACCCCGGCAGCGGCGTTGCTGACCTACGCCCGCCTCATCGACAACCGGACCAATGACCCCCTGCTCATCCCGGCGCAGTTGCCGCTTGCCCGCATTCCTCACCTGTCCTCGGCCGCGATCCGGGACCTGGCCGCCTGGACCCGGTCAGCAGACTCGCCACCACGGGACGGCCAACACCCGCCGGCTCACTGGGAACACCTCGTTGCCCCCATGGACGAGCAGCCCCCCGTCGGTCAGGTCGGGATACTCGTCGAGAAAGGCCTCGACCGCTCTGGCGTCGCCCGGGCCGACCCGGTGTGAGGACTTGACCTCGATCGGCAGCAGTCGATGCGGCGTCTCGATGACGAGGTCGACCTCCTGGCCCGTGGCAGTGCGCCAGTACAGGACCTCCGGGCGCCGAGGCTGGACGTCGCGCCAGGCGAGCAGGTCCATCAGGACGAGGTTCTCGAGATGCACCCCGCGGGGATCGTCTTCGCCGGCCAGAAACTGCGCCAGGGCCGTGTCGCTCCAGTAGAGCTTGGGCGCCTTGATCAGGCGCCGGGTGCGGCTGACCGCGTAGGCGGGCAGTCTGATGGCCTGGAAGCTGGCCTCGAGCAGGTTCAGGAACCGGTGGACCTGTGGTTGCACGATGCCCACGTCTCGCGAGAGCTCGGTCTGGTTGAGAAGACCACCGATCCTCAGACAGGCCGCGCGCATGAGGCGCCGGAAATCAGGCAGGTTCTCGACCGCACGGAGCACCTGAAGATCACGTTCCAGGTAGGTCTGAACGTAGCCGGAGAACCACAGGGCGCGGGAGTCCTGGTCCTGGAGCTCGTAAGCGGGGACCGGCAGACCTCCCAGTCGAGCCGCGTCCTGCCAGGCTTCGGCAGCGACCGATTGGGTCATCAGCAGCGACGGCCAGCTCGCGAACGGCGCGCCAAGGAGCTCGGTCCAGAACCCGGCGCGGGCCAATCCCATGCGTTCACGCCGGGTGAGCGGCCACAACGTCACATAGACGGCTCGACCCGCGAGGGTCTCCGAGATTCGTTCCAGCATGAGGAGATTCGCCGAGCCCGTGAGCACGAACCGGCCGGGCTTCCGCGGCTGATCCTCGTCCACTGCCCGTTTGACGGCAAGCAGCAGATCCCGACTGCGCTGGACCTCGTCGATCACGAGCGCAGGAGCCCGGCGGACGAAGCTCTCTGGGTCCGAGTCGGCGTGCGCTCGAAGGTCGAAATCGTCGAGCGTGAGGTACGGGCGGTCCGCCAGTTGCGGCAGACCACGAACCAGCGTGGTCTTGCCGGTCTGCCGGGCGCCGAGCAGCACCACGATTGGGGAGACCGTGAGCGCGCGTCCGACTGCCTCGGCAGCGGCCCGCGGCAAGACGGACTGACCGCCACGGATAACCATGACGGTATGATAATCATACTTTCGGAGAATTACAAAAGGCCATGTCCACCTCACCCGCGATTCATGGTGCTGCCGCGAGCTCCTCCGTCAGGATTCTCTCGAAGGTGGCGACGAGGAAGTCGGCGTTCGCCTCGTCGAACGGCATCGGCGGGCGGATCTTGACGACGTTGTGGAGCGGCCCGTCGGTGCCCAGGAGGATGCGGTGCTCGCGTAGCCGGTTGACCACGTACGCCGCCTCCTCCGCGGCCGGCTCGAGGGTGGCCCGGTCGCGTACCAGCTCGACGCCCAGGAACAGCCCCGAGCCGCGCACGTCGCCCACCAGCGGGTGGCGGTCCACGAGCGGCCGCAGCCCGGCCAGCAGGCGCTCCCCCACCCGCAGGGCGTGCGCCTGCAGCCCCTCCTCCTCGATCACGTCGAGCACGGCCATGCCGGCCGCGCAGGAGACCGGGTTGCCCCCGAACGTCGAGAAGAACTCCATCCCATTGTCGAACGAGGCCGCGATCCCGGGGGTCGTGACGACCGCGCCGAGCGGGTGGCCGTTGCCGATCGGCTTGCCCAGCACCACGACGTCCGGCACCACGCCCTGGGTCTCGAACCCCCAGAGGTGCGTGCCGAGGCGCCCGAAGCCGGTCTGCACCTCGTCGGCGATGCACACGCCGCCCGCCGCCCGCACGGCGCCGTACGCCGCGGCGAGGTAGCCGGGCGGGAAGACGATCTGCCCGCCGACGCTGGGCAGCGACTCGGCGATGAAGCCGGCGAGCCCGTGTCCCCGCGCCCGCAGATCCTGGGCCACGGCGGCGACGTGCGCGGCGTACCTCTCACCAGCCTGCGGGTCGTCGCGGCGGTATGGCCCGCGAAACGGGTCGGCGATCGGCACGGTGTGGACCCACTCCGGCGCCCCCAGCCCGCCTGGGCCGTCGTGCTTGTAGGGGCCGATGTCGATGAGCCCGGTCGTGTGGCCGTGGTAGGCCGCCTCGAGGACGATCATGTCGCGCTGCCCGGTGTGCGCCCGCGCCAGCCGGAGCGCCAGCTCGTTGGCCTCGCTCGCGGAGTTGACGAAGAAGCAGACGGACAGCGGCTCCGGCAGCAGGGCGCCCAGCCGCCCGGCGTAGCGGGTCACGAAGTCGTGGAGGTAGCGGGTGTTGGTGTTGAGCACCCCGGCCTGGCGGCGGATCGCGGCCACCACGCGCGGGTGGCAGTGGCCGACGTGCGCCACGTTGTTGTACGCGTCGAGGTGCCGCCGGCCCTGCTCGTCGAACAGCCACTGCATGAAGCCGCGCACCACCTTCACGGGCTCGCGATACGCGACGCTCAGGTTGCGCCCGAGGCGGGCCCGGCGGGTGGCGAGCGTCTCTGCCTTGTCCGGCTCGGGCGGCGGGAAGCACCCGGCGGGAATGCCGAGGATCAGGTTGGGGTCGGGGCAGAGCGCCGTCCACACCACCCGCTGGGACGGGCTCGCCACGCCGGGGAATCCGCAGCCCAGGCCGAGCAGGTCGTCGACCACCTGAAAGTGCAGGTGCGGCGCCCAGCCGCCGTTCACCTCGGAGCTCCCGACCGTTGCGAAGCGCTCGCCCTTCGCCACCCGGCGGCCGACCTCGAGGGCGTCCAGGGACTCCCGTGACAGGTGGCCGTACAGCGTGAAGAACGGCCGGTTCCCGGCGCGGTGCGCCAGCACGACCACGGGTCCGTAGTCCTGCGGCGCGGCGTTGTCGGCGAAGGCCGCGACGATGCCGTCGAGCGCCGCGTGGACCGACGTCCCGGGCGGGGCGAACAGGTCGATGCCGAGGTGCACGGTGCGTGTCTCGTCGGTGGGGCCGTCGCCCGTCGCGAACGCCGGCGAGGTGTACAGGTACCGCGCCTCGTTGTACTGCCCCACGCCAACCTGCGCCCCCGCCTCGTCCATCGCCTGGAGCACCCGCCGGCCGAGGTGCGGCTCGGCGTTGCGCGCCGGCTCGCCGTCCACGAGCGGGCTCCCCACGCTCAGGTCGAGCACGAGGAGCGGCGTGGCGCGCAGGTCCACGCCCAGGACCGGTGCGAACCTCCCGGTGTTGGCCGCCAGCCACGCCGCGATGTCCGGGCCCTTCTCCACGGGCGGCAGCCCGCACGCGACACGGAGGACGGCCTCCGCGACCTCCGGGCGGATGCGCGCGAGCCCCGGGAGCGTGGCCCGGATCGGTCCCTGGCTGATCCCGAGGTAGGGGTCGTCGGGCCGGTGCGCCTGCTGCTCTGCGGCGATGCACGCGCTCATGCTCAGCCGCAGCATTGCGAGATCCCAGAGCACCGCGAGCTCGTCCTCGCCGAGCGGGAACGCGGCGTGGTAGCCGCGCACGACGTGGCTCGCGGCCACCAGCGGGTCGGCCTCGCCCATGACGGCGTACGCCACCGCCACCGCGACATCCCCGACGGTGAAGCTGTGCACCATGTCGCCGAGGTCGATGAGCCCCACCACGTGCTGGTTGCGATCGTCGAGGCTCGCGCCGCCTCCGACCAGCACGTTGAAGTCGTTGGCGTCGTTGTGGATCACGCCCCGCCGCAGGTCGGCGAGCCGCCACGCGGCATGGCGCTCGAACGCGCCCGCGAGGTCCATGACCACGGCCGCCAGCTCCCGGTCCGCGATCCGCCCGGCACCGGCGCGCACCACTTCGAGCCCCCGAGCCAGGTCCCAGTGGAAGTCGCGCCGGATAGCCGGGTGGTCGAACCCGGCCAGTGCCGCGTCGACACGCCCCACGGCTCGGCCCAGCTCCTCGAGCAGCCCGGGGGTCCGGCGCCGCACCCTGCCCATCGGCGTGCCGGGGAGGTACGTCACCAGGCGCACGAGGTGGGGTGTCCCCGACGGCGCCACGACCGTTTCGATCTCCCGCCCGGCCGCGGACGCCAGCAGGCGAGGACACAGGCCCGTGCCGGCGATCCGCTCCATCGCCCGGTTCTGGGCGTCGAGCAGGGCGTGGTTCTCGCCCCCGTTCGAGATCTTGAGCACGAAACGCTCCCCGGCGGCATCGAGCAGGAAGTTCTGGTCCCGCTCGCTGGGCAGCGGCGACGCCGTGGTGGCAAGGCCCCAGCGGTCGGCGGCGATCGCCTGAGCTTGCTCCAGGCTGAAGCGGGGGGTGTGATCGAGCACCGACATGAAGTGCTGTCCTCCGTTGGTCGGTAGCCGTCGGACGGCTCCGGCCTGTCTCACCGTCCGGAGTCTACCAGTCGCGCACCTGCTCACTTCGCCTCACCCAGGATGGCAGGCAAGAGTGCCTGCCCACCTGTTCATTTGCCTACCTGTACACCTGCCCAGCACCGGCAGCGCGAGGTACCCTGTGCGCCGGGAGGGCGCGGCGATGGCGCAGCGGGT
>JALOLB010000008.1 GCA_025456225.1 Thermoanaerobaculaceae bacterium
GTCGTTACCGACGACAACGGTCTCGCCGTAGTCGAGCTGCCGGCCTACTTCGAGGCGCTCAACCGCGACTTCCGCTATCAACTGACGGTCATCGGCCGGTTCGCCCAGGCGATAGTCGAGCAGAAGGTCGAGCACAACCGCTTCACGATCAGAACGAATCTGGGCAGCGTCGAGGTGTCCTGGCAGGTGACAGGCATTCGGAAGGACGCCTATGCCAACGCCAACCGCATCCCAGTCGAGGAGGCCAAGCCCGAGGCTGAGCGCGGCACCTACTTCCACCCCGCCGCTTTTGGTCAGCCCGAGGAGAAGGACGTGCAGCGGGTGCTCCACCCAACGTGGGGTGAGAGCCCGACAAAGCAACTCGATCCAAGCGGCCCGAAATATAGATGAGTACCACCGTTATTGACAGAACCTGCTACGAAACGGAACCCGGACCGGGCAAGGGGCAGCTCGTGGGGCACGGTGAGCACGAGGACGACCGAGCCGCGGCCCGCGCACGCTGACGGTGCACCGGTGGGCGCGGCGAGCAACGGTGCGGCGAGAAGGACGAGGGCCGCGACCACGCTACCCGGCCTGAACGACCACGGCGGTGCCGTGACAGAGCACCTCGCTCACGCCCTGCATGAGCTCGGTGACGTCGCGGCGGATGCCGGTCACGGCTTGGACGCCGAGCTGCCTGCCGAGGCACAGCAGCCTCGACGGCCGTGGAGGTGCCGCCAACGCCTTCTCGGGCTCCATGCGCGAATCAGCCTGCCTTCCCGAGGACGGTCACCTCGCGGACGAGCCGGTCGCCCAGCCGTGCCCTCTCGACCTCGAGGTCGTACCGCGCCTGGAGGTTGAGCCAGAACCTGTCGGAGGTCCCGAAGTAGCGGGCGAGGCGCAGGGCGGTGTCCGCGGTGACGGCGCGGGTCCCGTGGACGATCTCGTTGATGCGGCGCGGCGGCACGCTCGTGTCCTTGGCGACGCGGTACTGGGAGAGGCCAAGCGGCACGAGGAACTCCTCCAGCAGCACCTCGCCCGGGTGGACAGGCGGGAGCGTCGCCCCGCCAGGCACCGTGCGCCGACTCGTGGTAGTCAACGATCTCGACCTCGTGGGCATCGCCGTCCCTCCAGACGAAGCAGATCCGCCATCGCTCGTTGATCCGGATGCTCCACTGCCCCTCGCGGTCCCCAGCCAGCTTCTCGAGCCGGTTGCCCGGCGGGACCCCCAGGTCCTCCAGCGAGTCCGCCGCGTCGAGGACGGCCAGCTTCCGCAACGCCGGCCGCTGGAGATCGGGAGGCAACCTCCTCGACGGGGAGCGGGAGAACAACCTCTCGCTGTCGCGGTCACGGAAGCTCCGGATCATCACGGCGAACATAACGCCAGGCGCCCATAACGTCAAGCGTTATGGTGCTGGAGTACCCAGCAACCACAGCAGTCCGGTTGCAGGTGTCATCGGGCCGCTTCCACCCTCGACACGTGCGAGGCGAACCACGCCGATCGGCACTTGGGACTGCGCTGGGTCGATGGGAGTCGCGTGGACGGAGGGGTGCCCTCCCGGGCCCACTTGACACCCGTGGAACCGGGGCCGGTTCCAGACAGGGGCGAAGGCCACCGGGTCCGATCAGAAGCCGGCTAGTTCTTGCTCTGTCTCTCGAAGACGAGGTGTGTGCCGTCCTCGGTCTTGACCAACAGCTCCTTCCCCCCGTCTTGCAGTGTCCAGACCGCCTTCGAGGTCTCCTCGGGCCTGTCGAGCTTGACCGTCTTCTTGATCATCGAGCCCGCGGTCTCCACGCGCCCGAAGTACTCCACGCGCCGGGTCACCTCGAGGGCCCCGCCTTCTTGCAGCACGCTGAGCTCACCGGTGAACCTCTTGATGACCGTCCCGCTCTCGAGCTGCCACGTGGTCTTCTTGCCGTCGAGCCGGAAGGTGGATCGGCGGGCCTTGTCGCCGTTCACATCGCACGTCAGCTCCCTGTCATCGACGGCGACGACCATCATCTCGCCCACGCCTCTGATCTCGCCTGCACTCTTGGCCTTGTTCAGCACCCACGTTCCTGCAAAGTCAACGGTCGCCGCACCGGCGGTACCGACCGAGATTGTGAGAAGAGTAAGGATCACCAAACCCGTCGCCTTCACTCGCTCCCCCTTGACCTGCCGGCGGAGTCCCGGCGGCAGGGCTATTCTACGGGCATCTGAGCCGCGGGTTCCACCCTCCACCGAGGTGTCGAAGGAGGGTGGAGGGTGCCATGCGAGCCGGACCACAGCTCCCGTCCCGGCAGGATGATGGGCTCCCCTGAAGACGATGCGCGCAACACCGTCGTGGCGGATCCACCGCACGACCTCGTCGACGGCGGCCTCGGTCGTGAGGGCGGTGCAGCCGAGGGCTCAGTCGTCGGTGGGGCGCACCAGATCGGTCCCCGGGGCCGTCCTAGCCGCCGATGAACTTCGCGAACCCCGCCATGAGCTCCGACAGGAGCGCCCGGACCTTTTCGTCGACGAGGCGGCCGTCGGGGTCGAAGACCTTCCCCGCTCCCGCAACGTAGAGCTGCCGGCCGGACCAGGCGCGCGCGCCGAGGGTGCGCAGCACCGGCAGCCACGCGGCTTGAGCGAGCCTCGTCCCGCCCATCCCCGGCGTCGCGCCGATCAAGGCCACGGGCTTCTCGCCGAACACCCCGAAGACGTCCTTCGGCGGCCGCGAGAGCCAGTCGATCGCGTTCTTGAGCACGCCTGGGATGGAGCTGTTGTACTCCGGGGTCGCGAGCAAGAGCCCCCCTGCGGACGCGATGCGGTCCTTGAGCTCGGTCACGGCAGGCGGAATGCCGTGCTCGCTCTCGGCATCGCCGTCGTAGAGCGGGATGCCGGCCAACGAGGCGATCTCGACTGCCGTCCCCGGTGGAGCGAGCTCGGCAGCGGCGCGGAGGAGCGCGGCGTTGTACGACCCCCTTCGAAGGCTTCCTGCGATGCCGATGATCGTCGCCATGACCTTCACCTCCCTCTGGTTCCCGACGTGGTCTGCACCGTCGTCCAGAACGCCCTCCAACCATGCTTCGTTCCAGGGACTGCCGCGGCATGCCGGACCGGTGGCTCCGGCGGCCCCGCCCTTCGAGCGGCGCCCGGGAAGGGGTCTCGCGAGCTGACGAAGCAACCCCGGGCGGGCATCGAGGGGGCGGGCGGGAACTGGCAGAGCGGGCGGTCGTATACCCTGACGAGGGAGGCTCTCATGTCTCGTCGCCTGGCGATTGTCACGCCCCTGGTTCTTGCCCTCGCGGCACCCGCCATGGCCGGCGACCCGGCCGCGCGCATCACGATCCTGTACGACAACACGGCCGCCACGCGAGGCCTCAGGGCCGCCTGGGGGTTCGCAGCGCTGGTCGAGGCGAACGGCCGGACGGTGCTCTTCGACACCGGAGGGGACCCGGCGGTGCTCCGGGACAACCTCGCGACGCTCAAGGTGGACGCGAGCCGCATCCAGGCCGTCGTGATCTCGCACTTCCACGGCGACCACACCGAGGGAGCCGGCGGCATCGCCGCACCCAAGGGCACGAACGTCTACACACCGCACAGCTTCGCGCCCTACGGCAATGCCATGACGGCGCTCACCGCGGCCGGGCTGGTGCCGGTGGCCGTGGAGGAGTCGAGGTCGCTCTTCGACGGCATCGCCATCGCGGCGCCACTGCAGTTCCCATCGAGGAAGCTCTCCGCGACGGGCATGGTGTCGATCGACGAGGCGTGGGAGCAGGCGCTCCTCGTCGAGACGCCGCGCGGCCTCGTGGTCGTGGTCGGTTGCGCGCACGCCGGCATCGTGCCCATGCTCGAGCAGGTCAGGAAGGCGACCGGGAAGCCGATCCACATGGTCGTCGGCGGCTTCCACCTGCTGGAAAAGCCGCTCGCCGAGGCACGGGCGATCGCGGCGGCCGTGAGGTCGCTGGGCGTGGCGCTCGCCGGCCCCACCCACTGCACCGGCGACGACGGCATCCTCGCCTTCCGCGAGGTCTTCGGCGACGCCTTCGTGCACGGCGGCGTCGGCCAGGTCATCGAGGTCGCGGCAGCGCCAACGGCCGGCCGGTAGCGTCCGGACGGACCGTTGGGTGGGCGACCTCCGGTTGGCGGAGCAGCGACGTCGACAACTGTGGAGGCGGTGGGTGCCCAGGTCACCCAGCGGTCGAAGTGAGGTGAACGGCGGTCGGAGGCAGGCGTCTGCAGGCTATGCGCCGGCGTCCGCTGCCGAGAAGTCGCGGGCGATGAGGGCTGCGATGCACGTCCTCCGGTCGGCGGGAACCGGAGTGACTGCGAGCCGATCGAGCAGCACGGTGCGATCGACGAGGCCATGCCTGATGGCGACGCGCACGAACTCGACGTCTTTCTCGCGAAGCGCGACGTACTTCGAGACGACCAGGTCGTGCACCTCGAGACAGAGTCCGACGGCACCGCGGGTTCGCGGCGTCTGGACGCGGATCAGCCTCCCCTCCCAGCCTTCGGGGAGCACGGCGGTCTCGGGTCCGACACCCTGCGCGTAGTACCCGAAGGCCTCGTGGAACGGTGACAGCTCCCCGATGGACCCGTCGATCAGCTCCCAGCGCTCAGGGTGGTTGCGCGGCCACACGTCGGCCTCCATCGAGCGGCAAAGCTCCGCCGGAGCCTCCGGGAACTGCCCGAGGATCGACTGACTGCCGATGACCACGATCTCGTCGTCATCGGCAATCGTCGCCGCCGCACGGATCAGATGCTCGAGCTCGACCCGCCTCATGACGATCTCTCGCGGACGCGGCGCAGGATCGCCCATCGGGTGCGGGGGTCGAGGGCACCGGCGAACGGCGAATTCTGCCGGAGGTTGCACGCCCACTCGCCGGGATCGGTGAGGACGGCGACAATCTCGTCGACAGGCTTCGCCAGTACATCCGCCCATGCCTGTGCCCATGGCCGTGCGAGGGCGCCGCGCTCGACCCATCCCTCGAGCCGGCGACGCGCCTGGGCCACCAGCTCCGGCTCGGAGCGCAGCCGGCGGGCCACCTCCGCGTGGAGAGCCAGCCCGCGTGCCTCGGCCTCTCGATGGGTCACCGGCTGCATGGATGGAGTATACGGCGAGCACGACCGGCTGGCGCCGACCGGGACAATGCGGGTCACTGTGGAGGGTGCGCCACCATTGTTGGCAGAACGTGGCCGGATAGCGCCACTGGGGGACTGCGCCTGGTGGAGCGGCGCATCGATACCGACATGCAGGCATGGTTCGGGAGCCGATGTCCGCCGAGCGAGAGGCGACCTTCCCGCCGGGAGCTGCGTGAACCGGCAGAACCGGGGTCGTATAGCCGGGAGAGACCCCGACATGCCCGGCCTCAGGGAACGAGGCCCTCGTTGCGGATCACGACGCCGCCGCGCAGGACCAGCCGGACGTCTGCGAGAGCGCGGACGTCCGCCAGTGGATCACCCCTCACCACGAGGAGGTCGGCGAGCTTGCCGGGCTCCACGGTGCCCAGGTCGGCGCCGCGGTTGGCCGCCCGGGCGCCGTCGCGGGTCGCCGCGACGACGATCTCGGCCGGGGTCATGCCCGCCTGGAGCATCAGGTCCAGCTCGTCGCGCGGCGTGCCGAGCTGCATGCCCGGGTACGACCCGAAGTCTGTGCCCAGGGCGATCGTCCCGCCGGCCCGTGCGACCCGGCCAAGGTTGACGACTGCGGCCGTCCCGCTCGCAGCGCTCACGTAGCGCCAGACCTCCAGGGTGGTGAGCCACGTTACGCCCTGGGCGATGCCCCTGGCCAGCAGCGCGTCGGAAGGATTGTCGACCACCATGTGGGCAATCACGTCGACATCGGCGTCGAGGGCGCGCACGAGGTCGCGGGAGAACTCCACGTGCGCCGCCACCGGAACGCCGCGCGCGTGCGCCGTCGCGACGATGGCGGCGGTCTCCTCGGGGGAGAGCATCGGCATCGACGGTCCCGCCGGCCTCCCCGACTCGAGCGCGATCTTGACGATGTCGGCACCCTGGTCGATGAGCCAGGTCGCGGCGGCACGCGCCTCGGCCACCGAGCGCACGGGGTAGACCTGCGTGGCGCCGAACGGCACGATCGGGTACCCCTCGGGCACGGTGACGAAGAGGCCGGCCGCCAGCACGCGGGCCACGCCGTTCGTGCGCCACGCCTCCTCGACCCGGCCGAAGTCGGCCGGCCCGCAGAGGTCGATCACCGTCGTCACGCCGGCACGGGCGAAGGCGCCCAGCGTCGCGCCGCGATACCCGGTGTGGACGTGGGCGTTGATCAGACCAGGCAACACCGTGAGACCCCGGACGTCGAGCACCGTCGCGCCACTCGGGATGGGCACCTCCCCCGCCTGCCCGACCGCCGCGATCCTCTCGCCGTGCACCACGATCACCGCGTTGGCGACCGGCGGTCCTCCGTTGCCATCGACGAGCGTGCCCCCGACGAGAGCGATCGGCCGCAGTGCGGTGAGCCGGCGCCTGACCGTCCGCGCCGGGGCGGTGCCCGCGCTGGCCTCCGGCACTAGGTCCTGCGCAGCCGCCACCGTCTTCGCCGCCGGAGTCTCACCCACCGGCTCCGCCAGGCAGACAAGCGCAACCGCCAGGCAGACCAGGCCGGCAGCACCCACCCGGAACGAGCCTGTCATCGGTCCTCCCGTCCCGGGGGTCGCCCTGGCGGGATGCCGGATCACGGAACCCCGCCGCCCACGCCAGGAGCCCGATGCGTCCGGTCCATGTGGGCGACGGTACCACCGACCACCCACGCGCCAGGCTCTCCAGGGCCGAGTACACGCCGGGGCTGACGAACCCCCGGAACCGTGACGCCGGCGACCTCCCCCTCGCTACCGCGTCCGGCGTCCCTGAGCCTCGTGCTGCCACGCGAGGCCGTGGTGCGTCCTCGCCAGCCCAGACCGTCAGACCTCGGAGCTTCCTCTGGCCGGGCCGCAGTCTCGACAGCGGCGACCTGGTCCCGACGCCCCCAGTCCCTCACTTCGCGGCGGCGGGCTGCTCCAGCTCCTTCACCCTGTCGACGATCGACGGCTCGCCGGGGAAGGCCTCGAGCACCAGCCTGCAGTACTTGAGCGCTTCGGTCCGGTGGCCGATTACCACGGGGCCCTTGCCGAAGGCGATCTGGCCGCCGAGGTGCTCGAAGTGGGAGTGGGTGTTGATGATGTACCTGGGCGCCCCCTTGCCGAACGCCTTCACGGCCTCGGCGAGCGCCTCCCCGTGCGCCTTGTAGCCGCTGTCGACGAGGAGCACCCCGTCCTCGCCGACCGAGGCGATCACCTTCACGGCAAGCCCGGACTCGTCCTGGATCACAAGCTCCTGGATGCCGGGGGCGATCGTCTTCGCCTGGTAGGAGGGTTTCTCCTGCGCCCCAACGCCGGCTGCGGCACCGACCACGTTTATCAGGACAAGCCACGAACGAGCTGAATGCATGAGTCTCCTCTCCGATCGCGGGTACGGACTCGAGCAGCTTCAGCGGTGGTGGCCCTGGCCGAAGCTGTCGGGTCGCCACCCCGGGTCGCCTGCCCCGTCCACGCGCGCTGCACTCTCAAGGCCGTCTACGCACCGGGCTTCCAGTGGTTCTGCTTGCTGCGAAAGAACTTGTGACGTCCTTGACACAACTGGGCGCGCAGAATCGCGCCCGGTCTCGCGTGCCCGAGCCGCGGCGAGGAGTGTATCGAGGGAAGGTAGGTGACCTCACAGTCGACTCGCGTGTGTCGGCGATCACATTGCACTCCCCACCACTGTCGCTTACACTTGAGGTGCACAGGTGAGATTGCGTTGTCGCGGGAACGGACCGTCACGATGCGAGTGGAGCTGACAATGAGCCACAGAACTCATGAGGCCTGCCGTGGACTGTTGATGGCGCTGCTCGGGATCGGTCTCGCCTGTCTGGCGGCAGACGCGGTGGCCGGGCCGTGGCGGAGCATCGGACCGAACGGCGGCGACGTCTGGACGATTGCCCTTGCGCCCAGCCAACCGGAGGTGGTCGTGGCCGGCACCGGGTTCGGCGTGTTCCGGTCGGACGACCGGGGCACCACCTGGGTGAGTGCCGGGCTCGCCGGCTCCGAGGTCTTCAGCCTCGCGATCCACCCTGACGACCCGGACACCATCCTCGCCGGGAGCGTGCGAGCGATCTTCCGCAGCACCGACCGGGGCGCGAGCTGGGAGCCCGCCAGGGTGGACATGGCCGTCTATCGGGTGCTCGACATCGCGTTCTCCCCCTCGAACCCGAACGTGGCCTACGCCGCGACCGACGAGGGCGTGTACGTCAGCGCGGACGGTGGGATGTCGTGGCACGCCTCGGCGGGGTTCTGCGGCGGGTACCGCCGTGGCCTCACCTTCTACGTCCTGCCCCACCCAACCGAGCCGCAGACACTCTATGCGACCGGCGCCAGCGCCGGGGTATGCCTCTCCCGGGACGGCGGTGCCACCTGGACCCCTCTCGACGGCTCGGGCGGTGCGGGCTGGCGGGCGCGGCCGGTGATGGAACCGGGCCACCCCAACGTGATCCTTGCCATCTCCGACATCGGGGTCGTGCGCACCCAGGACGGCGGGCAGACCTGGAGCCCCACGGCTGTCGACATCCCGCTCACTGACTGGCAGCGCATCACCAGCCTGGCGTGGCCAGCCAGCGAGCAGGCCGCCGCCTTCGCCGTGCGGTCTGACGGGCACGTGTTCCGCTCCACCGATCGCGGCTCGAGCTGGACCGACGTCGGTCCCGGTCAGGGAGGAACCTACCTGGCCGCCGGGCGGACGGGACGGCTGTTCCTCACAGGCACCGTCGACGGCGTGTTCGTGAGCGACGACAGCGGCGCGAGCTGGCAATCCAGCAGCTCGGGCCTGACCAACGTCCACGTTGCGGCGGTCGCGGACACCGGCGCCGGCCTCGTCGTCGGGGGCGGAGGCATGGGCGTCTTCTCGAGCCAGGACGGGGGCGCGACGTGGCGCCTCGGCCGCGACGGCCTGCCATGGAGCGGCGGCTACGAGCGACCGTGGTTCCTTCCCACCCAGCTCCTGCCGAGCCCCTGGCGGCCGGGCAGCACCCTGGCCGTCACCACGTGGGGCCTGTTCGACTCGACCGACCTCGAGCACTGGGACACCGTGTGGCAGGTCGACTTCCTCGCCGGCCTGGACGTGACCGGCGGCGCCCCGCCGGTGGGCTTCGCCGTCCTCGAGCAGCACGACTGGCACAACGGCTGCAGCGACCTGCTCGTCAGCACCGCGGGGGGGAGTGACTGGACCTCGCCCTGGCCAGCCAACCAGTGTCTGACAAGCGGCATCGTTGGCGTGGCAGCCGACCTCCTGGCTCCCCCCAGGGTCTATCTCGCCCAGAGCGGGGGCCGCCTGCTTCGCAGCGATGATTCCGGAGTGACGGTGCAGAGCTGCGGCCCGATGGTCCCGCCCGAGACATGGGGTCCCTGGACGTATGCCGTGTCCACCCGGGTCGTGGCCGGCGAGCTCTGGGCGTTCACCGAAGCAGGCATCTTCCACAGCGCCGACGGATGTCAAAGCTGGCAGCCTCTCTCGCCGACGCTGACCGAAGCGGTGCTCACAGCCGTGCCGCATCCCGACCGGCCGAACCTGGTGTTCGCCGGAGCGCGACAAGGCGTGCTCGTGAGCCACGACAGAGGCGCCACGTGGGCGGCTCTGGCCAGCCACCCGGACGTCATCCAGGTGCGGGCGCTCGCGTTCAGCCAGGACGGGCGCACGCTGTATGCCGGCACGGAGGGCCGCGGCGTGTTCGCCCTCGACCTTGGACCGAGCGCCCCGAAGATCCGACGCCGGCTCTCGCCTCCGGCGGGCACCGCCACCGGTCGGCACCATGACGCCCCACCACCGGACCTCACCCGCAGGTCGGCGCGGTAGCCCCCTGGCTCGCCGCACCGTCTCGGGTTCGATCAGGTCTGCTGCCTTCCGGCTGAGGGACTCGAGGGAAGTGCACTCGGGCGGAGGAATAGCTCCGCCACCTCGCCGTGGTGGCGCATTGCGGCCGCATCCTCGGCCTGCTCCCGCATGTCTCGCGGCGTGTTCCCGCGGGCGGCCTTGAGGCCGTAGAAGGCGTTCATCATCAGGCTCATGAGCATGGCGCCGGGGCGCAGGCGCAGCGAGCGGAGGATGCGGCCGAGGGCGAACGGCAGGGAGAAGGCGCGCCGCCACAGGGCGGTGTGTGAGCGCTTGAGCTCGTCGGCGGTCATCCGGTAGGGGCGGAAGGCGACGTTGTAGCCGTTGTACAGCTCCCAGCCGCGGCGCGGCAGCAGGCGGCCCTCGGCAGCCAGGGTCGCGTAGAGCGGCGTGCCGGGTAACGGCGTCAGCACCGAGAGGAACGGTACGTCGACGCCGATCTCCTGGAGGCGGTCCGCCATGTCCACCACGTCGGCCGGCGTGTCGTGGTCGAAGCCGGCGATGAACCCGGCCATCACGCAGATGCCGCGACGGTGCAGGATCTCGATCGCCTGGCGGTAGTCGCGCACCCGGTTGTGGCGCTTGTTGGCCTCGGCGAGTGCCTCGTTGCCGAACGACTCGATCCCCAGGAAGACGCCGATGCAGCCGGACGCCTCCATGAGGTCGAGGAGCTCGGAGTCGTGCACGATGTCGAGGCTGGCCTGGGTGAGCCACCACCGCCTGAGGGGGATCATGCGGCGCAGCAGCTCCTTGAAGTGGGGCCGGTCCGCGGTGGGGTTGTCATCCCAGAACCACACGAGCTTGCGCTGCCACCAGTGCGGGAAGTGGTCGTACGCGATGTCGGCGATCACCTCCTCGACCGGGCGCGTCCGGAACCCCGGGTTGACGGCGGGCACCGAGCAGAACGAGCACGAGAAGCGGCAACCCCGGGTGGCCTGGAGGACGCGCGGCACGAAGAACGACTGCGGTAGAAGGTCGTAGCGCGGCGTGGGCAGGCCGTCAAGCGGTCGCACCTCGCCGACGTAGCGCTGCTGCAGCCGCCCTCTGGCGGCATCCGCGAGCAGCCCGGCCCACACCGACTCCGCCTCGCCGATGACGACGGCGTCGACGTGGCGCAGGCACTCGTCGGGCGAGAAGGTGGCGTGCGGCCCGCCTGCCACGACGATCTTGCCGCGGGCGCGCAGCTCCCGGGCGAGGCGGAACGCCTCCGCGGCGAAGCCGGAGAAGAACGACAGCGCCACGAGGTCCGCGTCGGTGTCGAGACGCACCGGCTCGACCTGCTGGTGCACGACGCGCACCTCGTGCTCCGGCGACGTGAGCGCCGCGAGGTGGATGCCGGTGATCGGCGGGACGAAGTTCTTCTCGTGCGCGCGGCGGTAGCGCGGCACGTACACGACGACGATGTCGATCCTCATGCACCCTCCGAGTGGGTCATCCCCATGCCGTGAAGGTGCGGGCCGTGTGTGGTCCCCTGATGGAGCGATCGTGCAGCGGAGGTGGATCGATCGAGGAGAACCGGGGCGCGACTCACCGACCCGCCGGCCCCGCCTCCAGCTCCCCGATGTCCCGTTCCTCGAGCTGCCAGGAGCCCGGTGCCCCACCGGGGGCGATGCGCCACAGGCGCTGCGCCAGCCGGGCGAGGAAGCGTCCGTCGTGGCTCACGAGCAGCAGCGCGGCGGCACAGCCGGCGAGCGCCTCCTCCAGGCACTCGACCGATGGCAGGTCGAGGTGGTTCGTGGGCTCGTCGAGCACGATGAGGTAGGGCTCCGACTCGATGCACGACGCCAGCAGCAGCTTGCGGACCTCGCCGGGGCTCGGCTCCTCGCTCTGCAGCAGGCGGGCGGGGTCGGAGCCGAGGCGGCGCACGAGGGTCATCGCACGGCCCAGGCGGGCGTGGGGCAGCGCGCGGAAGCCCAGCAGGACCTCCCGCGAGCGTGTGCGGTCGACCTCTTGCGGGATGTAGGCGACCCGCTCGTCGGGGAGCTTGAGCCCGGCCACGATCCGTTCGACGAGGGTGCTCTTCCCGCTGCCGTTGGGGCCGACGAGCCCGACACGCTCTCCGGGTCCGACGACGAGTGCTGGCACGCGGAGGCTGTGCTCCCTCCCCAGCGGCACGGCGCACGCAGGGATGACGGCCAGGTGACGACGCTGGCCACGCAGGCCGGGCATGACAACACCGAGCGCGTGCTGCCGGGTGACGACGATCTCGTCCCTCCTCGCAGTGGCCCGGGCAAGGCGCCCGTCGAGCTGCCGAAGCCTCCGCCCGCTCTTGCCGTCGGACACGCGTGCGGCGTCGACCCGAGCCCTGGCGTCGTGGTCCCGGGCGGCGACGCCACGCTTCGATCGCTGGCGTTCCCCTCGCGCGGTCTGCTCGCGCCGGCGCGCCGCCTCGTCCACCAGCAGCTCAAGCGCCCGGTCGGCGCGGTCGCGCTCGCGGCGGGTCGTCTCCCGGTCGAGGCGCTGCTGGTGGGCGCCCCGCGAGTACCCGCCGGGCCGGAGCACCGCGCGGTGCGGCTCCATGAACACGCACTGACGGCAGAGCCCGTCAAGCAGCTCGCGGTCGTGGCTCACGAGCAGCCCGATGCCGCTGAAGCTCGCAAGCGCGTCCTGCAACCATGCCCGGGTCCCGCGGTCGACGTGGTTGCTGGGCTCGTCGAGGGCCAGCACCTCGGGGCCCAGCCACAGCGCCACCGCGACCTGCGCCCGCTTGCGCTCGCCGTGGCTGAGAGTGCCCCATCGGCCCGCCCAGTCCGGGGCCAGGCCGAGCAGGGTCCGCAGGCGCCGCGCCTCGGCGTCCGCGGCCTGCAGCATCGCACCGAGCTGCGCCGGCGGGGTATCAGTCCGCTGCTCGCAGTACAGCCCCTGCCTGCCGCCCCCGATGCGGCCCGACGCGGGATCGAGCTCGCCGACGGCGAGCCGCAGCAGCGTCGTCTTGCCACACCCGTTCGCGCCCACGATCCCGGTCCACCCGCGGGGGATCGTCAGGCACAGGTCGCACACTGCGGGCGCAGCGGCGCCGCCGTAGGTGAACGTGACATTGCGGAAGCAGAGAAAGGTGCGTCGGTGTGCCATGGCAAACCTCGTCCGGTTCCCCCGGGGGGATCCGCAGACGCGCCAAGGCGAATGCCTGCCAGTCGGATTCGAGACGGTGCCATGCGCGCGATCCACGGCCTTCCACGGGACATCTCCAGCACACGGGGTGCTGCGTCAATGAGCGTGGGGTCCAGATCTAGCTTCGCAACGGCATGCTCCCTGCGTCGTGGAGTATAGCTCGACCCTCGAGTACCTCAAGGACCGACTCGGCGGGTACACTCTGGGGGCGTGAAGAACGAGCGGCTGTTCGCGATCGTCAACCACCTGCTGACCCGGGGGCGCACCGGGGCGCGGGAGCTGGCGGTGCGCTTCGAGGTGTCCGAGCGGACCATCTACCGCGACATGGGCAGCCTGTCCGTAAGCGGCGTGCCGGTGGTCGCGGTGGCCGGCGCGGGCGGCGGGTTCGAGATCGAGGAGGGGTTCCGCATCGACCGCAGCTTCCTCACCGGGGAGGAGCTCGCGGACCTCACGGGGACGCTGGGCGGGTTCGTCGAGGCGCTCAAGAGCCGCCGGCTCGAGCGCTCGCTCGCGAAGCTCCAGGGGCTCGGGGCGCGGAGGAAGCGCCTTGCGACGCTCCCGGGGGGACGCCGCACGAGCGGCAGCCAGGGCGCCCGGGACGGCCCGGCGGCGCAGGTCGGGGCAGACCCGGCACGCCCAGGCGACACTCCGGCGCCGCCGCTCGTGGTGACGCTGACACCCTGGGGCGGCCGCTCCGCGGACTCCGGGACGGTCGAGCTGCTGCGCGAGGCCGTGGCGGCGCGCCACCCGGTCGCACTCGTGTACCGGGACCAGCGCGGCGCGGTCACCGAGCGGGTGGTCGAGCCGTTCACGATGGTGCTCGGGGGCGCCGTCTGGTACCTCCACGCCTGGTGCCGGATGCGCAGCATGTTCCGGCTCTTCCGGGTCTCCAGGATCGCCGAGGCCCGGCCGCTCGCGGAGATCTTCGACCCGTGGCTGCGGGCGCCGGTCCCCGAGCCGTTCGTGTGGTCGTCGGACGAGCCGGTCGTCGACGTCGTGCTGGAGGTCAGCCCGGCCCGGCTGCCGGGTGTCCAGGAGGCGCTGGACCACGCCACGGTGGCCGTGGGAGCCGACGGCTCGGCCCGGGTCTCCTTCCACTCGCCCGCGGGCGACTGGCTCGAGGGCTACGTCCTGTCGCTGGGTCCCGGGGTCACGGTGGTCGCACCGGATGAGCTCCGCGAGGCGGTGCGCCAGGCCGCGATCGCGGTGGCGATGGCGAACCGGCCGCGGCTCCAAACCCTGACACACCCTGTCAGGGTTGGCCAGGCATCCTCTCGGCCCATGGAGGATCCCATGACCGAGACGATGACGGCCCAGTGCGGAATCGACTGCAGCGGCTGCCCGGCGAGGATCGCGTTCGTCAAGGACGACCCGGAGCTGCGCCGGCGCACGGCCCAGGAGTGGTCCGAGAAGTACACCGTCAGCATCAAGCCGGAGGACGTGTTCTGCTCCGGGTGCCGGGTCGAGGGCCTGCCCAAGATCGGCCACTGCGGGGTGTGCGAGGTCCGCACCTGCGGCCGCGAGCGCGGCGTCGCCAACTGCGGCGAGTGCGCCGACTACCCGAGCTGCGCGACGATCGCCGGCTACATGCAGTTCATCCCCGACGCGAAGGCGAGGCTCGACGCGATTCACGCCCGCAGCACCGGCCACTGAGCGCGTCACGACCCAGTCCACGCCACGGCCGGGAGCCGGTGTAGCCGCCGGCCCCCGGTCATTGCCTCGCCCCCACGACCCGGGCTACCGTGGCGCCACCATGGATCACTGGGCGCGTGATTTCGGCAGGATCTCCTCGGCCAAGGCCGGCCGGGATGAGAGGGCGGCAGCGCAGCGGAGCGAAGGGCCATGATCGAGGCCCTGTGGCTGGCGGGCGCCCTCCTCGCTGCGGCAGGCCTGACCACGCTGCACCTGCGCCTCGTGAGGGAGCGCGCGGTAGCCTGGGACGAGGCCGGACGGCTGCTCGGGCTTCCGGCCGGCTCCGGCACGGCCGACGTCTGGGGTGGTGCAAGCCTGACAGGAGAGGTCGACGGGCTCGGGCTCGAGATTCAGGCTCTCCGAGGCGAGAAGAACCCCCGGCGCCTCCGGCTCGTCGTCGACGGTCGCGGGCGGATCCCACACCGGATCGTGCTCCGATCCGAGAACCTCGCCTCGGCGATCGCGAAGTCCCTGGGTGAGCATGACGTGGAGACCGGGGACGAGGACTTCGACCGGGCGGTGCTGGTCGAGGGCAACCCGGTGCTCCTGTCGGCGCTGCTCGACGTCGACACCCGCCGGAGGCTGCGCTGGCTGGTCGGGGTGGGGCTCCGGGTGGAGGGTGGACGCGTCGTCCTGGGACACGACGCGTACACGGACGACTCACGATCGCTCGCCAGCCGGGCCACGGAGCTGCTGGAGCTGGCCGGCCGCCTGGTCGAGCCTCCGGGGCTCGTCAACCTGCTCGCCCACAACGCCTGCCAGGACCCACTGCGGGGCGTGCGATGGCTCTGCTTCCAGCGCCTGATCGAGCGCTTTCCCCGCCACGAGGCGACGCTGGCCACGGCCCGCGAGCTCCTTCGCGATGCAAACCGGGAGGTGCAGCTCGCGGCCGCCCGGCACCTCGGTGAGGAGGGCATCCCGACTCTCATGGAGCTGACGGATCTGGCGGGGTCTGACGACTACCTCGCCGCCATGGCCGTCGCGGCACTGGGCGCAAAGCTCCCCCTCGAGCGAGCCACCCGCCTGCTCGAGGTCGCGTACGCGCGCCGCAGCATGGGCCTCGCCGGCGCGGTCGTCGAGGCGCTGGGCGCGACCGGGAGCGCCACGGCCGCGAGCTGGCTGACCCAGATCCTGCGCGGCGGGAACGGGGAGCTGGCGATGCTCGCAGCGCGCGCGCTCGGGACCAACATCAAGCTGGCAGCCGAGCCCGCCCTGTGCGCTGTGCTGTCGCACCCCGAGCCCGAGCGGCGCCTCGCGGCCGCGGAGGCTCTCGGCTCGGTGGGCACCACGGCTTCGATTCCCCTGCTCCGGGCTCTGTCCGAGGCCGGCGCATCCAACCACGAGCTGCGGCAGGCGGCCGTCGCGGCCATTGCGGCGATCCAGGAGCGCCTGACCGGCGCCGCGCCGGGCCAGCTCGCCGTGGCGGACCGCGAGGCGGGCGAGCTCGCCCTGGCGTCCGGCAGCAACGGCGACCTGAGCCTCGCGGACGCTCGCCCGACACCGGAGGTCGAGACCTGAGAGGGTATGAACCAGTGACGCGAGGATGCTCGGGGCGCCGATCGTGACCGCTGGCAGCGTGGAGGTGGACGTGGACGTGGACGTGGACGTGGACGAAAGTGCTGCGAGCCTGACGTTCACCGCACGGCCGTCACCGCAATACTTCATGCGACAACTACTTGCCCTACAGCGCTCCCTCTCAAGGGACCGGGTTCACGTCCACGACCACGTCCACGACCACGTCCTCGTCCAGGGTAACGCCCTGAGGGTGTTCGGGCCTGACCGATCGCTCTCTCGCGATTTCCTCACACGCTCGGATGCCTCGCACGCCGACCGCGGACCGCCTGCGCAACGCCCATGATGCGCCTCGACACGGGCACATTCCAGGTGGGTCCGCCTTTGATCGGCGTCTATACTCGCATGGGTTGTCGGGGGACAGGAGCGGCGCCATGAGAACGGCCATCGGGATGATGCAGGCGTTGGCGGCAAGCCGGGGGGGCGCGCGCTGGGGTCACGTGGCGCTGCTGGCTCTCGCGCTCCAGGTCAGGAGCGCATGGATGCTGCTCGGGGTCTGGGTCGCGGCCGCAGGCACGGGCTCGCTCGGGCCGCTCGGCCGCATCCGCATGCTGCCGGCGCACCCCGACTGGGTCGTCCCGGCACTCGTCCAGAGCGCCGTGGTGGCTCTGGTGGTGGTCGGGCTGGCGCGGCGCTGGCGAACCGGGTGGGCGTTGGTCACCGCCTCCGCCGCGAGCTCGGTGGCGTGGGCCGTGACGTTCGCCTGGATGCCCAACGGTCTCGAGGGATACCTGCTGGCCGTTCAGCCCGTACAGGAAGCCTTCGCGATGGGGTTCGTGCTCGCGTCGGTCGCCGCCACCTGGCGCCGGCTCGGGAGGTGGACCGCTGTGCCCGTCCTGGCGCTGGTCGGCGGCGCCGGTGCGGGCGCGATCCGGCTCGCGCTGACCTACACGGTCTTCGGCGTCGCGTGGCCCGAGGAGTGGCCGCGCGAGCTCGCCGGCGAGGTGGTTGCCGTGGCGCTCCTGGCCATCGTGGTCGCGGTGCTGCGCGGGACCACGGCCGCGGCGCAGGAGTGGGCGTCGGGCGACTCGGGGCGCCGTTCGGGAGCGGTGCTGGGCACCCTGGGGCTGCTGGCGCTGACCGTCATCCACCTGGCCGCCGGGAGGATCTACTCGGAATGGACCATGGCCGACTCGCAGCGCCTGCTGGTCGCCGCGGGGCTGGTGGCCCTCCTCGCCGGCTGGGCGCTGGTCGCCTCCTTGCGCGCATCGCGGGCGCGGGCAGCCTGAGGCAAGGCTCGCCGTGCCGGTGCCCGGAGGAGGAGTCGCGGCGTATGATTCCGGATGGCGGAGGATCGTGGCGACGGATCGACGACACACTCGGCTGGTCGGGGTTGTGGGCGCACTCGTGCTGGTGCTCGCCGCGTCCGGCTCGGGGCTGGCCGCCGAGCCGGGAGGAGGCGTCATGGTCGTGACCTGGCCGACGAGCACCGGCGCCTGGCAGCGCCTCGGCGAGCCGCGGCGTATCGATCCGGACACGATCTTCGACTACATGGACGGTGCCGGGGAGCTGTACCTCGCGTACCGGTTCGACCACCTCGAGATCGCCGAGTACTCCACCGCCGGAGAGGACCCGATCCTCGCCGAGGTCTACCTCATGAGCTCCGGCGACGACGCGTACGGCCTGGTGTCCCAGGACTGGGGGGGCGAGCCGGTCGCCCTCGGCGACGGCGGGTGCCGGGGGCTGTACGGCGCCGGCCTGCTGCGAGCGTGGTGCGGCACACGCTTCGTGCGGGTCCTCGCGACCCGGGAGACCACCGCCTCCCGCGCGGCGACGCTGCGCCTCGCCGAGACGCTGCTCGCCGGCCAGCGGCCCGTCCCGCCACCGGCCCTCGTCGCCGCGCTGCCGTCCACCCTGGCTGGCTGCGCGCAGCGGCCGGGCAGCACGGTGTTCCTCCGCTCCGACCTCGTGCTCAACTCGGTCTACTACCTGAGCGGCGACAACATCCTCTCGCTCGGCCCGAGCACCGAGGCGGTCGTCGCCTCGTACGCGCCACCGGCGCCGGCGGGTGCTCCAACGGTGCTGCTGCTCGCCATCTCCTACCCCGACGGGCAGGCCGCCGAGAAGGCCCTCGCCCGCTTCGTCGCCGCCTACCTGCCGGAGCAGGTCGGGAAGGCGCGCCCCGCGAGCGGGATCCTCACCGCGAAGGTGGAGGACGGCTGGCTCGCCGCCACTCGTGCCGGCCGGCTGGCCGTGCTCGCGTTCCGCTGCCCGGGCGCCGATCTCGCCAGGCAGGCGGTCACCGAAGCGCTGCAGACCCTCGACACGCTGGAGGCTCCCCATGCCTGACGGCAGACGGCCCATCACCCGGAGAGACCTGATCGGCGACGTGGCGGCCACCGCGGCGGCGCTCGCCGTCATCGGCCCCGGCCGCCTCGCGGCGGCGGCCGACCGTCCGGTGCGCCGCGCCACGGTGACGCTGGTGCGCGACGCGGCGCTCGCCGAGACCCGGGTGGACGTCGCGGTCCTGAGAAAGACGCTCGCCGAGACGCTGCAGGGCGTGACCGGCAAGAAGTCGATGACCGAGGCGTGGCTGTCGCTGGTCACCCCGACCGACGTCATCGGCCTGGTGCCCACCGACCACCTCAACCCGACCCACCCCGAGCTCATCGCGGCGGTCCGGGAGTCCCTCGTCGAGGCCGGGATCCCGGCGGAGCGCGTCGTGCTCGCCCAGGGAGGCCCGGACAAGCCGACCGCGTGCACCGCCCTGATTGCCCTGCCGGCGCTCAAGGCGCACTGGCTCACGGGCATCGGCACGGTGCTCAAGAACTACATCATGTTCACCGGCCAGCCGTCGGCCTACCACCGCGGCGACAACGTCAAGCTGGGCGAGATCTGGAACGCGCCGCACGTCAAGGGGAAGACCCGGCTGGTGCTGGTCGACGCCCTGCGGCCGCTGTGCGACAAGGGGCCGCAGCCCGACCCACGGTACATGTGGGGGTACGGCGGCCTGATCGCCGGCACCGACCCGGTGGCGGTCGAAACCATCGCGCTGGCGATCATCACCGCCAAGCGCACGGCGCTCCGCGGCGAGCCGTGGCCGCTCTCGCCGCCGCCGCTGTGCGTGCAGGCGGCCGACGAGGTCTACGGCCTCGGCACCTCCCGGAGAGCCGAGATCACCCTCGACGCCCGAGGCTGGACGAAGGACCTGCTCGTCGGGTAGCTGCGGCCGCCGATCCGGCGACCCCGCCTCCGGCCGCATTGGCGCTGCGCGTGCTGGCAATTGCGCGGAGCTTGTTTTGATCGTACCATCCCCCCCGCAGTCCGCCAGCACCAGCTCGTTGCACCAAAGCGTACTGACAGCACAGGGAGGTGGATGACCATGCTTCATGAGCCTGCTGCCAAGACTGGCAAGGACCCGGCAGCCTCGTACAAGACCCGAATCGGCGTCTGGATGTTCACGCTGTACGCCGCGTTCTACGCCGCGTTCGTGGGCATCAACCTGTACGATCCCCTGCTGATGGAGAAGACCATCGTGTTCGGGCTCAACCTGGCGACAGTCTATGGCTTCGCTCTGATCATCGTGGCCCTGATCCAGGCCCTCGTCTACGACCTGATGTGCCGCCGGCGCGAGCATCTGCTCCGCGACAAGGCTCCGGAAGGGGCGCAGTAGCATGGTCATACTCATCTTCCTGACGTTCGTCGCCTTCGTCATCGGGCTGTCGTTCTACCTCGGCAACAAGACCAAGACCTCGAGCGGCTACTACGCCGCCGGCGGTCAGATCCACTGGGGCGTCAACGGCATCGCATTCGCCGGCGACTACCTGTCGGCGGCGTCGTTCCTCGGCATCTGCGGCATGATCGCGACGGTCGGCTATGACGGCTTCCTCTACTCGATCGGCTACCTCGCCGGCTGGATCGTCGCCCTGTTCGTCGTCGCCGAGCCGGTCAAGCGACTTGGCAAGTACACGTTCACCGACGCGGTCGACTCCAAGTTCAACTCGCGCGGGATCAAGCTCGCTGCTGCGATCAGCACGCTCGTCGTCTCGGTCTGCTACCTGATCCCGCAGATGGTCGGCGCCGGCGTTCTGGTCGAGCCGCTGCTCGGCATTCCGCACCACTGGGGCGTGATCATGGTCGGTGCGATCGTGATCACGATCGTCGCGACCGCCGGCATGGCCTCGACGACCTATGTGCAGTTCATCAAGGGTGGCCTGCTCATCGTCTTCTCGCTCGTGCTCGTCATTGCGGTCTGCGTGCGGGGGTTCTCGACCAGGCCCGACCAGGGCGGACGGGTGCCCTTCCATGAGTACGCCACCATTGCCGCCACCGAGGTTGACGGGCAGGTCGTGCCGGCCGACGCATCGTTCCGGGTGCTCGAAATGCAGACCGTGGCGGCTGCCAAGAGGAGCTTCGTCAAGCTGGCCAAGGACGGCGTCGAGAGCTGGTGGCTGGTTGCACGCACAAGCAGCGCCGTGACGCTCCACGAGATCCAGTCGGCAGTTACGAGCAAGGATGGCAGGAAGCTCGTCAACGGCCAGCCGGCCGGGCCCGGCAACCTGCTGCGTCAGACCGGCAACATCGTGCAACTGCGCGGCAGCTCGACCGCTGTGACGGGCTCGGTCTCGCCGACCGGGCTGCTCTCGGCGATGAGCGACAAGAACACGCGCGTCTCGACCTGGCGCGATGCCTCCCTGACCGACAAGGATGGCAACAAGGTCAAGCTCTACTATCCGATCGAGCTGGCCGGCAACGTGTTGATGCGCCCCGGGACCAAGTTCGCGGTGCAGGGGACGTGGCTGCAGAGGATCGACTTCGTCTCACTCATGCTCGCGCTGTTTCTGGGCACCGCCGCGTTGCCGCACATCCTGATCCGGTACTACACGGTGCCGAACCCGGCAGCCGCCCGCAAGAGCACGATCGTTGCCATCGCGGCAATCGGGTTCTTCTACATTCTCACCCTGTTCATGGGGCTCGGGGCCATGATCAACGGGGTCATGAACCCGGCCGACAGCAACATGGCCGCGCCGCTGCTCGCCCGGAGCTTCGGCGATCTGCTGTTCGCGGTGATCTCGGCGATCGCCTTTGCGACCGTCCTTGGCACCGTCAGCGGCCTGATTGTCGCCGCCTCGGGCGCAGTCGCCCACGACCTCTTCGACCGCTACATGCAGGTCAAGATGGACGATCGGCAGAAGATCAAGGCCGGCAAGATTTCCGCGTTCGTGATCGGTGCGCTTGCGATCGTGCTCGGCATCCTGTTCAAGGGCATGAACGTGACCTTCCTGGTCGGGCTGGCGTTCGCGGTTGCCGCGTCGGCCAACCTGCCGGCGATCATCATGCTGCTGTTCTGGAAGCGCACCACTGCCAAGGGAATTGCCGCCTCGATCCTGGTCGGCGTGGTCTCGGCGGTCGGGTTGATTGCATTCGCGCCGGACATGTACAAGCAGTACGGCCTCGACCCGACGACCGCCCCGATCCCGTTCAGCAACCCGGGTATCATCTCGATCCCGCTTTCCTTCATCACGTTGGTTGTGGTGTCGCTGCTGACCCGCCGCGCCCCCACCGCCACGGAGTCAGCCCAGGCGTGACGCTCCTGGAACGGTTCTCCGGGCGTGGGCGAGCGGCTTGCTCGCCCACGCCGCTTTCCCGCCGGTGACGCTATTCTGTCGCCATGCCCGCGACCACGCGGATCGACCTGCACCTGCACTCGAGCTACTCCGACGGTCGGCTCTCGCCGAAGGCCCTGGCCGAGCTGGTTGCGCAGCATGGCCTCGCCCTGGCTGCGCTCGCCGACCACGACACGCTGGCCTCACAGAAGGCCTTCCACGCCGCGCTCGCGCTGCGGGGCATCGGTAGAATCAGCGCGGTCGAGCTGACGACCTGGCACGGTGCCCAGGAGATTCACCTCCTTGCGTATGGCGTCAACGTGGATCACCCGGAGCTCCTCGACACCGTCGCGGCTCTCGGGCAAGCCCGCAACCTTGGTTTCCACAGCGTCACGAGCTCGCTCCAGCACCGCCCCCCCAACGGCACGGCGGCGCTCCCGCTCGTGGGCGGCAGGCTGCTGACAGGCGATGCCATCGCCCTCGTCCATCGCGCCGGGGGGAAGGCGTTCCTCGCCCACCCGCTCACCGACGATCACGGCATCGGGGAGGCTCGAGGCACGGTGGCAGAGCTCAAGAGGCTCGGGCTGGACGGGCTCGAGGCACTCTACAGCCGCTATCGGGAGCCCGATCAGCGGGCTCTGGTCGAGCTCGCGGCCGAGCACGGCTTGCTGGTCAGCGCCGGCTCCGACTTCCACGGCACGGGCCAGGATGACGCCGCCCTCGGCATCGACATGCCCGCCGAGCTCTGGAACCGGCTGCAGGGCGCCCTCGCCGACACCGTCCGGGGTGGTGAACTGTCGATCCCGAGGCCGAGCCGGCACAGCCTCAAGCGCTTCGTCTCCCGCATCGTCCTGCCCGCGGTGCTTGCGGTGCTGTTGTTCGTCGTGACGATCTTCGCGTTCATCCTCCCACGCTTCGAGGCAGCGCTCCTCGACCGCAAGCGCGAGATGATCCGCGAGCTCTCCAACTCGGCAGTGACGATCCTGGCGGAGTCGCACCGGGCCGAGCTACGTGGCGAGCTGACACGCCCGCAAGCCCAGGTGCAGGCAGCATCCCGCATCGCCACCCTCCGCTACGGCCCCGAGAGCAAGGACTACTTCTGGTTGCAGGACCTCTCGCCCCGCATCGTCATGCACCCGTACCGTCCGGAGCTCAACGGTCAGGACGTCTCGTCGTTCCGGGACGCGCGCGGGGTCCGGATCTTCGTGGAGTTCGCCGACGTCGTGCGCCGGCGGGACGAGGGCTATGTCGACTACGTCTGGCAGTGGAACGACAACCCGAGCCGGCTGACACCCAAGGAGTCCTACGTCCGGGGGTTCCAACCCTGGGGCTGGGTGATCGGCACCGGGCTCTACACCGAGGACGTCCGCCAGGAAATCAAGAGGCTCGAGCGCGGCATGGCGTATGGCTCGGCGGGAATTGTCGTCATCGTCGCGTTGCTCCTCCTGTACCTGGTACGCGAGAGCCTGCACCTCGAACGCCAGCGCAGTGAGGCTGAGGGGCACCTCATGGAGACGACCCACAGGTATCAGTCGCTGGTCGAAGCCTCATCCGAGGGTGCCATCCTGCTCGTCGACGGCCGCTGCAAGTACGCCAACCCGGTCGTGCTCAAGCTCCTCGGCCGTAGTCCGAACCAGGTGCAGCTCCTCCACCTCGACGACATCTTGCCGGCAGTGGCGAAGAATGCGACCGCCCGTGAGCAGATCGCCGGCGGTGTCGAGCAACCAACCGGTCCGATCGAGGTCGAGCTGCACAGCGCCGGTGGGGGTGTTGTCCCATGCGTCATCACGCTGACTCCGATCCAGCTCGGTGAGCGCCGGGCAATCATCCTGCAGGTCCGGCAGGAAACGACCAGGAGTCGGCCGCCGGCCGTGTTGGTACCGGGCTTCCCTGAGCTGGTCTCCGGGATAGCGGCCGCGAACCACGCCGACGAGATCATTGCGCTGTGCCGCGGTGTCGGCGCGGTGGTCTCGTCGAGCATCGTGGTCGGCATGCACGCCCGCCAGGTCACCCGTCAGCTCTCCGCGGTCTGTGACGCCGCAACAGGCCGACTGATCGAGCTCGCAATCGCCGAGCTACCGCCGCCGCCGTGCCCATTCTGCTTCGTCGGCATGGGCAGCCAGGGCCGAGAGGAGCAGACACTCTTCACCGACCAGGACAACGCCATTGTGTTCTCGGACGAGGCCGACCCCGACTGCGCCCGCCCGTGGTTTGCGGCCCTCGGACGACTCGTGTCGACCCATCTCGATGCCGCCGGCTACTCGTTCTGTCGAGGCGACGTGATGGCCCAGAACCCCAGATGGTGCAACCCGCTCTCAACCTGGCAGCAGCTCTTCCGCGAGTGGATCGCCAAGGCCGAGCCGAAGGAGCTACTCGACCTCTCGATCTTCTTCGACTTGCGTCCGGTCTACGGGGAGGCCTCGCTCGTCAACCAGCTCAAGGCGGACACCGCGTCCGCACTGGCGACATCCCCTGGCTTCTTCCCGCACTTCGCGCAGAACGCCTTGCTGTTCAAGCCGCCCATCCGCCTGTTCGGCCGGATCATCGTCGGCACGGCCACCGGCGAGCGCGCGGGGCTGCTCGACCTCAAGGATGCCACCATGCCGATCGTCAGCTTCGCTCGGCTCTATGCCCTCAAGCACTCGATCATGCTGACCAACACCTTCGATCGTATCGACGCGATGGTTGACGCTGGCGTGCTCGCCCACTCAACTCGTGATGACCTTGCCTTCGTCCACGAGCACCTGCTTCGGGTCCGCATCGAGCACCAGGCGGCCCAGCTCGCCGAAGGCCTGCCACCGGACAACGTGGTCGACCACCACTCGCTGAACCACATGCAGATGGTCCTCCTGCGCGAGGCATTTGGCCAGGTCGACATCGTTCAGCAGAAGATCACCACCGATTTCCTCGGCGGGCAGAAGTAGCGGGGCATGGAACCGCCTCAGACGGGAACGGCATCTCGCCGGCTGGGTCTCAAGAGGAGTCGGGAGGAGTCAACCTGGTCCTGTCGCCCTCAGTCAAGAGGAGTTGCCTCCACCGCCAGGGCTGGCGGTGCTCCCTGGCCGCTCCGTCGCAGGACGCGGCGCGGGGTCGTCGGCAGGTCGAGGAGCCACACGCTTCCACCGGCCGTCCCGGCGAGCAACTGCCTCCCGCTCGGGCTGAGCAGCAACGAGGCCACGCCCGAGGGCAGCCCGCGTCCGAGCGGCGTCCAGGTCAGGCCACCGTCGGTGCTCTGCAGCACACCCTTCGTGGCGGTCCCGGCATAGAACACCGAGGGATGATCCGGGTCCGCGATGAGATCCGAGATCGACTCTCCCGCGGGCCCGACCGGCGACCAGTTCCTGCCGCCGGTAGTCGACAGGAACAGCCCGCACCCCATCGCGGCCACCATCCGGTACGGCGCGACCGTCTGGGCCAGGACTCTCGTCACTGGCCCGCAGGACAGCACCAGGCCGCTGGACCGCGGGCTCCAGCTCGCGCACGAGTCGACGCTCATGAACAGGCCGTTATAGGTCGCGGCATAGACGACGAGGGAGCTCGTCGGGTCGAAGAGCAGGTCGTGGACGCTGGTCGAGTATCCCTCCTCGACAGGAAAGGCCCCGCACCACGTCCAGGTCTGCCCGCCGTCCACGCTCCGCTTGACCCTGGACTCGTTCCAGAACAGCTCGGCGGCCGACAGCATCACCTGCGGATCCCGGGGGTCCAGCGCGAACGCCTGTGACCAGGGGCTGCCGGGGCTCGCACTCCAGCTCGTCCCACCGTCGCTGCTCTGGTAGAAGGAGGTGCACTGACCCGCCCCCAGCCCGGCAGCGCCCGGGAGTGTCACCAGGCGCCTCACGCTCGACTCCGGGCAGTCCGATCCCCCCGGCTCACCCCGATATGGCGCGCAGCCGTCGTACAGCCCCGTGTTGGCCGGCGTCCAGGTCTGGCCGCCGTCGTCGCTGCGCTGGACGCCCGCCTCCTCCGTCCCGACCAGCACCGTCCCGGGCATCGACTCGTCTGCAAGCAGCGCCTTGACCGTCATCGCCGCCAGACCCTGGTTGGACTGCCGCCAGCTCCCACCGAGGTCGTCGGACAGCCACACGCCCTCCCGGTCGGTGCCGATGAGGGCCCGCGGCCCGTTACCAGGCAGCAGGGCAACCGTGTACACCTCCTGGACCGGCTTCACGTCATGGTTGTAGGGGTCGTCCGAGGCCCCCGCGCACCGCAGCCCGCCCGATGCGTCCTCCCAGGTGGCGCCGCCGTCGGTGCTGCGCCGCAGGCCGTAGCTGAAGCTGCCGACCAGGATCGTCCGCGGATCGGTGGGATCCAGCGCCAGAGAGAGGGTGTTCCATCCGTAGTTGCTGGGTGCATAGTCGAAGCTGAGGACGCTGGTCCACTGCGCCCCCCCGTCGGTGCTCCGCACGACCTCGGCGTAGGTTGTCGACCAGAACTCCTGTCCGACCACCCCGAAGATGGTGTCGGGGGTCCCGGGGACGATCGTCAAGCCCATGACCGGAGCCCACATCTCCTTCGAGCCCAGGTAGGTCCTTCGCAGCCCCTCGCGAGAAGGGCTCCAGGTCTTGCCGCCATCGGTCGACTTGATGACCCCGCCCCACGGGCTGTCCGAGTTGCGGTCCACGACCCCGGCGAAGACCGTGTCGGGTTGGGTTGGATGGAACACGATGGCCTTGACCCCCACGGACCGGGACCCGACCACGTACTCCCACGTCGCACCCGAGTCAGCGGACCGCAGGATGCCCCCGGCGGTCCCGGCGACGACCACAGCCGGTTGGAGCGGATGGACACCCAGGGCATAGAGCGGGTAATGGCTCGAGGAGCTCGGCATGGCCGGCGTCAGCCGCTCGACCCAGGTCGCGCCACCGTCGGTGCTGTGCAGCAGGACCGAGGCCCACCCCCAGCTCAGGTAGGTGAAGCCCGTGCCGTACACGACCTGGGGGTCGCTCGACGCCACGACCAGGTTGTCGACCTCGAAGTTGATCTGTCCCGTCCGGCACCACGATGCACCCGCGTCGTCGCTGAGGTACAGGCCGTGCATGGTGCCCGCCAGCACCTTCAGCGGCTGGTCGGGGAACGTCGCCAGCGAGGTGACCGTGCCGCCGAACGGCCCGACACCGATCCATTGCCCGGACGCCGCGAATCCCAGCCCGGCGACAAGGAGAAGCGCCACCACCATCGCTGACCTGCGGAGCATCGGTCACCTCCCGGCAGGTCGCCTGGAACCCCGGAACCAGCTCGCCACGCCCCTCACCAACCTGCCGCTCGTGCAGCAAGCATACTCTGTTTCATCACGAACACAACCACAGAACGTGAGTCGTCTCACATCCCGACCCAAACCTTTCCTCACCTGCGCCGGCTTGTTCCTGTGAAGCGTCTCGCGCGCATCCCGGAGCTCCATGACCTCCTGCAAGCCCCAGCGACCAGGGGGCACGCACCACGACCAGCCGTGAAGGCCACCGCGGGCTAGGAGCCTGTGCCCGGGCCGGTCCGGTGGTGCAGCCTGAAGACGACCGCCCCGGGGTTCTCGAAGACCCGCGAGAACGATCGAGACGCGGCGATCGAGCGGGCGAGCTGCACCGGACCGTTGCTGCCCCTCGGGACCTTGGAGATGAGGACGTAGGTCGGGGCGGCAGGCACGCCACCGAGACAGCCCAAGAGGCAGGCAGCATCCGCAGCTCTGCAGCGCTTCAGGTTGTCGTAGAGGCTGTACCGACGGACGTACTCGCTCCGGGCGAGCCACTCGGATCCCTGGGGTGTGGCCAGGCTCACTCGACGGGCAAGGGCGGGAAACCACTCCGAGATCGGGTCCTCGGCCCACGAGTCGGCGGATGTCACCACCACGAAGCTGGCCGAGGCCGGGGTCGACTCGGAGACCCACCCGAGCGCCTGCCGCTCCTCTCGTGTCACGAACGGCGTGGTGGCCTCCTCGGCGAGGATCACGGCGAGCCGCAGCGCCACCGTGTGCACCACCAGGAGCGCGCACCCGGCGGCTCCGGCCGCGCGCGACCAGCGCCGCCACAGGGCGGCAGCTCGACCCTCACCCTCCTCGCCCTCCGGCTCGTCCGGGCGACGGCGGAGCGCGATCGAGCGGAGACCTGGCAGGATCAGCTCACCGAGCGCGACCCCGGCCAGCAGAGCGAGCGGAATCGTGGCCTGCCGGGGCGCGAGGCGCGGAACCAGCAGGGTGGCCAGCAGCAGGCAGGGCAGCAACAGGCGGCGGGCAGCCAGCTCGACGAAGAGGCCGATGACCGCAAGGATCAGGATGGACGTGATGTTCCCCTCGACAGTGATCGGGAACCACATCATCGAGGTCACACTGCCGAGCGACCACTCGACCTTGCCGCCGGCGCGCAGGAACACCGAGGGTCCATGCCGGACCATCACGGTCAGCCACCAGGGGCATGTGAGGGCTCCCACCCCGGCGGCCAGCAGGAGGCCCGCGGCCAACGTGGCCGCGCGCAGACCCCGCAGCAGGATGAAGACCAGCGTCGCCGCCCCGAGAAACACGGCCGACTCCGGATGACTGAGGACCGTGATCGACGACAGGACGATCGCTGACCATCCAGCAGCCCTGCCCCGTCCACCGAGGAAGGTCCAGATCGGCACGAGCGCCCAGAGACTCAAGCAGAAACCGAGTGACCGCGTCAGCCCCCCGCCCATGACCTGCCAGTGCCAGGTGAAGGGGAGCAGCGGAAAGAGCGCCGAGGCCATCACCATGCTGGCCGCAGGCCGCGTGAACGCTCTCGCGACGAAGCAGAAGGCCACCAGGCTCGCGAGGTTCGCCAGGAGAGGAAGCCAGATCAGGACAGCGACGGGCGACACGCCCAGCGCCCTCACCAGTACCGCCCCGAGGTAGAACCCGAGGGGAGGGTAGGCGAACGGAATGTTCGCGCCGTTGTAGGACGTCGCGGTTGGAAGCGCGAAGCCGGCGTCGACGACCTCCTGGATCATCACCGCGAACATCCCGCCGTCGTTGCGGGGGAACTCCGCATCACCCATCAGCGGCCAGCGGGTGATCACGCCGATGACCAGCGCCAGTGCGACCGCCAACCAGAGCGCGTGCCGGCCAGCCCACCCCCCCCCACCAGCAGCGGGGCTCTCCTCGTCGAGCATCGTCCAGAGCCTACCACGACGAGCTGCCATCCAGCGGCTGACCGACGGGCTCCGGGCGCCAATCCGGATGGACGTGACGGACGCCTTGACAGGTCCTTGACATCCCCCTCGTAGAAGACCGCGGCACCGGGGCACGGGCACCCGAGACGGGACCTGCGACGGGGTGCGCGATGGAGGCTCGATGAGGCAGTGGCACAGGGGCATGACAAGGTGGCTCGCGATCGCAGCGGTGGCCGTGGCCGCGGCGAGCTCGGGGCCGTGGCTGGGCGCCCAGAGCGGGTCGTTCTTCAACCAGCGCGACGACCGGTATCGCGTGCTCGGCCTGAAGCGCGCGCGGGAGGTCTACGAGGCCGCCCGTGCCGAGTACGAGAGGACGCAACGCCTGGCCGCCGACGGGCAGGTCGCCCAGCGCGACCTCGAGCGCGCGCGCAGCTCCTTCGCCGACGCCGAGGTCAACTACCACCAGTCGCTGCTGGCGGTGCTCTTCGAGCAGCAGTTCGTCTCGGTGGTGAGCGCGTCGAAGAGCCGCGCCGCGGACGGCAGCAAGCGCGTGCGGCTCAAGCTCGCGACCACCTCGGGCACGAGCGCCGAGCTGCGCGCCCTGATCGGCCTCGACGACGCGCTCTTCCGCTCCCTCCAGCCCGACGTCGTCACCAACGTCTACGTGTCGCTCGCCAACGAGGCGGGGGCGATCGTCGGGCAGCCCTACGAGGCGAAGCTCGACGAGCTGCGCTTCGGCGCCCCCCGCGAGGTGGACTTCACGCTCCTCGTCGACCTCGACGCCGTCACGGTCAACCTCATCTACGGCAACGGCTCGTCGCGCACCCTCAAGATCTACCTGCAGAAGGACGGCGGCGCCAACCGCGTGGCCGTGGTCTCGCAGCAGTTCTCCCAGGAGGCCGAGCTCGGCGCCACGGCGAGCTTCGACCTCACCCTCGAGCCGTTCAGCCAGTCGGCCGACACCTACGCCCTCGAGGTCGCCGGGCTCCCCGCGCAGATCGGCCGCACCTTCCGGGACCCCGCGAGCACCGCCCGCCTGAGCCAGCTCCGCTTCACCGAGAGCGTCGCGACCCGGCGGGCGGCCCTCGAGGTGTCGCTGCCCGACCGCCCGACCGACGAGGTCAAGATGGACACGCCGATCCCCTTCTTCGTCGTCGTGGCGCCGCGGGCCGTCGCCGAGCGGGAGGCGTTCTCGGCGCCGCGGGCCTGGCGGGAGGAGGGCCTCGCCAGCCTCGGCGTCGGGTTCGTGCGCCTCGAGCTCGTGCCGCGCGGGCGCGGCCGCCTTCTTGTCCGCGCCCCGCTGCTGTTCCACTCCGTCGACCCGGGGGAGGCCGTGACCGCCCGGCTCGAGGTCGTCAACGAGGGGACGCGCCGGCTCGACAGCGTCGAGGTCAAGCTCGACGCGCCGCCGGGCTGGGAACGGGTCGCCGAGCCCGCTCTCCTGCCGGCCCTCGGCGTCGGCGAGGAGCGCCCGGTGGAGATCCGCGTCCGGCCCGCGCCGGGCACCGCCTCCGGCCGCTACGAGGTGCGCGTGCGCACCAGCGCACTCTCCGACAACCAGCCGGTCACCGGGGAGGACAAGACCCTCACCGTCGAGATCCGGCCCGAGGGCAACACGCTCGCCACGGTGCTCCTGCTCATCCTCCTCGTCGGCGTCGTCGGCGGCATCGTCGTCCTCGGCATCCGGCTCTCGCGCCGATGAACGCCTGCACCGATCCCGCAAACAGCGCCGCGGCCTTCGGACCTCGGGGCACGTGCGTGGACGTGGACGTGGTCGTGGTTCGAAGGCCACAAACCATTCCACGAGACCCGTCAGTGAGGTTCTCCCGGTTGATGCACTGCGCGATGAGATCTCGGTCCACATCCACGACCACGACCACGTCCACGTTGACACCCGGAGCCGACGAGCTCCCAGGATCCCTCACAACCCCTGAACCCAACCACGAAAGGAGATTCCCCGATGCTTGACCAGGCACAGACCGCCAGCCCACCGATGATCGCCGCGTGCGGTCTCACCAAGCGCTTCGAGGACGGGCAGCTCGCCCTCCAGGACGTCTCGTTCGCGGTGCGTCCGGGCCAGATCTTCGCCCTGCTGGGCGGCAACGGCGCCGGCAAGACCACGACCATCAACATCTTCCTGAACCTCCTCGAGCCAACCGCTGGGGAGGCGTGCATCGGCGGCATCGCCAGCCACGTCGACCCCCTCGGCGCCAAGCGCCAGATCGCGTTCGTGTCGGAGAACGTGATGCTCTACGACACCTTCACGGCGATCGGCAACCTCGAGTTCTTCACCCGGCTTGGGGGCCGGAACCATTTGACCCGCGACGACTACCGCGCCGCCCTGCGGCGCGTCGGCCTGGCCGACGCGGACCACGACCGGCGCCTGGGCGGGTTCTCCAAGGGGATGCGGCAGAAGTGCGGTCTCGCCATCGCCATCCTCCGGGACGCGCCGGCGATCCTCCTCGACGAGCCCACCTCGGGCCTCGACCCGCAGGCCGGGTTCGAGTTCCTCACCCTGCTCGGGGAGCTGCGCGACGAGGGCAAGGCGATCCTCATGTCGACCCACGACATCTTCCGCGCCCACGAGGTCGCGGATCTGATCGGCATCATGGACCGCGGCCGGCTCGTCATGCTGCGCACCCGCGAGGAGCTCCGGGGCGAGAACCTCGAGGCGCTCTACATCCGCTTCATGGCCGGGAGCGCCGCCGCGACGGAGGAGGTGGACCGTGATCCGGCTGCTCATTGAGAAGGAGCTGCGGGAGTCAATTCACTCGGCGCGCTGGGTGGCGGCGTTCGCGGTCTGCGCCGTGCTCATCGTCACGGCGTTCGGCCTGGGCGCGCGGGAGCACCGCGCCGCCGTTGCCCGCCACGAGGCGGCCGTCGCCGCCGACCTGCGCCAGCTCGACGGCCTCACCGACTGGCTCAACATCCGCAACCACAGGATCTTCCTGCCGCCCCAGCCACTCGATGCCCTGGTCGGCGGGGTCGCCCACGACATCGGGCGGACGGCGGTGGTGCGCGGCCGCGGGACGCCCCTGCCGGCGGGCAGCCGCTACGGGGAGGAGCCGCTGCTGGCCACCTTCCGCTTCCTCGACCTCGAGTTCCTCTTCCAGGTCGTGCTCTCGCTCTTCGTCGTCGTCTTCGCCCACGACGCGATCAGCGGCGAGAAGGAGCGCGGCACGCTCCGCCTCGCCCTGGCCGGCGCCGTGCCGCGCCTCACATTGGTCCTCGGCAAGCTGGGCGGGGTCATCGCCTCGCTGGTCCTGCCGGTCCTCGTGCCGGTGCTCGCCGGCTGCCTGCTGCTGCCGACCTTCGGCGTGCACCTGTCGGGCGACGAGTGGCTGCGGCTCGCCTGCATCGTCGGCGCCGGCCTCGCCTACCTCGCCGTCTTCGCCACCGCCGCGGTGCTCGTCTCCGCCCTGACGCGGAGGTCGGCGACCTCGTTCCTCGTCCTCCTCGTCTTCTGGATCGTCTCCGTGCTCATCGTCCCGCGCACCGGTGTGCTCCTGGCCGGGCGCGTGGTGCCGGTCCGGCCGAGCGTCGAGGTCAACGCCGAGCTCTCGCGCCTGAGTGCCCAGCTCGTCGCCGAGACCGACCAGGCGCTCGCGGCCTTCCGTCCCAGCCGGCCCGAGGACCCCCAGTCCGCCATGGCCGAGGTCCAGCAGCTCATGACACGCCTCGGCGAGGGGCGCCAGCGCGCCCTCGACGAGCTCTCGGGGCGTCTCGAGGAGGAGCGCGCCGCCGGGCAGACGGCCCGCCAGCGGCTCGCTCTCGGCCTGGCGCGGGTGTCGCCCGCGGCGGCGTTCACGCTCGCCGCCACGACCCTCGCCGGCACGTCGCTCGAGCTGCCGCGGCGGTTCCGCGAGCAGGCGGTCGCCTACCAGGCCGAGTACGCGCGCTTCATCTTCGCCAAGACCGGGATGAACCCGGGCGGGGCGATGATGCGGCGCATGGTGATCGGCGGCGCGGCCCCGGCCGCCATCAACCCCGCCGAGCTGCCGCAGTTCCACTTCCGCTCTCCCCGGCTCGCCGAGCTGCTGCCGGCGGCGTTAGGAAACGTCGCCCTGCTGGCGCTCGCCGCCGTGCTCTTCGCCGCCGGAGCCGTGGTGGCGTTCGCGCGCTATGACGCGCGCTAGTTGGAGGCAGACATGTTCTCAACCGTCGTCACCAAGGAGCTCAAGGGCCTTCTGATCAGCCGCCGCTTCATCGGCGGGTGGGCCGCCTGCACCGTCCTCATCCTGCTCTCGGCGTGGATCGGCATCGGCGAGTACCGGCGCGCCCTCGCCTTCTACGAGACCGGCACGGGCCTGGCCGAGGAGCAACTGCGCGAGGCCACGTCCTGGGGCCGGCTGGCGCTCGACGTCCTGCGCCGGCCCACGCCGCTGGAGGCGTTCGTCGCCGGCACGAGCGCCGACATCGGCCGCTCGTCGCCGATCAGCACCACCGTGCCGGTCGGGCTGGGTGGCAGCCTGTACGAGGAGGACCCCATCTTCGCCCTCTTCCGCATGCTCGACCTCGCCCTCATCGTCCAGGTCGTGCTCTCGCTGTTCGCCATCCTGCTCACCTACGACGCGGTGTGCGGCGAGAAGGAGCGCGGGACGCTCCGGCTCGCCCTTGCCTGCGCGGTGCCACGCGCCCGCTTTCTGGCGGCCAAGCTGGTCGGCTGCTGGCTCGGACTCGTCGTGCCCCTCGCCATCCCCGGCATTGCCGCCGTGCTGCTCGCGCTGGCCGCGGGGGTCCCGCTCGGCGCGACCGAGTGGGGCCGGCTCGCCGGCCTGGCGGTCGTCTTCGTCGCCTACCTCACGTTCTGGGTCGCGCTCGGAGTGCTCGTCTCCACGCTCTCCCGCCGGCCGGGCCAGGCGTTTCTCGCCTCGCTCGTCGCCTGGGTCGTCCTCATCTTCATCGTGCCTCGGGCCGCCGTCATCGCGGCGACGCGTCTCGCCCCCGTGCCCAGCACGGGCGAGGTCGCCGGCCAGGAGGACGCCTTTGCCCGCCAGCGCTTCGAGGCGCTCCGCGGGGAGCTCGTCGCCTGGACACAGCAGCAGGGGCCACCACCCGCGGCGGGCGACGAAGCGGCGATCGACGAGGCGCGACGCCTGGCCACCGACGAGCTCCGGCGACGCCACGCGCTGGCCGAGCAGGAGATCGAGGCCAACAGCCTGCGGCTGCGCGAGGACCTCGTCGCGCGTCAGGCCCGACAGCGCCGGCTCGCTCTCGCCATCTCACGCGTCTCGCCCGCGGCCGCCCTGTCCACGGCGGCAACCCGCCTCGCCGGCACCGACGCCGCCCTCAAGGAGCGCTTCGAGCGGTCGCTGCAGGCGTATCAGACGGAGTTCGCCACCTTCGTCACGGCCCGACGCCAGGAAACCGGCGACGACGGGCGCGTCATGATCACGGCCGGCGGCCCCAGCGGCGTCTCCGTGCGGGCGCCGCAGCGTCGGGCGAGGATCGACGCCACGTCGCTGCCGCGGTTCCGCCAGCCGGTGGGAGCCCCGGGCGACATCTGGCCGGCGGTGGCCGTCGACGTCGCCATCGTCGGGCTGCTGGCCCTCCTCGCGGCGGCGGCCGCCCACCTCCGATTCCTGCGCTTCGACGCGAGGTAGGCCGGGAGGGGACGTGGGGAGGGCGCGAATGGACGGCCCACGGAAGCCCTCGCGCCAACCTGGACGTGGACGTAGTCGTGGACGTGGTCGTGGACGTGGTCGTGGACGTGGTCCGCAGCCTGGATCCGCGTCAACGACGACAAGCACCACCACGACGTGCTCCGGCGCGGTTCATCTTCAGCGTGTGACACGCGCTGACATGCCGGCTCGGGTCCACGTCCACGTGCAGGTCCAGGTTGCCGCTGGTGACCATGGGCGTTTCCGGCAACCCTGCCGGCGGCGGTGCGTACAGTGACCGTGGGCGGCACTCTGGTATCCAGCGCGAGCGGCGCGGCCGGCCGGCGCGTGCTCGTGGTCGAGGACGACCGGAAGACGGCGGAGACGGTGCGGCTCTACCTCGAGCACGCCGGCTTCGCCGTCTCCCTCGTCGCGGACGGCGGGAAGGGGCTGGCCGCGGCCCGCGCCGAGGGCTTCGACCTCGTCGTCCTCGACATCATGCTCCCGGGCCTCGACGGCCTGCAGGTCTGCCGCGCCCTCCGCTCGCAGCCCGACACCGCGGTCATCATGCTGACGGCGCGCACGACGGATGGCGACCGCATCCTCGGCCTCGACCTCGGGGCCGACGACTACTTCACGAAGCCGTTCTCCCCCAGGGAGCTCGTCGCGCTGGTCAAGGCGGTGCTGCGCCGGGGCAGGCAGGGGCAGCCGGCCGGCGGTCGGAGGATCGAGGCCGGTGGCGTCGTCATCGACGAGGTCACGAGAGAGGTGCACGTCCGGGGCGAGCCGGTCACCCTCACGCCGTCCGAGCTCGCGATCCTGCACACCCTCATGCGCCACCCGGGTCGCGTCTTCACGAGGGAGGAGCTCGTGGAGGTCGCGCTCACCGACGACTACGGCGGCACCGGCCGCACCATCGACACCCACGTTACCAACCTGCGGCGCAAGATCGAGGTCGACCGCCGGCACCCGGCCCTGATCACCACGGTCTTCGGCGTCGGCTATCGTTTCCCGGGGTGCACATGACCTTCCCAAACCTGGACCTGGACCAGGACGAGAGTCCGGCCCCAATGGCTAGCCGCAGATGAATCCGCTCGCCCCCGAACCTGCCCAGGATCCTCCTTGCGGCCCGCCGACGCCCGACGGATCGACCTGCGGCCCTGGCCCAACTCGAGGTCCGGAGCATGGAGCCAGCGCGACGCCGGCCACGGCACATGAAGGAGCGGTCGTCCCCCGACGTGGGCTGATCCGGCGCCTTGCCTCCCTGCCCCACAGCATCCGGTTCCGCCTGCTCGTCACGGTCGGCACGGTGGTGGCCGTCTCGCTCGTCGCCGTCGGCATCGCCACGACCCGCATCACCCGGCGCGAGCTGCAGCGCTTCATGGCGATCCCCCCCGGCGGCGACGTGCCGAACCTCCGTGTCCACCTGGAGGAGCACTTCCGTGCCCAGGGGAGCTGGGAGGGCGCGCAGGCGATCGTCGGCGCCGCGTGCGCCCAGGGAGCGCAGAAGGACGCACGCGTCGTCGTCCTCGACGCGAGCGGCCGCGTCGCGGCCACCAGCCTTCCGGAGATGCTGCGCGGCATGCCCACGCCGTGCATCGAGCCCTCGTCGGGCGAGGTGCCGCCGCCGGCAGGGGTGATCCCCCCGGTCGGCACGCCGGAGCCGGGCACACGGCAGCAGATCCTGACCGGCCCCGACGGCACGCCGGCCGGCACCCTCCTCACGTTCTCCGGCGAGCCGCCCGCCGTCTCCGAGCAGCGCCGCCAGCTCGTCCGTTCGGTCGAGCGCGGCACCCTGGCCACCGTCCTCCTCGCCGGTGTCCTGGCCCTCGCCGCGACCGCCCTGCTCGCCCGGCGGATGCTGCGGCCGATCGAGGAGCTCACCGGCATCGCCAGGGAGATGGCAGGCGGGAACCTCAGCCGCCGCGCCGGCGTCACGTCGCGCGACGAGATCGGCGAGCTCGGGCGCACCTTCAACGCCATGGCCGACGGTCTCGAGCGCATCGAGACGCTGCGCCGGCGGATGGTGCACGACGTGGCCCACGAGCTGCGCACGCCGCTCACCAACATCCGCGGCCACCTCGAGGCGGTGCAGGACGGGCTCCTCGAGCCGACCCCGGCGGTCATCGACTCGATCCACGAGGAGGCGCTGGCGCTCCAGCACCTCGTGGACGACCTCCAGGACCTGGCCCTCGCCGAGGCCGGCCAGCTCCGCCTGGAGCCCCGCGAGCTCGAGCTGCTGGACGCCGTCGAGCGGGTCGTCCGGCCCCTCGGAGTGGCCGTCCAGGGAGCCGCGATCAGGGTGGAGGTGCCTCCCACGCTCCGCGTCGTCGCCGACCCCGACAGGCTCGCCCAGGTCCTGCGCAACCTCCTGGCCAACGCCCTCGCCCACACGCCGCCGTCGGGGGTCGTCACCGTATCGGCGGCACCCGCCGACGGGGAGGAGAGGATGGTCGAGGTCCGGGTCGCCGACACGGGGCCGGGCATCGCCGCGGCCGACATCCCGCACGTCTTCGAGCGCTTCTATCGCGGCGACCGCTCGCGCTCGCGCGCCACCGGCGGCGCGGGCCTCGGCCTCGCCATCACCCGCCGGCTCGTCGAGGCCCACGGCGGCCACATCACCGCCGAGAGCCCGCCCGGCGAAGGTGCGACCTTCCGCTTCACCGTGCCTGCACCTGCCGTAGCATCTCGGGACGAGGCCGAGCTGGCCGGGGAGACAGCACATGCGCATCGCCGTTCTGGCTGACATCCACGGCAACCTTGCCGCGCTCGAGGCTGTCGTTCTCGACCTGACACGCCGCGGCGTGGACCACGTCGTGAACCTCGGCGACAGCCTGTCAGGGCCGCTCCTGCCTCTCGAGACCGCCCACTTCCTCATGGCTCGGGACTGGGTCCACATCGCCGGCAACCACGAGCGGCAGGTGCTCTCGCAAGGCTCCGCCGAATGGGGTCCCTCCGACACGTACGCCCACTCGCAACTGTCAGCCAGAGAGCTCGGCTGGATGGCATCCCTCGACTCGACGAGACTCGTCGGCGACGACGTGCTCCTCTGCCACGGGACGCCGAGGAGCAACAGCGAGTACTGCCTCGAGACCGTCGAGCCGGCCGGCGTCCGAATGGCCACGGCCCAGGAAGTCGAGGACCGACTCGGCGGCGCGACGGCCGCCGTCGTGGCGTGCGGACACACCCACGTCCCGCGGTCCATGCGCTCCCCTCGCGGCCAGCTCATCGTCAACCCCGGGAGTGTCGGCGTGCCCGGCTACGACGACACCGTGCCGATCCCCCACGTCATCGAGACGGGCTCGCCCGATGCGCGGTACGCCATCATCGAGCGGCACGGCGACGCCTGGGAGTCTGCGCTCATCTCCGTCCCCTACGACCACCGGTCGATGGCCCGCCTCGCCCGCCAGCGCCACCGCTTCGACTGGGAGCGAGCGCTCCTCACCGGCTACATGAGCTGAGCGGGTCGGAACCCCTCGTCGATTGCACAATGAGCGGAATGGGATACCAGGTACCGGGGATTGCTACGACCGCTCCCAGGCTCGGAGGAACTTCTCACGCGCAATCCCTGCCTGGGTGCAGATCGTGCGGAGGGTCGAGCTCTTGATCCGTTCGTGGTTCGGCATAGTGAGGGGAGTCCGCGAGCCATCAGGATTCTCACGGATCATGGCGATGTGCTCGCCTTCCCGGACCAGGCGGAAACCCAACCTTTCAAGAGTCCGAACGACTCGTTCCCTACGGGCGTCGACCGGGAACTTGCCCATCTCAGAGGTTCACGACGGCTTCCGCGATGAAGGCCTCGAGCACGACGGGGTCCGCCTCGATGGCCTCTTCCCCGAACGTCTCGACGTGGAATGCGAGAGCCGACGTGACGTCAGCGAGCGCTTCGTCGTACGTGTCACCCTCGCCGACCACCACACCGCGCAGGCCCAGTGGGTACGCCACAAAGCCGTCAGGGTGTTTCTCGACAATGATTTTCACGGCTCGCGTCATGGCTGCACCTCGACTCCATCATACCGCCGGACCGACGCGGACGACGAGGATCAGCAGCTCGGCACCGTTGAACGCGTAGATGGCGCGATACCGCCCGACTCGCAAGCGCCTCAGGCCCTTCCAGTCGGCGGCGAGCTGCTCGCCCCGCAGCGGCTCCTCGCGCAGGTCCTCGACCGCAGAGCCAGCCCCAAGGTCGTGCCGCATGGTCATCGGTGCCGTACTCGGCGCAGCTACTCACTCTCCGCAGAAGCCAGGAAAACAGTCCACCTGACAACAATGACCGGTATGGGATACCAGGCACCGGAGCAGAGCTGATACGAGGTGCCGGCCCGTGTGCTACTTGCGTTCGTGCGACGTGCCTGGTGCGGGCGTGGCTGCGGGCGGTTCACCGAGTACGACCATGCCGCTGGGGCGGAAGAGCCCCTCGATGTCGCACCATGCCTTCAACTCGCTGGGGTGACTCCTTCGCCACTCGAGGATCATCACCTGAAGCTCGTAAGCTCCGCAGCCGCAACAAGCGGCGGCAGCGCTTGCCAAGTACTCGTCGACCCGGGCAGAGGTCGCCTTGTCCGCCTCGGTGACGAGTTGCACAAGCCCGCTCAGCTCTGGCCCTGCCATGATCTCCGCGATGAGAACATGCATGCTGCTGAACTTCATCTCCCAAAGAGAAAGATCGCGGCAGACATCCGAGGCACGTCCGGCGAGGAAGTCGTCGCAGTCGACCGCTGCCAGTGCACGAAGGCAGGCTTCGATCCTGGCCTGACGCTCCCGAGGCAGGAGACCGTCCAAGTAGAGGAGCAACCTCTCTGCAAAGAGGTTCTCGGGAGCGTGGGCGCGGTCTGTGTGTGTCGGCGGGCCATCACCCGGCCGGATGCCACGCAGCTCCCGAAAGGCTTTCAGCGCATCCACGACAGGGCGGGGCGAATACCCACAGAGTGCCTCCGACTCGATGCACGCACTGAACTCCGAGGCTTCCTCCCTCACCAGCGATGAAGCGCTGAGCTTGAGCGCCGAGAGTGCGTCGAGGACGAGCTGACGCTGGGAGTCACCCATCCGTGCGTAGGTGCTGAGGACCCACCCTACCCGGGGCTTTCGGTCGAATCGCTGCACTCCGGGCTGACCACCCTCCTCGATCGCCTTGGCAAGGGCCTCCACAGTCGGCCCAGTGGCGAGCACGTACAAGACAGCGGCGGCTGGGTTGGGGGTAGGGATCTCGAGGCAGCCGAGCAGGCGCCGAGGCAGCGCGAAGAAGGCAACGACCACCACGAGACCGAGAGTCCCGACCCTGCGGATGGTGCGCATCTCTACCTCGTCAGCTTGCGGTAGGTGATGCGGTGCGGGCGGGTGGCGGCGTCGCCGAGGCGGCGCTTGCGGTCCTCCTCGTAGTCGGAGAAGTTGCCTTCGAAGAAGTCGACCTTGCTGTCGCCCTCGAAGGCGAGGATGTGGGTGGCGATGCGGTCGAGGAACCAGCGGTCGTGGCTGATCACGATGACGGTGCCGGCGAACTGGTCGAGGCCGTCCTCGAGGGCGCGCAGGGTGTTGACGTCGAGGTCGTTGGTGGGCTCGTCGAGCAGCAGGAGGTTGGCGCCCGACTTGAGCATGCGCGCGAGGTGCACGCGGTTCCTTTCGCCGCCGGACATCTGGCTCACCTTCTTCTGCTGGTCGGTGCCGGAGAAGTTGAAGCGCGAGCAGTACGCCCGCGCGTTCATCTTGACCTTGCCGAGCATGACCTCGTCGAGCCCCTCGGAGATCACCTCGTAGACGGTCTTCTCGGGGTCGAGGGTGCGGCTCTGGTCGGCGTAGGCGAGCTGCACGGTGTCGCCCAGGCGCAAGGTCCCCGCGTCCACCGGCTCCTCGCCGACGATCATGCGGAAGAGCGTGGTCTTGCCGGCGCCGTTCGGACCGATGACACCGACGATGGCGGCCGGCGGGATGAGGAACTCGGCGCCGTCGATGAGCAGCCGGTCGCCGAACCCCTTGGACAGGCCCTTGGCCTCGAGGACCACGTCGCCCAGGCGCGGGCCTGGCGGGATGTAGATCTCGAGGTCCTTCGCCACGTCCTCGGGGCGGGCGGTGAGGAGCTGCTGGTAGGCGTTGATGCGCGCCTTGCCCTTGGCATGGCGGGCCCTGGGCGCCAGGCGGATCCACTCGAGCTCGCGCTGCAACGTCTTCTGGCGCTCGGTCTCGCTCTTCTGCTCGACGCGCAGGCGCTCCTGCTTCTGCTCGAGCCAGCTCGAGTAGTTGCCCTTCCACGGGATCCCCTGGCCGCGGTCGAGCTCGAGGATCCAGCCGGCCACGTTGTCGAGGAAGTAGCGGTCGTGGGTGACGGCGATGACCGTGCCCTCGTACTTCTGGAGGTGCTGCTCGAGCCACGCCACGGTCTCGGCGTCGAGGTGGTTGGTGGGCTCGTCGAGCAGGAGGATGTCGGGCTTCTGGAGCAGCAGCCGGCACAGGGCGACGCGACGCAGCTCACCGCCGGAGAGCACGGAGATCGACGTGTCGCCGGGGGGGCAGCGCAGGGCGTCCATGGCGAGCTCGAGGCGGGAGTCGAGGTCCCAGGCGTCGAGGGCGTCGAGGCGCTCCTGGACCTCGCCCTGGCGGGACAGGAGACGGTCCATCTCGTCGCCGTCCATGGGCTCGGAGAACCTGTCGGAGATCGCCTCGAACTCGGCCAGCAGGTCGACGGTCTCCTGGGCGCCCTCCTTGACGACGTCGAGGACGGTCCTGGAGGGGTCGAGCTTCGGCTCCTGCTCGAGGTAGCCGATGGTGAATCCCGGCGCCTTGGCAACCTCGCCCTGGATCGAGGTGTCGAGGCCGGCCATGATGCGCAGCAGGGTCGACTTGCCCGAGCCGTTGAGCCCGATGACGCCGATCTTGGCGCCGTAGAAGTAGCCGAGGTAGATGTCCTTGAGCACCTGCCTGGTGCCGTAGACCTTGCCCACGCCCACCATCGAGTAGATGACCTTGTTGGGTTCGTCCTGCTTCGCCATGGCGTCTCCTGATTCCCGGAGAGGCGCCGCCCGGAGGTCGCCGCCCACCTTGGCGCTACTTTGCCCCGGTCCGCGCGCGGTGTCCAGCGTCCGAAGGTGGGCGCGGATCTCCGAGCCGCGCATCGCGGCCCGCGGGGCCGCGCCGGCGCCCTCCGGGCGCCGATGCCGCGCACGGAGTGCGCGGCCCACCTTTCGAGCCATGCGCAGGGAACCGACGGAACGAAACGCGTGGAAGGTGCGCGGCCCACCGTTCGGGCGGAGCTCACCGTTCAAGCGCGGTCCCGTGTAGGCTCAGCGGAGCATCTTCCAGAGGTAGGCCCACTCGAGGGCCTTGATCTCGGCCTTCTGGCGATTCACCGAGCCGCCGCCGTGGCCGCCCTCGGTGTTCTCGTAGTAGTAGACGGGGTGCCCCTGCTCGAGCATCCGGGCAACCATCTTGCGGGCGTGGCCGGGGTGCACGCGGTCGTCTCGGGTGGTGGTCCAGAAGAAGACCTTCGGGTACTTCACGTCCTTGCGGACCATCTGGTAAGGGGACCAGGTCTGGATGTACGACCACTCCTCCGGCTTGTCGGGGTCGCCGTACTCGGCCATCCAGCTCGCCCCGGCCAGGAGCTTGTGATAGCGCTGCATGTCGAGAAGCGGCACTTGGCAGACGACGGCGCCGAACAGATCCGGGCGCATGGTGAAGGCGCCGCCGACCAGCAGGCCGCCCTGGGAGCCGCCCTCGATGCCGAGGTGCTTCGGCGAGGTGATGCGCCGCGCCACCAGGTCCTCGGCAATCGCGATGAAGTCCTCGAACGACTTGATGCGGTTCTCCTTCTGGGCCGCCTTGTGCCAGCTCGGGCCGAACTCGCCGCCGCCCCGCAGGTTGGCCAGGGCGTAGACGCCTCCGCGCTCCAGCCAGGCAGCGCCCAGCACGGGGCCGTACGACGGCGTCTCGGAGTTCTGGAACCCACCGTACCCGTACAGCAGGGTCGGGGCCGTGCCGTCCGCCTTGAACCCCTTCGGCGTGATCAGGAAGTACGGGATCCTCGTGCCGTCCTTGGAGGTCGCCTCGTACTGCTCGGCCCGCATCCCGGTCGCGTCGAAGAAGGCGGGCAGCGACTTGACCTTCTCGCTCTTTCCCCCCTGCACGAGGAACAGGGACGCGGGCGTCAGGAAGTCCTGGTACTGGTAGAAGAAGACATCCGAGGTCTCGCTCGCCGTCTTGATGTCGACGGCGCCGAGGCCGGGCAGCGGCAGCTCCTCGCGGCTCCAGCCGCCCTTGCCGGGCGCCAGCCGGTAGAGCTTGCCGCGCACGTTGTCGAGGGTGGTCAGGAGCACGTGATCGCTGGTCGTCGCCACACTCGCCAGCGAGACGCGCGCCGAGGGCTCGAACAGGACCTCGATCACCGGCTTGCCCTGCAGGAGGCTGTCGACGCCGGCCGCCAGGAGCGCGCCCTGGTGGAACATGCCGCCTCCCGCCGCCCAGTCGCTGCGCAGGGAGAACAGCACCCGGTCCCGGAAGACGCCCTGGAACTCCGCGTCCTCGGGGATGTCGAGGCGCGCCAGGCGGCCGCCGACGCCGAGGTAGTGTCGCGCCGTGAAGATGGTCGGCAGGGCCTGGATCAGGTTGTAGCGGCCCTCGGGGGTGTCGACCGAGGTCACCCATGCGCCCATGTCGTCGACGCCGGCCTCGAACAGCGCCGTGGCGGCGGACAGCGGCGTGCCGCGGCGCCACACCTTGACGATGCGCGGGTAGCCCGAGGTGGTGAGCGACCCGGCGCCGAAGTCGGTGGCGACCCAGAGCGTGTCGGCGTCTATCCACGTCACGGAGCTCTTGGCCTCCGGCACCGAGAAGCCGCCTTCGACGAACGTCCTGGTGACGAGGTCGAACTCGCGCTCCTCGGTGGCGTCGGCACCGCCGCGGGAGAGGCTCACCATGCACCGGCGGTTCTCCGGACCAAGACAGGTGCGGCCCTTGTACACCCAGGGCACCCCGTCCGCCTTGACGAGCGCGTCGATGTCGAGAACGGTCTCCCAGACGGGGCTGGCGGTCCGGTACGACTCGAGGCTCGTGCGCCGCAGGATGCCGCGCTCGTGCTGGGGGTCCTGCCAGAAGTTGTAGACCTCGGTGCCCCACAGCCCCGGCGTCGGGATGCGCTCCCTGGCGTCGAGGATCTCCAGGGTGCGCGCGTAGATCGGCTTGTACTCCTTGACCTTCTGCAGCTCGGCCACGGTGGCCCGGCTCAGGTCCTTCGCCCAGGCAAGGGCCTTCTCGCTCTCGACCTCCTCGAGCCAAAGGTAGGGGTCCGAAGGCCCGGCAGCCACGGCGAGGCACGGTAGCAACATGAGGATGGCAGCCAACAGGGTGGGTCGCAGCATGAGCATCTCCTCCAGAGGTCGTCTGGCAGCCGGGAGCATAGGCGCCGACCGGCCTTCTACGCCAGAGCCCGCCCGCGGTTGCGCCTCGGCTGAGGTGAGCGCGGATCTCCGAGCCGCGCATCGCGGTCCGCCGGGCTGCGGAGGGCCGGGTGGGAATCCATGGCACCCGGCGCACTGTTGGGACAATCATGCGTAGCTTCGATCAGGCATCGCGCGCCTTCCTCGACGAGGTCCGCAGCTCCTGGCAGCAGGCCGTTGCCGCCTACGAGAGCCCGGACCTCAAGCGCTCCCTCTGGCAGCTCGGCAACTCGATCGTGCCCTACCTGGCGCTCTGGGCGCTCGCGTACCTGCTCCTGGACGTCTCGTACTGGCTGGTGCTGCCCGTGCAGGTGCTGGCGGCCGGCTTCCTGGTGCGGATCTTCATCATCTTCCACGACTGCGGCCACAGCTCGTTCTTCCGCTCGAAGGCCGCCAGCGACATCGTGGGGTTCATCACGGGAACCCTGGTGTTCACACCCTACTGGGACTGGCGGAACGAGCACGCGCGCCACCACGCCACGGCCGGCGACCTTGACCGCCGCGGGTTCGGGGACGTCATGACCATGACCGTGGAGGAGTACCGCCGGGCGTCGTGGCTCCGGCGCCTGGGTTACCGGCTCTACCGCAACCCCCTGGTGATGCTCGGCATCGGGCCGTTGTACGTGTTCCTCGTCAAGCAGCGCTTTCCGCGGGAGAGCACGGGGTACCGGGGCAGGCTGAGCGTGCACCTCACCAACCTGGCGCTGGTGGCCATCTTCGGGCTGCTGTTCGTCACCCTGGGCGCCGGCAAGGTGATGCTCGTGCAGCTCCCCATCCTGGCGATGGCCGGCGCCGCCGGCGTCTGGCTGTTCTACGTCCAGCACCAGTTCGAGACGGTCTACTGGGAGCGCCGCGAGCGGCGCGACTACGTGGCGGTGGCGATGGAGGGCAGCTCGCTGTACGACCTGCCGCGGGTGCTGCACTGGTTCTCCGGCAACATCGGCTTCCACCACATCCACCACCTCAGCCCCGCGATCCCGAATTACAGGCTGCCCAGGTGCTTCCGCGAGCAGCCGCTGTTCCAGAAGGTCGACCGCCTGACCCTCCGTTCGAGCCTGCGGTCGCTGCGCCTGCGGCTCTACGACGAGCGCTCACGCCGCCTGGTCGGATTCCGTCAGGCACTGACAGGCTGACCGCACCCGCTTCGAGGCGGGCGCGGATCTTCGAGCCGCGCATCCGGGCGCTCCGGGCCCGGGCGGCGCCCTCCGGGCGCCGATGCCGCGCACGGAGTGCGCGCCCACCTCGCGAACCTGGCGCCTCGCACGCGCCCAGCGAGCGCGGGCTCGGAACCCTTGAGTCGCTCCTCACGTAATGGCATGTGACAAGCCAAGACGCCGCGGGAGCCGATGCCGGGCTCCCGCCGCGAAGGAAGGACCCGCCATGCTGCGCATCGAGAGCCTCTCCAAGACCTACCCCAACGGTGTCCAGGCGCTGCGAGGCGTGAGCCTGGAGATCCCGAACGGCATGTTCGGCCTGCTGGGCCCCAACGGCGCCGGCAAGTCGACGCTCATGCGCACCATCGCGACGCTCCAGGAGGCGGACGAGGGCTCCATCACCTTCGGCGACATCGACGTGCTGCAGCAGAAGGACGCGGTGCGCAGGATCCTCGGCTACCTGCCCCAGGACTTCGGGGTGTACCCCCGCGTCTCGGCCGAGGCGATGCTCGACCACTTCGCCGTCCTCAAGGGAATCACCGACTCCCGGCAGCGGCGCGAGGTGGTGGACCGGCTGCTCCGCATGACCAACCTCCACGAGGTGCGCCGGCGCAACCTGGGGACGTTCTCCGGCGGCATGAAGCAGCGTTTCGGAATCGCCCAGGCGCTGCTCGGCGACCCCAAGCTCATCATCGTCGACGAGCCCACCGCCGGCCTCGACCCCGAGGAGCGCAACCGGTTCCTCAACCTGCTCGGCGAGATCGGCGAGAACGTCGTGGTCATCCTGTCGACCCACATCGTCGCCGACGTGGCCGAGCTGTGCAGCCGCATGGCGATCATCGCCCAGGGCCAGGTCCGCCTCACCGGCGACCCGCGCACCGTGATGGACGGGCTCCGGGGCAGGATCTGGCAGAAGACCATCGACAAGGCCGACCTGGAGGAGCACCGGCGCGAGCACGCCGTCATCTCGTCGCGCTGGCTCGCCGGTCGCGTCATGATCCACGTGCTCTCCGACGACCCCCTCGACCATGGGTTCCAGCCGGTCGAGGCGGACCTCCAGGACGTCTACTTCTCCACACTCAGGTCACAACAGGCCGCGTAGCCGGACAGGAGATCCCACATGCTCAAGGCAATCGCCCTGTTCGAGCTCCGCACCCAGATCAAGCGCCCGCTGCTCTGGATGGTCTTCGGCGTCTTCTTCATGATGGCGTTCGGCGCCACGGTCTCCGACAGCGTGCGGATCGGCGGCGGCATCGGCAACATTCACCGCAACGCCCCGGCGGTGATCATGCAGTTCCACCTCGTCCTCAGCATCATGAGCCTGCTCATCACGACGATGTTCGTGGCCGGGGCGGTGCTGCGCGACTTCGAGACCGGCACCTACGAGCTGTTCTTCTCGCGGCCGATCCGCAAGGCCGACTACCTGCTGGGCCGCTTCCTGGCGGCGTTCGGCGTCGCCACCGTGGCGTTCCTCGGGGTCCCGCTCGGCATGATCGTCGGAACCACCATGCCGTGGATCGACCCGATCCGCCTCGGGCCGTTCATGCCCCAGGCCTACCTGTACGCGATCCTCGTCCTGGCGCTGCCCAACCTCCTCCTCAGCGCGGCGACGTTCTTCACGGTCGCCAGCCTGTCGCGGAGCATGCTGTACACCTACCTGGCGGTGGTCGGGTTCTTCGCCGCCTACATCGTCTCGCTGACCCTGGTCCGCGACATCGAGAGCCGACCCCTCGCCGCCCTGCTCGACCCCTTCGGCGCCGCCGCCATCGGCCAGGCCACCCGCTACTGGACGGTGGTGGAGAGCAACACGGCGCTGCCGCCGCTCTCGGGCGCCCTCCTCGCCAACCGCCTGATCTGGCTCGGGGTGGCGCTCGCGATGCTGGCCCTCGCCCTGCTCCGCTTCCGCTTCACCCAACCGGCGAGGCGGCACGGCAAGGTGACGCCCGCGGCGAACGGCTCCAACGGCGTGCTCGAATCGACGACGCAGCCCGCCGACAGGCTCCCCGCGGTCTCCCGCAGCTTCACCCTGGGTGCGGCGTTCCGGCAGCTCCTCCACCAGACGCACCTGGAGGTGGCCGGAGTCCTCAAGAGCGTGCCGTTCCCGGTCATCCTGGCCTTCGGGATCCTCAACCTCATGGGCAGCATCTTTTATGCCGACATGATGTTCGGGACGTCCGTGTGGCCCGTCACGCACCTCATGATCGGGGCGATCCGGGGCAGCTTCATCTTCCTGCTGGTCATCGTCATCACCTTCTACAGCGGCGAGGTCATCTGGCGCGAGCGCTCGGTGAAGCTCAACGAGGTCACCGACACCATGCCGGTGCCCAACTGGGTGTACCTGGCGGGCAAGCTCGCGGCGCAGCTCGCCGTCGTGCTGTGCTTCACGGCGGCCGGGATCGTCACCGCCATGGCCTGTCAGCTCGGCATGGGGTACA